>NZ_JBIAQI010000015.1:208283-259814 GCF_042888905.1 Streptosporangium sp. NPDC002721
TCGCAGGCGCCGACGGCGCACCCGGACCGGAAGGACCAGCCGGACCCGCAGGCGCCGACGGCGCACCCGGACCGGAAGGACCAGCCGGACCCGCAGGACCTGAGGGACCCGCAGGGCCCGCAGGCGCCGACGGCGCACCGGGACCCGAGGGACCAGCCGGACCCGCAGGCGCCGACGGCGCACCCGGACCCGAGGGACCAGCCGGACCCGCAGGACCTGAGGGACCCGCAGGGCCCGCAGGCGCCGACGGCGCACCCGGACCGGAAGGACCAGCCGGACCCGCAGGACCTGAGGGACCCGCCGGGCCCGTTGGGCCTCAGGGCCCGCCCGGACCTCCCGGAGCGGGAACGGTCAGCAGGCCGATCGTCGGTCTCCCGGTCGTCGGTACCCCGGTGGTCAGCCTTCCGGTGGTCAGCACCCCGGTTTACTGGGCCCAGCCGAGGGCCTGCACGGTCGCCGCTGTGAGAGTCTGCTGAGATTTCCAGGGGCCTTACGGAAACAGGTCGATTGACGTGTCCCGGCCCGGCGGTTCACTTCGAAGGTCCGTAGGACCGGGAAAGTGAAACTCGGGAACGGCCGCGCGGGCCGGATGGCCGTCAACTGAAATATGGAGAGGTGCGGGGCATTATGCCTCGCACCTCTCCGCTTGTCCGAAACATTCGGTTTACTACCTTCCCCGCGAAACCCCTCGACCAGAGGATCTCGCGCCCACGCGGACCGTTTTCCGCGTTCACCGGCTCGCGAACCGGCGGAACCGGACGACCGGGCCCACCCTCCCGTCCACGCCGGTCACACAGAACGACCCCTGGACAACAGACAGTTTTCCTACATGATTAGTTGGGTACCGATTCCGGCTACGAGTTCAGGAGTTCACCGTGGCGCTCATTCAGCCCGATCCCACCTTCTATCCGTCGGCCCGCGACGCCATGACGGCCCCGAAGGAGGAGCTCGCCTACGTCGCGCTGCTCGCCACGACCGGTGACGACCGGCCGGACGGGCTCGCCACGATCGACCTGTCGGACGGGTCGATCGCCGACGTGCACGACATGTCCGTCCCCGGCGACGAGCTCCACCACTTCGGCTGGAACGTGTGCAGCGCCGCCCTGTGCCCGTACGCGCCGCACCCGCACGTGGAGCGGCGCTATCTGGTCCTTCCGGGCCTGAGGTCCAGCAGGATCTACATCTTCGACGTCAAGGACGACCCCTGGCGCCCCAAGCTCGTCAAGACGATCGAGCCGGAGACCATCTTCGAGAAGACCGGCTACAGCCGCCCGCACACCGTCCACTGCGGCACCGACGCCATCTACGTCAGCGCGCTCGGCAACGTGGACGGCGACGCGCCCGGCGGCGTGTTCACGCTCGACCACGACACCTTCGAGCCCAAGGGCCGCTGGGAGGCCGACCGGGGTCCGCAGCGGCTGCACTACGACTTCTGGTGGCACCTCGGGCACGACACGATGATCACCAGCGAGTGGGGCACGCCCAACCAGATCGAGCCGGGGCCCTCGCTGGAGCTTCTCGTCGGCCGGCAGTACGGCCACCGGCTGCACGTCTGGGACCTGGTCAAGCGCAGGCACCTCCAGGAGATCGACCTGGGCGACCAGCACCAGATGGCCCTGGAGCTCCGGCCCGCCCACGACCCGACCAAGACCTACGGCTTCGTCAACAGCGTGATCAACGTCGAGGACCTGTCGGCCAACATCTTCACCTGGTATCTGGACAACGGCGTCTGGAAGGCCCGCAAGACGATCACGATCCCGGCCGAGCCCGCCGACCCGAGCCTGCTGCCCGAGCCGCTCAAGCAGTTCGGCGCGGTACCACCGCTGGTCAGCGACATCTCGCTCACGCTCGACGACCGGATCCTGCTCGTCTCCGCCTGGGGCACCGGCGAGCTCAAGGCGTACGACGTCTCCGACCCCTTCGACCCGCGCGAGACCGGCTCGGTCCGGCTCGGCGGGATCGCTCGGCGCGAGGGCCACCCCGCCGATCCGGGCCGGGCGCTGAACGGGGGGCCGCAGATGGTCGAGGCCAGCAGGGACGGGCGGCGGGTGTACTTCACCAACTCGCTCTACCGCTCCTGGGACGACGTCTTCTACCCCGACGGCATCTCCAGCTGGATGGCGAAGGTGGACATCGCCGACGACGGTTCGATCGCCCTCGATCCGGGTTTCCTCGTCGACTTCGCCGCCGACGGCCGCCGCGCGCACCAGGTCCGCCTGCAGGGCGGCGACTCCTCCTCCGACTCCTACTGCTTCCCATGACCATGCGTCCCATGACCCCGGCCGCGGACCCACCGGCCACCGCCACCGCCTCCGCCGCCGCAGCCGCCCTCCCGCCGATCCCGGTCACCTTCCCACTTCCCGCGAGGCGTGTCCGATGGATCTGACGTCCCTGCTCGTCCTGGCCGGGCTCGGTGCCTTCCACGGTCTGAACCCGGCCATGGGCTGGCTCTTCGCGGTCGCGCTCGGGCTGCAGGAGCGCTCGCGCGACGGGGTGCTACGCGCGCTGCCGCCCATCGTGCTCGGTCACGCGGGCTCGGTGCTGATCACGCTCGGGCTGGTGTCGGCGGCCAGGCTGGCCGCCCCGCCCAAGGCGGTCTCGTACGGCGTGGCGGCCGTGGTGTGCGGGTTCGGCCTCTGGCGGCTGCTGCGGCGGCGCCATCCCCGCTGGGTCGGCATGAAGGTGACGAAGTGGCAGCTGGCCGGGTGGTCGTTCCTGATGGCCACCGCCCACGGGGCCGGGCTGATGGTGCTCCCGGTCACCCTGAACGGCGGACACGCCGGACACGGCGGGCACGGCGGCCACGAAGGACACGAGGCCGCCGCGCTGGTCTCGCAGAGCCTGCTGACGACCGGGGTGCACACGATGGCCATGCTGGTGACCACCACCGTCCTGGCCCTCGTCGTCTACGAGCGGCTGGGCGTGGCGGTGCTCCGCAAGGCGTGGTTCAACCTCGACCTCGCCTGGGCCGTCGCCCTCATCGGGGCGGGCGCCTTCGCCGCGTTCACCTGATGCCGCCCGCCCCGCGGACCGGCCGGCACGCGAACCGGGTGAACCGCCCGGCGGTGGCGTACGTCTCAGGAGCATGCGCCGACTGTTACCCGCACTGCTGGCCGTCGCCGCCCTCTCGGCGTGCGCCATGACCGAGTCCAGCGCGATCACCGCGAAGGGGGTGAAGCGGGAGGTCCCCAAGAACCCCCCTGTCGCGGAGACCGTACGTGGTCTGACCGCCTTCGGACACTCCCTGTTCGCCGCGACCGCGAAGCCCGGGGCCAACACCGTCCTGTCGCCTCTGAGCATCGGTTACGCCTTCGGCATGGCGAGGGCCGGGGCCACCGGGGGCACCGGGGGCACCGGGGGCACCGGGGGCACTGCCACCGAGCTCGACGCGGTCTTCGGCTTCCCCGCCGAGGGCCCGCACACCTCCCTCAACGAGCTCACCCGGCAGATCGTCACGACCGACGACCCGCCGCCCCCGCCCGGCCCGGACGCGGAGCGGGACGCCCAGGGAGGCGCCCCCGAGCCTCCGGTCATGGGCATCGCCAACGAGTTGTTCACCCAGGAGGGGCTGAGCGTCAAGCCCGGGTTCCTGCGCACGCTCGCGGCGCAGTACGGCACGGGCGTGCGCCAGGTGGACTTCACCGGGGACGCCACGGAGGTCATCAACGCCTGGGCCGAGGAGCGGACCGCCGGGCGGATCAAGAAGGTGTTCGACGACCTGCCCGCGAAGACCAAGCTGGTCATCGCCAACGCCATCTATCTCAAGGCCGACTGGACGACACCGTTCACCGACCCGCCGGAGGAGGGCGCCACCTTCACCCGCGCCGACGGTACGACGATCCGCACCCCCCTGATGCGCCGCGACGGCTCCATCCCGTACGCGGAAGGGTCCGGCTGGCAGGCCGTGGAGCTGCGTTACACCGGGGACGAGCTGGCCATGTGGGTCCTCGTGCCGCGGGCGGGCGGCTCCCCCGGCGACCTGCTCTCCCCCGCCGTGATGGCGCGGGTGGCCAACGGGCTCAAGGAACGGCCGGTGCGGCTCGCCATGCCCCGATGGGACTTCTCCGCGACCCTGGACCTGGCGGAGTCGCTCGCGAAGCTGGGGTTGCGGGGGAACGACTACTCGGGGATCGTCGACGGGGCCCACCTCGACCAGGCGATCCACCGCGCCAACATCGCCGTGGACGAGTGGGGTACCGAGGCCGCCGCCGTCACCGGCCTCGCCTTCCCCGCGTCGGCCCCGCCACCGCCCGAGGCCGAGGTCCGCGCCGACCGTCCGTTCGCCTTCGCGATCGTCCACCGGCCGACGCTGACCCCGCTGTTCATCGGCCAGGTCGCCGACCCGTCCGCGAGAAACTGATCCGGCCGCCCGGCGAGAGGTGACCGGGAAGGCCCCGGTCACCCCGCGGGCGACGACCGCGAGAACCCGTCCGCACGGCGAGGGTGACCGCGAAGGCCGTACCCCCGCGACCTCAGCCGGAGAGGGTGAGCAGGCCGTTGTCCACCACGGCCCGGCCGAAGGGGCGGGCCAGCTCGGCCAGGCGGGCCAGCTCGTCGTCGGAGAGCGCGGCGTACGCGGGCAGTGCCAGCTCGTCGGTGCGGTCCTCGATCCGCCGCCTGAGCGCCGCGCCCTCCTCGGTGAGCCCGTCGCCGGCCAGCAGGCCGCGCTCGCGCAGCCTCTCCTCGGCCCCGGCCCACTCCTCCTCGGGCCAGTCGCGGCTGAACTTGAGGAACACCGTGGGGACGTGCCCGGTCGCGGCGTGCAGGACCAGCGCGTCCAGCGGGCCGACACCCTCGGCGAGCAGGCACGCGACGTGCCCGTCCCCCCGGAACTCGCGAAGCAGCGTCTGGGCGTGCCAGAGCCGCGGGAGCGGCTCCGAGGGCCAGGGCAGCGCGGCGTGCGCGGCGAACAGCGGGCGTCCCTGGGGATGCTCACACGCCCTCTCCGCGGCGCGGACGGCGAGCTCCGTCGTCTCGGCGAGCGTGTCGATCTCGTGGATCCCGGCCCGGCGCAGGGCCGCCACGGCGGCTTCGAGGCGGGCCGCGAGCACCTTCTCCGGGGTCGTGACCTGCCACGCGGCGGGAAGCGCGCGCCGTACGAGAGCGGGGTGGAAGTTGTAGAAGGTCGCGATGACCAGCTCGGCGGAGGCGGTGCCGAAGGCCGCGGCGCGGGAGGCGAAGTAACCCGCGCGGCTGTCGAGACCGAGCGCGGCGTAGCGCTCGGTGGCCTCGGGCACGAAGTAGATCATCCCGTGGACGGGCTCCAGGCGGCGCCAGGATTGACGGGCCAGCTGGACGTCGGTCATCACGCCTCCAGGGAGTCAACAGGACAGCCGGCGCCCGGGACCCCCGGTCTCGCGCCGAGCGAGGCCGACGTCCCCTTCGAACCGACCAGTTGGTATCTGGGAACCTATTCCTACCCGCCAGTAGCCGTCAACGACGGTACGCCACGAAGACGCCCGGCCGGACCGGACGCGAGCACGACGACCGTGCGCGCCCGCTACCGAGGCCGTGGGCCGGGACTCGCGGAAGGGGCGGCGGAGACGGGGCCCGGGGTTGCGGCTGACACGGTGTCACCCCCTATACCTGGAGGCACCATGTTCAGCATCGGAGCGTTCTCCCAGCTCGGCCAGGTGTCGGTGCGCGTGTTGCGCCACTACGACGCGATCGGCCTGCTCCGGCCCGCCCACGTCGACCCGGGCAGCGGGCACCGCTTCTACCGGGCCGACCAGCTGTCGCGACTCAACCGCGTCATCGCCCTGAAGGACCTCGGCCTCACCCTGCGCCAGATCGGTTCGATCCTGGACGAGCGGGTCGACACCGCGGAGCTGTACGGGATGCTGCGGCTGCGCCGCGCCGAGCTGTGCCGGCGCGTCGACGCCGCCGGGGTGAAGGTCACCGGCTACGGCATCGCCCGGTACGAGCCCGAGGCCGACGGCCGGGTGACCGTGCGCGCCGGGCTGGAGGTCGCCGCGGAGACGAGCGGCGACCACGACTTCGCGGTCGTGGACCTGCCGGAGATCGAGCAGGCCGCCACGATCATCCACCGCGGCCCGATGGAGGAGGTGGGACCGACGTTCCAGACACTGGCCCACTGGATCGACGAGCACGACTACCGCGGTCTCGGGCTGGCCAGGGAGGTCTCCATCGACTGCCCGGAGGGCGACCACGACAACTGGGTGACCGAACTGCAGATGACGGTCACGCGGGTGTGACGACCACCCGGGCCGCGTTCACCGCGACGACCGGGGACAGCGGTCACGCGAGGTGGCCGTCCCCCGCGGACGGCGCCACGCGTCCGTGCTGACCAGATCGGCGAGGCGGCGGACGTTCTGCTGGAGCTTGCGCCTGAGCATGCGTTCGAGCATGGGAGCGCGCAGGCGCAGCAGGCCGGGGAGGCGGAGCCGGAACCACATGGTCACCCGGCACCGGTCGTCGTCCAGCGGCACGACCGACCTGCCGCCCTCGACGTCGATCCCCGACGTCCCCCGCCAGAGGAACTCCCTGCCTGGTACCACCGAGGTCACCAGGCCGCTGATGTAGAAGCCGCGTCCGGCGATACGCAGGGTCTCGTCGGTGGTGGTGCCCGGGACGACGAGACCCGGCGGATCGGGCGCCATCGTGGTCACGCCCGCGCGCCACCGGGGATCCTGTCCGAAGTCGGCGACGATCCGCCATATCTCGGCCGCCGGACGGTCTATGTCGATCGACACCTTCAGCTCGATCACGGTCCGTACACGATCCCCGTCGGCCGGTCGGGAACGGCGGCCTCGGTCCAGCGATTACCGGCCATCGACCCACTCTTTCCCACTAAGCGAAATCGGTCGATAAACCATATCCAATCTACATTTGTCATGAATGTTAACGAAAAGGGGGATTTTGTAACGCCCCCGGCGGCCGTACCCGCGAACCGGCCGCGCGCGGTGACCCGCGATCACGACCGGCCGGAACCGAGGGCCCGGGATCGACTCGTCAGAGCCGAGGGTCCCGGGATCACGGCCGGTCAGGGCCGGTCACGGCCGGCGCCCCCGGATCACGACTCGTCGGAGCCGGTGGACTCGGGGACACGGATGGTGATGCCGCCGGGCACGACCTTGGCCTTGAGCTCGGTGACGGTGCCCTTGGCGCCGCCGTCCAGCTCGTAGGTCATGGGGGTGGCGAACGTGGCGGTCACCTTGCGCGCCCGGGACATCCGGACGAACGGCGACTCGTCGGACCGCCCCACACTCATCCGGCCGAGCACGCGCGCCCACTGGATCGGCCCCGTCGCGGTGGTCACGCCGATCTCCAGCCACCCGTCGTCGGGACGCGCGTCGTCGAACGCCTCGATACCGCCGGTGATGGTGCCGACGTTGCCCAGCAGCAGGCAGCTCGCCTCGCCCTCGAACCACGTCACACCGTCGATCTTGACCTCCATCCGCACGAGCTCCCCCCGGACGTGGCGCAGGCCCGTCCAGACGTACGCCACGCGCCCCAGGCGGTCCTTCAGCCCCCGGTCGGCGTCCTCGATCATCGCCGCGTCGAAGCCGACCCCGGCCATGACGGCGAAGTGCTCCCCGTTGACCTTCCCGAGGTCCAGCTTCCTGCTCTCGCCGTGGAAGGCGATGTGCACGGCCTTGGGCAGGTCCTCGGGGATGCCCAGGTTCTGCGCGAAGAGGTTGGCCGTCCCGGCGGGAAGGATGCCGACCGTGACACCGGAGCCCGCGAGCGTGTCCACGCAACGCTGCACCATGCCGTCGCCACCCCACACCAGGACCAGGTCGGCCCCTTCCTTCAACGCCTTCTTCGCCTTCTTCGGCGCCTTCTTACTCTTGGGCACCTCGTACCAGAGCAGCTTGTCGACTCCCTCGTCGGCGAGAAGCCTGCGCAGCTCGTCCAGCCCTCCGCCGAACGTCTTCTTCTGGTGGGCGATCACCGCGACCGTGCCGACCTTCTGCTTGCCGGGCAGCATCTGACCTCCTGTGGCGCCACGTCGTGTTTGTCAACGGCTGCCCTCACCCCGGAGCGGCAAACGTCGCCCCTCCTCCGGGGAGTGAGTGCCCGCTCGTCGCGCGCCCCCAGCTCGTGCCCCGTTTTTTCCGTTTCCTGAGCGCCCATCCAGTTCGGCCAATCGGCGATGCGCGGATCCCGGGAGTCACTATGGTCACACCCATGGAGCAACTGGCGTTCGCCTCGACCACCCTGGTCAACTTCAAGGACAGGACCTACCGCTGGGTGGACGTGAAGCACTTCCGTCTCACCGCCCCGCAGGACGACGAACCGCTGCTCACCGCGCTGCTCTCCCACCAGCTGTACCGGAACGACTATCTGGGCTCCGGCTCCCGGGAGGACGACGGCCCGGTGCACGGCCCCTACCGCCTCGACGCGCTCTCCGCCGCCTCGTTCGAGGAGGTCGACCAGGAGACCGCCTGCGCCACGATCCGCACCTGGGCCGGCAGGTACGCCGACCTTCCCGAGACGATCGCCCACGACCTGGAGGCCGAGGTCTACCCGCTGATCCGCGCGGCCACCTCCCGCTACCGCCTCCGCACCCTCGACGAGGCGGCCCGCGACGACGACCTGGGGTGGATCCTCGGCGAGTTCCACGAACTCATCCTGATCGACCGGAACCAGGACTCCCTGGCCGTCGTCGTCGCCTCGGACGACTGACCCGCCCCGCCTTTCACAGAATTCGGGAACAGGCCGACGAGGCGGCCCCTGAGCGAAGCGAGGGAGGGGGGCGTGGGGGCGGAGCCCCCGCACCGGGGGGCCCGGGGGGTCGTCCCCCCGACAGAAACGACGAAGGGGCCCGCCGGAAGCAGGCTTCAAACCTGCGAACAGCGGACCCCAGTCACCGAAGTGGAGCTATGGGGATTCGAACCCCAGACCTCCTCCATGCCATGGAGGCGCGCTACCAGCTGCGCCATAGCCCCTTGCGATGCAGATGAAATCCTAACCGATTCGGGACAGTCCTCGCGCCCTCATTCCGGTCACGAGCGCGACGGCCGCCGAGCCCATGGCGCTCGCGGTGATGATGGCGAAGGAGATCACGTACGCGTCGCGGGAGGGGACGGAGGTGCCGGCGATGGTGACGGAGGTGAGGAGGGCCGAGGTCGCGGCGCCGGAGACGCTGCCGCCGATGGAGCGGACCAGGGAGTTGATGCCGCTGGCGATGCCGCTCTGGTCCATGGGCACGTGCTGCACGGCGAGCGCCCCCAGCGCCGCGTACCCGACGCCGAATCCCAGTCCCTGCACGGCGTTGGAGCCGATCAGGTGGAGCACCGAGTCGTTGAAGAGGGTGAACCACCCGAATCCGGTCGCGCACAGGCCCGCGCCGAGGGCGAGGGAGTAGGCGGGGCCGAGGCGCGTGGAGAGGCGGCCCGCCACGAAGGAGGCCAGCAGCATGGTCACGGTGCTGGGCAGGGCGTAGATACCCACGTCGAGGACCGACCCGCCGAAGCCGTACCCGGCCGACGGAGGTGTCTGGACGAAGCTGGAGATCAGGGTGAAGGAGCCGAACATGGCGAAACCCAGGAGCAGCGAGGCCAGGTTGGCCGGCAGGGACCGGGGCCCGACGAGCAGGTGCAGCCGCACCATCGGCGACCGGAGCCGCATCTGGCTGACGACCCACGCGGCGCAGGACAGGGCCGCGCCCGCGAACAGCCCGACGACGGTTCCCGAGCCCCAGCCCCAGTCGTTGCCCTTGGAGATCGCCAGCAGCAGGCAGACGAGCCAGACCGACAGCAGCGCCGCGCCGACGAGGTCGGGGCGGCCTCCGGCACCGGCCCCGCCGTCGTGGGCGCTGAGCGCGATGAGGACGACCGCGCCCACGGCGAGACCGGCGGTGATCCAGAAGACCGGGTGGTGGTCGGAGGTACGGTCGGCGATCAGGCCGGTGACGATCATGCCGAGGCTGCCGCCGACGCCCATGGTGGCGCTGACCACCCCGATGGCCGTCATGACCCTGGCGGGCGGGAAACCGTCCTTGATCATGCCGATGGCCAGCGGGATCAGCGCGGTCGACGCGCCCTGCAGGGCCCGGCCGGCGATCAACATGGGGAGCGAGCCGGACAGGGCGCAGACCACCGAGCCCAGGACGAGCAGGCCGACGGTGAGCAGGATCATCCGCTTCTTGCCGTACATGTCACCGAGGCGCGACAGCAGCGGCGTGGCCACCGCGCCGGCGAGCAGCGAGGCGGTGAAGACCCAGGTGACCTCGGCCACCGACACGCCGAAGGTGACCATCAGCCGGGGCAGCAGCGGGATGACCACGGTCTGCTGGACGGAGACGACCATCCCCGCCGTGGAGAGCGCCACCAGGGTCAGCCGCAGATGCCTGCCCTGCCGGATGGTGCCCGGTTCGGCGAGGGTCGTTCCCGTCACTGCCCACTCCTCCGCTGTCTCCGCTGTCTCCGCTGCGGACTTCCGCCCTCGCATGGTAAAGGGTCGCAGTAAACAACCGTTTACCGGGTCGTGTCACACCGGGGCCCCGTGATACGTCTGTCCTCCTATGGCCGTCGAGCGTTTCGAAGAGCACCGCGACCTGCTCACCGGGGTCGCCTACCGGATCCTGGGCAGCGTGACCGACGCCGAGGACGTCGTCCAGGAGGCGTGGCTGCGCTGGTCGGGGGTGGACGTCTCCCAGGTGGAGGACGACCGGGCGTATCTGATCAGGGTCGTGACACGGCTCTCCATCGACCGGCTGCGGCGGGTGAGGAGCCGGCGTGAGGCCTACGTCGGGTCGTGGCTGCCGGAGCTGGTCGTCACCCCGGACGTGGCCGAGCACGCCGAGCTCGCCGACTCGGTGGAGCTGGCCCTGCTCGTGGTGCTGGAGACCCTCTCCCCGCTGGAGCGCGCGGTGTTCGTGCTGCGGGAGGCGTTCGGCATGTCGTACGCGGAGATCGGCGAGGTGATCGGGCGCGGCGAGGCGGCGACCCGGCAGCTCGCCCGGCGCGGCAGGGAGCACGTCCAGGAGGGCAGGCCGAGGTTCGAGGTGGACCGGGGGCTGCGGCGCAGGCTCACCGAGCGGTTCGCCGAGGCGGCCGCGGGCGGTGACCTGGGGGCGCTGACCGCGATCCTCGCCGAGGACGTGTCGCTGGTCAGCGACGGCGGCGGCAGGGCCAAGGCCCCGCTGCGGGTCATCGTCGGCGCGAGCAGGGTGGCGCGCTTCCTGTCCTCGATCGCCACCGGGAGCCGCCTGCGGGGCTTCATGGAGAGCATCGGCGCCGGACCTGTCTCCGGTTTCGACGTGCGGATCACGGAGGTGAACGGCGGGCCGGCCGTGGTGGTGACCGCGGACGGCCGGCCGATCACCGTGTTCTCCCTGGTCGTCGAGGACGGCCTGATCAGGACCGTCTTCCTGGTGGCGAACCCGGAGAAGCTCGCCCACCTCTGATGTCCCCCGGGGAACGGCGCGGCGGTGATGTCACGAACGGCACCTCCCGGCCCGTCGTACGGGCATGACACGAGAGACGCGACAGATCAGCGGCGGCGACATCACCGTCGTCGGCGGCGGGCTCGCCGGCCTCACCGCGGCCATCGCGTGCGCCGAGGGCGGCGCACGGGTCACCCTCCACGAGGCGCACCGGGAGCTGGGCGGCCGGGCCCGCAGCACCGCCGCGCCGTACGTCGCCAATGAGGGCACCCACGTCTTCTACTCCGACGGCGAGCCCTGGCGCTGGCTGGCGGCCAGGGGGCTGGTCCGGCCGTACGCCAGGCTCACGCCGGGCATGCTCGCCAGGAGCAGGTTCCGCCACGGCGGCCGGCTGTCGGGGGTGCCGCCCAGGTCGCTGCTGGGGGCGCTCGCCAGGCGGCGGCTGCGGGCGCCGGTGGACGAGGACTTCGGCACCTGGGCCACCCGTCGTCTCGGCGAGGAGGGCATGCGGGCCGCCTCGGGACTGGCCGGGGTGATCACCTACGACGCGGACCCCGGGCGGCTGTCGGCGGCGTTCGTCTGGGAGCGGGTGCTGCGGGCGACCGCGCCGAGGTATCCGGCCCCGCGCTACGTCGTCGGCGGCTGGGGGCGGGTGATCGACCGGATGGCCGTCCACGCGCGCGGCCTGGGCGTGCGGATCGAGACCGGCTCGCGGGTGGACCGCCTGCCCGAGGGCGCCCCCGTGATCGTGGCGACCTCGCTGGACGCCGCCAGGACGCTGCTCGGCGACGGGTCGCTGCGCTGGGAGAGCGGGAAGGCCGTCCTGCTCGACCTCGGCCTGCGGGCGAGCGCCGGCGACCTCTTCTTCGTCTCCGACCTGGACGAGGGAGGCTTCCTGGAGCGCTACAGCCTGCCGGACCCCTCGCTCGCCCCCGGGGGGCACAGCCTCTGCCAGCTGCAGATGCCGGTCAGGCCGGGTGAGGCGAGGGCGGAGGCGATCTCCAGGGTGGAGCGGGTGGCCGATCTCGGGCTTCCCGGCTGGCGGGAGCGGACGACCTGGCGGCGGGAGGCCATGTGCGACGGCCGCACCGGCGCCCTGGACCTGCCGGGGGCCACCTGGCGGGACCGGCCCGCGATCGACCGGGGCGACGGCGTCTGGCTGGCCGGTGACGCGGTGGCGGCTCCCGGCCTGCTCAGCGAGGTCTCCTCGCACAGCGCCCTGATCGCCGCGGAGGCCGCCCTGCGGGCCGTCTCCGCGGCGGGCCGCCCGAAGCCGCGCCTGACCGCGTGATCCTCCCCCGGCGCCCCCTACGGGCCGACGGTGGTGAGCATGGTCAGCTCGGAACCGTCGGCGGACAGCTCCAGGGTCACGGCGACCGTGCCGAGCTCGGCGGTGCTCGACAGGTGCGTCCCCCCGCACGGGATGGAGACCTCGGCCTCGGGCAGGGCGCAGCGCCAGGTGCGCCGGGCGGTGAGCTCCGGGCCGGGGCTGTCGATCCCGACGGCGGCGTCGGCCTCGATCCACTCCCGGAGGCGGTCGCCGACCAGATGGGTGATCTTCGGGAGCTCCTCGGCCAGCCCCTCGGTGCCGAACCCCTTGCGGCGCAGCGACTTGCCCAGCCGGTAGACGTCGTGGCTGCCGCCGGGGAGGATCCGCGAGGAGACGATGGCGGCCTGGTCGAAGTCGGGGTGCCCCAGCCCGTCGGCGGGCACCTCCTTGCGCCACCGCCCGGCCAGCGCCGCGTTGAGCGCGAGGGCGGCGAGGTGGCAGGCGGTGTGCCCCGCCGAGAGCGCGCGACGACGCGCGGCGTCGACCACCAACTCGACCTCGCCACCGATCCCGACCCCGGCACCGGCGCCGGCACCGGCACCGGCACCGGCACCGGCACCGGTGAGACCGTCGGCGGCGGGACCGCCGCCCGTGACAGGTTCGCCCGCGACGGGTTCGGCCGTGACGTGGACGACCAGCCAGTGCCAGCCCGGGGTCCCCCGGCGCACCGGGATGTCCGCGCCGAGACGGACGGTCTCCTCACCCTCGGCCACGGCCCCGGTCACGCAGTCGGTCACCGCGATCCCGCCGATGGTCCCCGTGTCGGCGGGCTGGTCGGGCCAGGTGTGGTCCAGCGGGTGGAAAGGGGTCTCGGCCACGACGGTCCCGTACCCGTCGCCGACCGGCACGGTGGCGACGACGACCGAACGCCCCTTGACCTCTCCGCCCGGATAGCCGACCCGCGTCGAATCCGTGATTGGCATCGCCCCATTATGCCGGTACGGCCCGCGCCGCCCCCGAAAGGGCGCGGGCCGTACCGGTCACGGCGGGTCAGCGCGCCAGGGCCCGCTCGTCCTCCAGGTAGCCCGGACGGCCCGCGTGCCAGCCGGCCACGAACTGGACGGCGACCATCGCGAGCAGCAGCAGGAACGGCAGCGTCCAGCCACCGGTCGACTCGTGCATGACGCCGACGAGCAGGGGCCCGGCACCCGCGATGAGATACCCGGTGCTCTGCCCGAAGGCCGACAGCGCGGCCGTCGCCTCGGGAGTGCGGGTACGCATGGCGAGCATGGTCAGCGCGAGCGGGAAGGACCCCATGCCGATGCCGACCAGTCCGGCGAAGGCCCAGGCCAGGCTGGAGGGCCCGAGCCAGAGGCCGAGGAAACCGGCCGTGTAGAAGAGGACGAAGGCGGCCACCACCGGCCTCTGGTCGGAGAACCTCGACGCGATCGCGGGCACGACGAGCGAGACCGGGATGCCGATCGCGGTGAAGACGCCCAGGACCAGGCCCGCCTGCGAGGTGGTGTAGCCGCCGTCGGTGAGGATCTTCGGCAGGAAGCCGAACATGATGTAGGCGACCATGCTCTGGGTGCCGAAGTAGGCGGCGACCGCCCAGGCCAGCCTGCTGCGGAGCAGGACGCGGGCACCCGTTCCCCCGCTCGCTCCGTGCCGCTCCGGCTCACTGCGCGAGAGCGCAAGCCACGGAATGGCGGCGACGGCGGCGAACGCCCCCCACACCCCGAGGGCAACGTGCCAGTTGCCGTCGGTGGCCCGCTGGATGGGCACGGTCGCGGCGGCCGCGAGCATCGTGCCCACCGCGAGGGCGGTGGTGTAGACGGTGGTCATGGTCCCGGCCCGGCCGGGGAAGTGGCGCTTGATCAGGCTGGGGATGAGCACGTTGCCCACCGCCCCGCCCGACAGCGCCAGGGCGCTGCTGTAGAGGAAGACCTCGGCGGAGCCGACCATCGATCGGACGAGCAGGCCCGCGCCGAGGACGAGAAGGGCGAGGAGCAGAAGGCGGTGCTCCCCGACCTTCCTGGCCAGCGCGGGGGTGACCGCGCCGACCGAGGCGAAGATGAGCACGGGCAGCGTTGTGAGCAGCCCGGCTCCGACGGCGGTCATGCCGAGACCAGAGGTGATCTGGTCGAGAACCGGCCCGACGCTCGTGACGGCGGTGCGCAGGTTCAGCGCCGCGAGAACGATCCCCAGCACGAGCAACCAGGCGAGAGAGCCTGTCGTTCCACCGGTGCGGCCCCTGGTCTGATGGGTGAGCACGCTCATGCTGGTTTCAGTCCTCCTTAGGGTTTCATCCAATCGTAGGATGATTGGCTGACCCCGACTGTAACAGGACTAAAACCTCGATTTGTTCCTGACCTCGCGCGCCGGACCGCACCGGGCGCGAACACCTGACAACGTGAAAGCCGGGCCACGTCCCTCTTTACAGAACGTGACCCGGCTCTCTCACGCACCGGCGCGACCTCGGCTTCCGTGTGCCCGGAACCCCGGACAGTTCGGACGACGGACGCCGGGGCGACGGCACCGGGCGCGCCTACCTCGGGCGCGCGTCAGATGCGCGGCCCCGGGGAGGGCGGCGGCTCCTCGCCGAGCCCGCGACCGGCCGGGGGCAGCGGCGTGCCACCGGGCGGGGGGAGCGACGGGTCCGACGGGTAGGACTGGCCCACCGTACGCGGGGGCACAGGCTCGTCGAGGCCGTACCCGCCTCCCGTGCCCGTACCGGTACCGGCGTCGCCGTGCTCGTGCGGGCCGGGCACCTCGCCGCGCCACGCGCCGGTCTCGCCGCCGCGCGACTCGATGAAGGTCTTGAAACGCTCCATGTCGCCGCGGACGCGCAGACGGACGATCTGCAGCCAGTCACCGACGGTCTCGACGAACCCCTCGGGGTCGTACTCCATCTGCAACGTGACCCGCGTGGTGTCGGGGCCGAGATGGTGGAAGGTCACCACGCCCGCCTGGTGCGGCCGTTCGACCGACTTCCAGGCCACCCGCTCGTCGGGGTGCTGCTCGGTGATCTCCGCCTCGAACTCCCGGCGAACCCCTGCGATCTCGACGACCCACGCCGTGCGCGTGTCGCTCAGCTGCTTGATCGTCTCGACGCCTTCCATGAACTCGGGAAAGCTCTCGAACTGGGTCCACTGGTTGTACGCGGTCCGGATCGGCACGTTGACGTCGACGGACTGTTCAATCGAGCTCATGACCGTGTCCTCCCTTGTGGTTCGGTCGGTTCGGGAGGCAC
Source organism: Streptosporangium sp. NPDC002721 (assembly GCF_042888905.1). Lineage (NCBI taxonomy): Bacteria > Bacillati > Actinomycetota > Actinomycetes > Streptosporangiales > Streptosporangiaceae > Streptosporangium > Streptosporangium sp. NPDC002721. The sequence goes on from NZ_JBIAQI010000015.1 coordinate 224,160, forward strand.
ACATGCCCGGTGAGGTACGGCCCTAACTAACGGCGCCGCAAAAGCCAGTAAAGGCCCAGGACAGGGAGCACAAATGGGATGAACAGGTATCCACTTCCATAACCTGACCAAACCGTGGCACGTGGGAAGGCCTCGGGGTCGACCATGCTGAGCGTGCCCACGATGAGCACCCCGGCCAGCTCGACACCGCAGGCGACCAGCGCCAGGGTCCTGTTCCCCCTGGCCAGCGCCACGGTGAGCACGACGTAGACGGCGGCGGCGAACGCCGACAGCGAGTACGCCAGCGGGGCCTCCTGGAACCGGGTGGCGATCTGCACGGCGGCACGGGCCCCCGCCGCGAGGGCGAACACCCCGTAGACCGCCACCAGCGCGCGTCCGGGGCCGGTGCCGATCGCCGGCTCGCTCACGGCAGCCCCTGCCAGACCTGGAGCATCCGCCCGACCATCCCGGGGATCGCGAAGCCCGCCACCGCGATCACCGCCGGCCCCCAGCGCGAGCGCTCGCCGTACCCCCAGAACGCCGCCACCGGCGGGATCACCAGGCTGCCCGCCAGGTAGCCGATGAGCGTGGCCGTCTCCGCGGGCCCCTCGCCCCTCACCAGCGCGGCGATCACGAACCCCGCCTGGACGAGCAGGCCGAGCTCCAGCACCCCGAGCGAGACGAGGAGCGTTCTCCCCATCGGCCGGTTCCGCATCGTGGTGACAAGGCTGAAGATCCCGATCACCAGCGAAAGCAGGATCAGGCCGGTCGCGAGCGGGCCGATCATCGGAATCCCGGGACATCGGAAGGCATGGGCAGAAGGGTACTGCCCGGCCCCCTCGCCCCCCGCGCCGCGCCACGTACTCTGGGGCCGTGGAGAGGATCCTGGTCAGCGCCTGCCTGATGGGGCGGAAGGTCCGTTACGACGGGGCCGCCAAGACGAGCGGCGACGCGCTGCTGGCCGAGTGGCGACGGGAGGGGCGGCTCGTCCCGTTCTGCCCCGAGGTCGAGGGCGGCCTGCCCGTCCCGCGCCCGGCCGCGGAGATCGAGGGCGGGGCCGGGGGCGAGGCGGTCCTGGCCGGGAGGGCCCGGGTGCTGACCGCCTCGGGTGCCGACGTCACGGAGGCCTTCCTCTCCGGCGCGCGGGCGGCGCTCGCCGCCGCGCGGGCCCACGGCGTGCGGGTGGCGATCCTGAAGGAGGGCAGCCCCTCCTGCGGCAGCCTGAGCATCTACGACGGCGCCTTCGGCGGCCGGCGGGTGCCCGGTGACGGGGTCACCACCGCCCTGCTGGAACGGCACGGCGTCGCGGTCTTCGACGAGAGTCGCGTCGCCGAGGCCGCCGCGCGCCTGCGCGACCTCGGCGACCGGCCCCTCGGCGAGGACCGGGGCCGGGGGGACTCACCGGGAGAACACCCCCGCGACCGGTTCTAGTACTCCCACAGGTCGGTGCGGTTCTCCCCGCCGATGCAGAAGACCGCCGAGCCGTGCTGTCCCTGGACGAGGTCGACCCGGATCCAGCCGGTGGCCGAGGCGACCTTGGCCTCGTAGCCCGCGTTGGGAGCGGCGGCGATCAGGCGGCACACCCCGTTCTCGATGGCGAACGAGACCGAACCGCCCTTGACGTTCACCACGCGCAGGTTCTCGGTGGAGACCGACTGCGTCCGGGTGGCCGTGGCCCTGGGCGCGGCGGACGACGAGGGGGTGGGGGCGGCCCGGGTCGCGCTGGGCCTGGCCGGGGGCCTGGAGGAGGATCTCGACGGCGACGCCGACGGCTCGGGACGGGAGAGCCCGGCCTGCCGCGTGCGTACCGGCGTCGCGGCGGTCCTCGACGGGGAGCGCTCCGGCCGCGGCCTGGCGGTGTCCCGCGCGGGCGGGGTGAGGCGGGGCGCCGGGCTCCGGCCGAGCGCGACGGAGGAGGCGGTCGGCGTGCCGACGGTCGGCGGCCCCGTGGGCGCTCCCGGCGGCAGCGTCGAGTCTCCCGTACGGCCGAGGGCCGCGTTGAGGGGTTCGACGCTCGCGTCGTCGAAGACCTCGCTGCGGAGCACGTCGCGGACACCGAACCAGGCGACCGAGATCGCCAGGACGGTGGCCCCGCACCACACCGCTATGAACCCCAGCGTCTGCCGCATGTCGTGAATTATTACGCCATATGTCTCGTTGTTCACTACCGTTACACGGCATGGCGACGGTTCTGGTGGTCGAAGACGACGAGTACGTACGATCCGCGATCATTCAGGAACTCGGCAGGCGCCAGCACGCCGTGCGCAGCGCGGGGCGCGCCCTCGACGCGCTGAGGGAGATCACCCAGACTCCCCCGGACGCGGTGATCCTCGACCTCGGGCTGCCCGACCTGGACGGGGCTGAGGCGCTCAAGATGATCCGCAGCGTCTCCAGCGTGCCGGTCATCGTGGCCACGGCCAGGGACAACGAGGCGGAGATCGTCCGGCTGCTCCAGGCGGGGGCCGACGACTACCTGGTCAAGCCGTTCTCCGGCGACCACCTGAACGCCCGCCTGGACGCCGTGCTGCGCCGGGCGCGCAGCGCGACCCCGCCCTCGGTGCTGTGCGTCGGCGCGCTGTCGGTGGACCTCAACCGGCGCGAGGCCGGGCTGGACGGCGCCCCGCTCACCCTCACCAGGCGCGAGTTCGACCTCCTCGCCTACCTCGCCGCCCGCGCCGACCGGGTGGTCTCCCGCAAGGAACTGCTCACCGAGGTGTGGCAGCAGTCCTACGGGGACGACCAGACGATCGACGTCCACCTGTCGTGGCTGCGCCGCAAGCTCGGCGAGAGCGCCTCCGCCCCCCGCTACCTGCACACCGTGCGCGGCGTGGGGGTCATGCTGATCACTCCGCCGTGAGGCGGACCCTCGCCCTGCTCACCGTCGCGGGGACCTCGATGGTCGCCCTGGCCTTCCTGATCCCGCTCGGGCTCATCGTCAGGGAGATCGCCCACGGCCGGGCCATGGCCGAGGCGGAACGGCAGGCCTCGGCGCTGGTCCCAGTGCTGGCCATCACCGTCGATCCGGACCGGCTCACCCACGCGCTGCTCAGCACCGGCGCGCGGGACCGGATCGCGGTCCACCTGCCCGGCGGCGGCTCGGCCGGTACCGTCAGGGCCCCCGCCGACACCGTGGCCGCCGCCTCCCGGCTCACCCGGGCCATCACCGCGGAGATGGACACCGGCTACCTCCTGCTGCGTCCCGTCGCCCTGGACGGCGGCAGGACCGTGGTCATCGAGATCTTCATCCCGTCGGCGGACCTCACCCGGGGCGTGGCCTCGTCGTGGGCGGTGCTGAGCGGGGTGGCCGCGGTGCTCGTCGCCGGATCGCTGCTGGTCGGCGACCGGCTGGGCGTGCGCGTGGTGCGCTCGGCCCGGCGGCTGGGCAAGGCGGCGAGTGCCCTGGGCGCCGGGGACCTCAGCGTCCGCATCGAGCCCGAGGGCCCGCCCGAGCTGGTCGCGGCCGGTGAGGCGTTCAACAGCATGGCCGACCGCGTGGTCCAGCTGCTGGCCGCCGAACGGGAGATGGCCGCCGACCTGTCGCACCGCCTGCGCACCCCCCTCACCGCGCTCCGGCTCAGCCTGGACCACCTGGGGCCCGAGGCCGATCAGAGCAGGAGCGCGCTGGGCCGCCTGGAGGCCGAGGTGGACCAGATCATCGCGGCGGCCAGGCAGCCCTCCCGCGCTCCGGAGCTCGTCCACTGCGACGCCGCCGAGGTGCTGCGCGAGCGGCTGACCTTCTGGTCCGCGCTGGCCGAGGACCAGCGGCGCCCCTGGGAGCTGATCGGCGCCTCGGCGCCCGTACGGGTGCCGGTCGCGGCCACCGAGCTCAGTGCCGTGGTGGACGCGCTGCTCGGCAACGTCTTCCGGCACACCCGCGAGGGCACGGCGTTCACGGTGACCCTGCACCAGGGCGCGGGTACCGTCGGCATGCTGATCGCCGACGCCGGTCCCGGCATCCGCGACCCCGAGGCGGCGCTGCGGCGCGGGACCAGCGGGGCGGGCTCCACCGGGCTCGGCCTGGACATCGCCCGCAGGCTCGCCGAGTCCTCGGGAGGCACGCTGCGGATCGACGCCTCCTCCCTCGGCGGCGCCAGGGTCCAGCTCTGGTTCCGCACCGACCGGCACGACCGGCCCCCGCGTACCGCCCGGCGCCTGGTCGGCGACCGCTGGCCGCGCAGGAGGACACCACGCTGAGGAAGGTGCCGCACGCCCGGCACGGGCGTTGGTTAGGTCATCCGTAAACCCACCTTAAGTAAGCCTAAAACGCCCCCTCTCACCGTTCAGGCTGACCGATCATGAAGAGGAGCGCGGACGTCACCGGCGTCCGTGGTTCCCGGTTCGCCCTACCGTGCCGGCCTCGCGTTCAGACGGAGGAGGCGCGGCCGGCGCGGCAAGGGCGAACCGGGAACCCACATCCGCACCCTCGCCGGATAATTCACGACATGCGTGCGAGCCGTCTCATCTCCCTGCTGATGCTCCTGCAGGCCCGCGGCAGGATGACCGCCCGGGAACTGGCGGCCGAGCTCGAGGTCTCGGTCCGGACCGTCTACCGCGACGTGGACTCGCTCCACTCCGCCGGCGTGCCGCTGTACGGCGACGCGGGCCCCTCCGGCGGCTACCGGCTGCTCGACGGGTACCGGACCCGCCTCACCGGGCTGACCGCGGGCGAGGCGGAGTCGCTGTTCCTGGCCGGGATGCCCGGTCCCGCCGCCGCGCTCGGCCTGGGCCCGGTGGTGACGGCCGCGGGGCTCAAGCTGATGGCGGCACTCCCCGGCGGGCTCAGGGACAGGGCCGGGCGGATCCGCGAGCGCTTCCACCTCGACGCGCCCGACTGGTACCACGGCACCGACGAGACCCCGCACCTGGCGGCGGTGGCCGACGCCGTCTGGAACGAGCGCCGCCTGGAGATCCGCTACCGCCGCTGGAAGGCCCCCCAGGACGTGGCCCGCACGCTGGAGCCGTACGGGCTGGTCCTCAAGGGGGGACGCTGGTATCTCGTCGCGCGCGGCGACGAGCACGTGCGGACCTACCGGGTCTCGCAGATCCTGGAACCGCCCGCGCTCGGGGAGCCGTTCGAGCGGCCCGCCGGTTTCGATCTCGCCGCGCACTGGAACGGCGCCCTGGAGGAGTTCGAGACGTGGCTGCGGCGGGGCGAGGCCGTCATCCGGCTCTCGCCGTCCGGCATGGAACGGCTGCCGGACATGGTCCGCCCGGCCGTCCCGCGAGCCGCCGAGGCCACCGCCGAACCCCCCGACCACGAGGGCTGGACGCGGGTCACGGTCCCGGTCGAGTCCCCGGGGCACGCGCTGGCGGACTTCCTGCGCTTCGGCGCGGACCTGGAGGTCCTCGCCCCGGCGGAGTTGCGCGACCTCGTCGCGAGGACCGCGCGGGCGGTGGCCGGGATCTACGGCCGTCCCGGAAGCGGATGACCGGCTCGTGGCACGTCGTCGCTCACGCCCGCCGGGATCCACGACCGAGCCGGGACCGGATGACCAGGGCCGTTCCCGAGCTGGGGCCGTTCCCCAGCCGGGGTCGTTCCTGAGCCGGGGCCGTCCCCCAGCCCCACAAACGCAGAGATCCCGCCCGATCGAGATGATCGGGCGGGATCTCGGCGACGCGCTCCGGGCCCGTTCGGAGAACGGCCCGACGTGGAGCTATGGGGATTCGAACCCCAGACCTCCTCCATGCCATGGAGGCGCGCTACCAGCTGCGCCATAGCCCCTGGTCACCGCTTCGAGTGCTCTCGTCGCGGCGCTCGGGAAGCATATAAGGACACCCGCGTGTTCACCTAATCGACGGCCGCCCGGCCCGCGCCCGCCACCGGGGCGCAAGCCGTGCCGCCCGAAGGTCACCCCCGGGCGGCCTCGGGGCCGTCGTCGGTGGCCTCGGGGCTGTCGTCGCTCCTGACCGGCTCGGGGAGGGTCCCGGCGTTGTGCTCCAGCAGGCGCCAGCCCTTGCGCGCCTCCTCCAGCACCGACCACGAGCAGTTTCCGAGCCCGCCCAGGGCGGGCCAGAGCTCCTGCGGCAGGTTCATGAGCTTGGCGATGCCGAGCCGGATCGCCGCCCCGTGCGAGGCGACGACCAGCAGGCCGTCGGAGTCCATCTCCCCCGCCCAGCGGCGGATGGCCGAGGAGACCCTGTCGGCGACGTCGCCGACCGCCTCACCGCCCGGGGCGTCCCAGTTGGTGAACTCCCTGGGCCACCTCTCGGAGATCTCCTCGCGGGTGAGCCCCTCCCACTGACCGCCGCCCCGCTCGCGCAGGTCCTTGTCGACGGTGACGTCCAGGCCGGTGACGCGGCCCAGCGCCGAGGCGGTGTCGAAGGCCCGCTGGAGATCGGAGGAGACGATCATCGTGGGGCGGAGCGCGGCGAGCAGCGAGGCCGCGCGGGTGGCCTGCGCGATCCCGGTCTCGTCGAGGGGGATGTCGCTGTGACCCTGGAAGCGGTGCTCGACGTTCCACAGCGTCTGGCCATGTCTGAGGCAGACGACGCGACGACTCACTCAGCTACCGCCCCGCGGGCGCGCTGGGCGGCGACCTGGGTCACGCTGTCGGGCAGCGCGATGGAGGGGCAGTCCTTCCACAGGCGCTCCAGCGCGTAGAAGGTGCGGTCCTCCTCGTGCTGGACGTGCACGACGATGTCGATGTAGTCCAGCAGGACCCAGCGGCCCTCGCGCTCGCCCTCGCGGCGGACGGGCTTGGCGTCGGCCTCGATCCGCAGCCGGTCCTCGATCTCGTCGACGATGGCGCGGACCTGGCGGTCGTTGGAGGCGGAGCAGAGCACGAACGCGTCGGTGATGACGAGCTGGTCGCTCACGTCGTAGGCGAGGATGTCATCGGCCAGTTTGTCCGCGGCCGCCTCGGCGGCGAGCCTGACGAGCTGGACGGATCTGTCGGTTGCTGTCACGGTGTGGGTCAGTCCTCCTGCTAGTCGGCGCTGTCACCTATCAGGGTGCCCGATTCGGGGCTCGTTGAAGAGCCACCTTTTGAACAACGCCTATCGTGTGCCACCCGATTCCGCGCCGCAAACGAATTGGCGGCCTGATCAGGGGCGTCCTTCGCGGCCGGGACCGCGCTTGTCGATCTCGGGTGGGACGGGCACCGGCCGGGCCGTTCGACGATCATGCCGGTGAGCTGCGGACACTCGTCCCACGCAAACGTCTCAAATCATAGCGAATTTCATGGGAACACGTTCTAACCTGCGACATTTCACCAGCTCATCGCGATTCGCAGGATTTTTCACCATCCATCCGCTCCGGCTGCCCCCGGCCCGCTCCGCTCGTCGACGGGCACCGGAAGATCACGAGGACGTGTCGCTGTAAAGACCACGCTTGTTGATGTACTGGACGATGCCGTCGGGGACGAGATACCAGATGGGCTCCCCCGAGGCCACCCGCTGGCGGCACTCCGACGACGAGATGGCCAGCGCCGGGATCTCCACCAGGCTGACCTTGCCCTCCGGCAGGCCCGGGTCCCGCAGGACGTGGCCGGGCCTGGTGGCGCCCACGAAGTGCGCGATGGTGAACAGCTCGTCCACGTCGCGCCAGCTCAGGATCTGGGCGAGGGCGTCGGCCCCGGTGATGAAGTAGAGGTCCACGTCGGGCCCCCAGGCGGCGGAGATCTCCCGGAGCGTGTCGATCGTGAAGGTCGGCCCCGGACGGTCGATGTCGACGCGGCTCACCGAGAACCGGGGGTTGGAGGCGGTCGCGATGACCGTCATGAGATAGCGGTCCTCGGCGGCCGAAACGATCTTGTCGGCCTTCTGCCACGGCTTCCCCGTCGGCACGAAGACCACCTCGTCGAGATCGAAGTGGTGGGCGACCTCGCTGGCCGCGACCAGGTGGCCGTGGTGGATCGGGTCGAAGGTCCCGCCCATGACGCCCAGACGTCGCTTTCCCTGGCCAGTAGGCGCGTTCATCATGAAACGGACCATACGTGCAAGCCGTACACAGCTTTTAACCACCCCCCGCGCGGGGCAGGCATACCCGACGTAGCATGCCGGACATGACCACCACCCCGGATCGCAACCGCGTGCAGCTTCCCGGCATCAGCTCACGCGCCTACGAACATCCCGCCGACCGGTCAGCGCTGGTCGCCCTCCGGTCGCTCAGCGGGTTCGACACGGTGCTCAAGCAGATGTCCGGCCTGGTCAGTGAGCGCCGCCTGCGCCTGATCTACCTCGCCTCGGCCGTGCGGACCAGCGACACCCAGTTCCGAGCCCTGCACGACATGGGCCGCGACGCGGCCTACACGCTCGACCTCCACCGCATTCCCGAGGTCTACGTGCAGCAGAGCCCGCTGGTGCAGGCGAAGGCGATCGGCTTCGACGACCCGTTCATCGTCGTCACGACCGGCCTCCTGGACCTGATGGACGAGGAGGAGCAGCGCTTCGTCATCGGCCACGAGACCGCTCACATCCTGTCGGGCCACGCCGTCTACCGCACCATGCTCGACATCCTCACCCGCCTGGCCACCCGCGTGGCCTGGATCCCGCTCGGCTACATCGGCCTGCGCGCGATCGTGGCCGGCCTGGAGGAGTGGCACCGCAAGTCCGAGCTCTCCGCCGACCGTGGCGGCCTGCTCTGCGGCCAGGACCCCGACGCGGCACTGCGCGCCCTGATGAAGCTCGCCGGCGGCTCGCGCCTGCACGAGATGAACATCGAGGCCTTCCTCGACCAGGCGCGGGAGTACGACACGGCGGGCGACGTCCGCGACGGCCTGCTCAAGGTCCTCAACCTGCTGGGCACCACCCACCCGTTCGCCGTCTCCCGCGTCGCCGAGCTCGACAAGTGGCGCCGCGGCGGCGAGTACGATACGATCATCGCCGGGGAATACCCCCGCCGCGCCGACGACGCCAACGCGAAGATCTCCGAGGAGGTCAGGGCCGCCGCCCGCTCCTACCGCGACTCCTGGTCACAGTCCCAGGACCCGTTCATCGGCGTCCTGCGCGACGTGGCCGAGGGTGCCGTCAACGCCGGAGAGCGCATCTTCAACCGCTTCTCCCGCCGCGATGGAAATTAACCAGAAGCTCCACCGAAAGGGCCCGGACAACTGTTCCCGGGCCCTTTTGCATTCAACACCGCACGAACAGGGTCCCTGAGAATCCGGGCGATCATCGCCGGGGCGAGCGTGGCCGGACCGTTTCGCACGGCACGGCGAACACCTCCCCGATCGGGCTCCTCGCCGGACAGGGGTTCTCCTGCGACGCCCCCGGGTCGAACCCCCTACACGAGGAGGGCGATCGCGCGTACGGCGGCGGAGCACAGGGCGACGAACCCGCCCAGCACGGCCAGCGCGCGCAGGCCCTCCTTGCGGAGCTCGACGAGCTCGGCGCCGATCCGCTCGATCTCCCGGCCGAGGATGCCGCCGCAGACGACGCCGAACACGACGCCGGCGACGGCGACCGGGGCCGGGTGCGCCCACCAGTCGGGGGGCAGCGAGCCGCCGAGGGTGAGCCAGAGCGCGGAACCCGCGAGGGCCGCCGCCGGCAGTCCGGGCCACACCAGGGCGGTCAGCAGCGAGACGGCGAAGGTCAGCGGGAAGCCCAGCACCCGCAGGGCCGCCCGGGTCCTGGCCGACTTGCGCTTCCTGACCATCCAGTGACCGGCCCACAGCGCGCGGGCCAGCGTGGCGAACAACCCGGTGACGGCGAAGGTGGCAGGCGGCCAGATGGCCGTGGCCACGACGCACGGGACGGCCAGGACGGCCAGCAGGAGCAGCGCCGCGTTGCCCGCGGGCAGCGGCCCCGCCCTGCCCCCCTCCCGGAGCTTCCCGGCCGCGCCGCCCCTGCCCTTACCCGCCTGGCGCCGGACGGTCCTGGCCGCGGCGGCCGGACGCCCGCCGCGCGACGTCTCGGCGGGCGCGGGGACCCGGCCGGCCCTGGACGTCTCACCGGTCGCGGCAGCCACCCGTCCCCCGCGAGGCGTGTCACCGGTCGTGGAAGCCGTACGCCCCCCACGGGGCGTGTCACCGTTCGAGGCGGCCGTACGCCCCCCGCGAGGCGTCTCACCGGTCGTGGAAGCCGACCGGCCGCCGCGGGCCGCCTCGCCTACCGCGGAGGCCGCGCGCCCGCCCCTGGCCGCCTCACCCGCCACCGGGTTGTTCGCCACGCCGGTCCGCGCCGCACGGGCCGCCTCGGCGGCGGGCACCGCCCGCCCGCCGCGTGGCGTGCCGTCGGCACCGGACGGGAGCCGGGACGGGCGCACCGCGCCGTCCGCCGGGACGGGCGGCCTGCCCCTGCCGCTCTCCGCCCTCGCCGCCCTGCCGCCCCTGGCGGGATCCTCGCCCTTGGCCCCGGACCTCGCCGTGCCGGGCTTCTCCCCCTTGGGAGCGGACGGCTTCCGGGCCGCCCCCGCCTCGGACGGGATCACGCGGGCCAGCCGCCCCAGGCGACCGGTGAGGAGCGCGGCGGTCGGGCGTTTGGCGGGCTCACGATGGAGGGCGGCGCGCACCAGGGGCAGCAGGGCGGCCGGGACGCCCTCGAGGTCGGCCTGGCCGTTGAGGATCGCGTACATCTGCGCCTCGACGGTGCCCCCGCCGAAGGTGGGGCGGCCGGTCGCGGCGAAGGCCACGGTGGCCGCCCAGGCGTGCACGTCGGCGGGCTCGCCCACGTGCTCGTCGGCGAACAGCTCGGGGGCGGCGTAGCCGGGGGTGCCCAGGAAGGTGCCGGTCAGGGTGAGCCGGGTGGCGTCCAGGACGTGGGCGATGCCGAAGTCGATCAGGACGGGCTCGTCGTCCCCGCTGACCACCACGTTGGCCGGCTTGAGGTCGCGGTGCACGACCCCGGCCGCGTGGATGATCGACAGGGCGACGGCGAGCCCCTGCGCGACGCTGAGCAGGGCACCGTCCCTCAGGGGGCCGTCGCGGCGCACCCGCTCCAGGAGGGTGTCCCCCTCGATGTGCTCCATGACCAGGTAGGGCCGGTCGCCGTCGAGGTCGGCGTCGACGACGCGGGCGACGTAGGGGCTCTCGACCCTGCGCAGGGCGCGGACCTCCCGCTCCAGGCGCACCCGGGCCTCGGAGCCGGCGTCGTGGACGTCGTGGAGCACCTTGAGCGCGACGTTGTCACCCCGGCGGCTGGAGGCGAGGTAGACCTCGCCCATTCCCCCACGGCCGAGACGTTCCAGCAACGTGTAGGGACCGACCCGCCCGAGACGACCCACGTGACCTCCTGCGTCGGCCACATGGGTCAGGGACCGCTGCGCCTATCGGGTCGCTCACTCCCGCTCGCTTCCCTGCTCTCCAGCCATAGGAGACCACACCATAGCGGGCGAGTGTGACGTTTTCCCGACGGCACGCCGGACTCCCCGAAAGATCCGGGAGCCCGGGACACTCCGGCGGGACTAGCGGCCGGCCGCCTCGGGCGAGGCGAGGACCGTGCCCTCGGCCGTACGCAGATGACCCTCGCCGGTGTAGACCCACTTGGTGGAGGTCAGCTCCGGCAGGCCCATGGGACCGCGCGCGTGCAGCTTCTGGGTGGAGATGCCGATCTCCGCGCCGAAGCCGAACTCCCCGCCGTCGGTGAACCTGGTCGAGGCGTTGACCGCCACGGCCGCGGAGTCGACCAGCGCGACGAACCTGCGGGAGGCGCTCACCGAGCGCGTCACGATCGCGTCGGTGTGGGCCGAGCCGTACTTCCTGATGTGCGCCACCGCGTCCTCCAGCGAGTCGACCACGGCGGCGGCGATGTCCAGCGAGAGGTACTCCACCCGGAAGTCCTCCTCCCCTGCGGGCACCACGTCGCCGTACGCCGCGACGCGCGCGTCGCCGTGCACCGTGACGCCCTCCGCGGCCAGCGCGGCCAGCGCGCGCGGCACGAAGGAGTCGGCCACGGCCGCGTGCACCAGGAGCGTCTCGGCGGAGTTGCACACCGAGGGCCGCTGGACCTTGGAGTTGATCAGGATCTGGATCGCGAGGTCCTGGTCGGCGTCGGCGTCGACGTAGACGTGGCAGTTGCCCACGCCGGTCTCGATCACCGGCACGGTGGACTCCTCCACCACCGAGTTGATCAGCGAGGCGCCGCCGCGCGGGATCAGCACGTCGACCAGGCCGCGGGCCCGCATGAGCTCCTTGACCGAGTCGCGGCTCTGCCCGGGGACCAGCTGGACGGCCCCCGCGGGCACCTGCGTGCCCGCCAGCGCCTCCTGCATCACCCTGACCAGGACGGTGTTGGACTCGTACGCGCTGGAGGAGCCGCGCAGCAGGGTGGCGTTGCCGCTCTTGAGGCAGAGCGCCGCGGCGTCCACGGTCACGTTGGGACGGCCCTCGTAGATGATGCCGATCACGCCGAGCGGGACCCGCAGCTGGCGTAGCTCCAGGCCGTTGGGCAGCGTGTTGCCCCTGATCACCTCGCCGACGGGGTCAGGAAGGTCGGCGACCTGGCGGACCGCCTCGGCGATCGCCTCGATCCTGGCCTCGTCGAGACGGAGGCGGTCGATCATGTACTCGGAGATCCCGCTCGCCCTGGCCCGTTCGACGTCGAGCGCGTTGGCCGCGACGATCTCGGCGGAGGCGGCCACGAGCGCGTCGGCCATCACGCGGAGCGCGGCGTCCTTCGGCGCCCTCGGCAGCGGGGCCAGCTCGGCGGCGGCCTCTTTCGCCGCCAGGGCAACCTTCAGGAAGTCCTCGGACATCTCGCGCTCCAAAAGAACTAGTTGTGGGATTCCAGTATGACGATGTCGTCGCGGTGGATCAGCTCTCGCTCGTACTCGGGCCCCAGGCTGGCGGCCAGCTCCCGGGTGGAGCGTCCGAGCAGCCCGGGGATCTCCCCCGCGTCGAAGTTGACCAGGCCGCGCGCGACCACCCGGCCGAGCGGCCCGCACAGGTCCACCGGGTCGCCCGCCGCGAACTCCCCCTCGACGGAGGTGACCCCTGCCGGCAGCAGCGACTTGCGGCGGCTCACCACCGCCTCGACGGCGCCGGAGTCGAGGTGGAGACGGCCCCGGCCGGTGGTGGCGTGGGCCAGCCAGAGCAGGCGGGTGCCGGGGTGGCGTCCGCCGGGGTGGAAGTAGGTGCCGACGTCGGTTCCCGCGAGGGCCTGGGCGGCGTGCGCGGCGGCGGTCAGCACCACGGGAACCCCCGCCCCTGTGGCGATCTTGGCGGCCTGGACCTTGGTGATCATGCCTCCGGTGCCGACCGCGCCCCCCTTGCCGAGCTCGACCCCGACGAGGTCCTCGGGCCCGCGTACGTCGGCGAGCCTGCGGGCGCCGGGACGGCGGGGATCTCCGTCGTAGAGGGCGTCCACGTCCGACAGCAGCACCAGCGCGTCGGCCCGGGTCAGGTGGGCGACCAGCGCGGCGAGCCGGTCGTTGTCGCCGAAGCGGATCTCGTCGGTGGCCACGGTGTCGTTCTCGTTGACCACCGGGACGATGCCCAGCTCCAGCAGCCGGGCCAGCGTGCGCTCGGCGTTGACGTGGTGCGAGCGGCGCATCATGTCGTCGGCGGTGAGCAGCACCTGGCCGACCCGCAGGCCGTAGCGGGCGAAGGAGGAGGTGTAGCGGGCCACCAGCACGCCCTGGCCGACAGAGGCGGCGGCCTGCTGGGTGGCGAGGTCGCGCGGCCTGGCGGGCAGGCCCAGCGGGCCGAGGCCCGCCGCGATCGCGCCCGAGGAGACGAGCACGATCTGGGTGCCCGCCTTCCGCCTGGCGCCGAGCACGTCGACCAGGGCGTCCACCCGGTCGACGTCGATCATCCCCTGCGGGGTGGTGAGCGAGGACGAACCCACCTTCACGACGAGGCGCGAAGCCGTACGGATCCGTTCGCGCGCAGAGTCCACGACACGCACCTCTCAAAGATGATCACTTGGAAGGTCAGGTTATCCGAGCCGCCCGTCCGGACCCCCGGACGGGAACCCGAGTCGCCCGGATCCGCTCGCACGGACCCGTTCACACGAACCCGCTCTCACAGATCCGTTCTCACAGGCTCACTCTCACAGACTCGCTCTCACAGGCCCGCCGGGCTCCCGCTAACCGAGCCGGTTGTCCGAGCCGCGCGGCCCCTGGCGCACGGCCTCGGCGTTGAGCGTCGGCTGCCAGTCGAAGATGTAGCCGTTCTCCATGGAACCGATGATCACCTCGGCCCCGGCCTTCGCCCCGGCCTTGGTGAGCTCCTCCTCGACGCCGAGCCGCTCCAGCCGGTCGGCCAGGTAGCCCACGGCCTCGTCGTTGGTGAAGTCGGTCTGGCGGATCCACCGCTCCGGCTTGACCCCGGTGACCTGGAAGGTGCGCTCGTCGACCCTGCGGACGGCGAATCCCGTGTCGCCGTGCTGCTTGGGCCTGATGACCAGGCGGGTCGGCTCCAGGACGGGAGCGGCGGCCCTGGCGGCGGCGACCATCTCCCCCATGGCGTACGTCAGCTCCTTGAGCCCCTCGTGGGTGGCCGCGGAGATCGAGAAGACCCGCAGGCCCCGCTCCTTGAGCATCGGCCCCACGATCTCGGCCAGCTCGCGGGCGTCGGGCACGTCGGACTTGTTGAGCACCGCCAGGCGCGGCCGGTCCTCCAGCTTGCCGTACGCCGCCAGCTCGGCCTCGATGGCCTCGTAGTCGCTGATCGGGTCGCGGCCCGGCTCCATCGTGGCGCAGTCGATCACGTGCACGAGGGTGTTGCAGCGCTCGACGTGGCGCAGGAACTCGTGCCCCAGGCCCTTGCCCTGCGAGGCGCCGGGGATGAGGCCGGGCACGTCGGCGACAGTGAAGATGGTCTCTCCCGCGGTGACCACCCCCAGGTTGGGGACCAGGGTGGTGAACGGGTAGTCGGCGATCTTCGGGCGGGCCGCCGAGAGCGCCGCGATCAGAGAGGACTTGCCCGCGCTGGGGAAGCCGACGAGCGCCACGTCGGCGACGCTCTTCATCTCCAGCATGACGTCGATCTCGTCGCCGGGCTCGCCGAGCAGCGCGAAGCCGGGGGCCTTGCGCTTGGCGGAGGCCAGGGCGGCGTTGCCGAGCCCGCCGTGACCGCCCTCGGCGATCACGTAGCGGGTGCCCGCGCCGATCAGGTCGATCAGGACCTCGCCGGTGTCGGCGTTCTTGACCACGGTGCCGTCGGGCACCGGGATGATGATGTCGCCGCCGTTGGCGCCGTCGCGGTTGGCGCCCTGCCCCTGCTTGCCGTTGTCGGCCTTGCGGTGCGGGCGGCGGTGGTACTCCAGGAGGGTCGCCGTGTTGGCGTCGACCTCCAGGATCACGTCACCGCCCCGGCCACCGTTGCCCCCGTCCGGGCCCCCCAGCGGCTTGAACTTCTCCCGATGGACAGAGGCACAGCCGTTTCCCCCGTCACCGGCCTTGATGTGCAGGACCACCTGGTCCACAAAGTCCGGCATGTCTACTTTCCTACCTCTATCCGAGGGAACCTCTGCGGGAACCTCTGTCGAAAACGCGAACAGGGGTGGACCGCTGAATGCGATCCACCCCTGCCGTCAACGTCTGTCGGCGCGAATCTACTCCGCGACCGGGACGATGCTCACCGCGCGGCGCCCACGCTTGACACCGAACAGAACGTGGCCGGCGCTCAGCGCGAACAGCGTGTCGTCACTGCCACGGCCGACGTTGTCGCCGGGGTGGAAGTGGGTGCCGCGCTGACGGACGATGATCTCGCCGGCGTTGACCAGCTGACCGCCGAAGCGCTTCACACCGAGCCGCTGGGCGTTGGAGTCGCGGCCGTTCCGAGTGGACGACGCGCCCTTCTTGTGTGCCATCTCGCAAAACTCCCGAAACTCAGGCCTGGTCGATGCCGGTGATCTTCACCTGGGTGTACCGCTGGCGGTGACCCTGGCGCTTCTTGTACCCCGACTTGTTCTTGTACTTCAGAATCCGGATCTTCGGACCCTTGGTCTCACCGAGAATCTCGGCGGCAACCGTGAACTTGCCCGCCTCGGTGGTCACGTCGCCGTCGTTGACGACGAGGACCGTCGGCAGCGAAACCGTGGAACCGACCTCGCCGGCGACCTTGTCCACTTCAAGGACGTCACCGACGGAGACCTTCTGCTGCCTGCCGCCGCAACGAACGATCGCGTACACCGCGGAACCCTTCTTCTGACTGCTTGCTCGCTGGATGCTGCGCCCCGCATCCGGCTGTGGTCATTGATGACGTACCGGGTAGGCGCGCGAACAGGGCGCGCCATGAGCGCACCGGTTCACCAGAGTACCGGATTGACGGTGTCCTGGTCGAACCGGGCGGAACGTCGGGGGTGCCGGCCTTCGGCCCCGTCCCTGTGCGGGACGGGGGTCTAGTCGGCCGGCCTGGCCTTGCGGGAGCGTCTCCGCCCCCGGCCAGAAGCCTGTGCTGCCTGACCGTCCTCGTGCTGGACTCCGTCAAGCGCATCGGTCACCGTATCACGGCCCGACTGGTCACCGGCCGCCACAGCGTGGTTACCGTCCTTGCCGAGCTTCTCCGCGACGGCCTTCTCCACGGCCATCTTGCCCTGGGTGCCGCGCGGCTCGGGCTTGCCCTCCACCGGCTCGGACGAGACGTGCAGGCCCCGGCCGTTGCAGCACTCGCAGGTGGTGGAGAAGGCCTCCAGGAGGCCCTGGCCGACCCGCTTGCGCGTCATCTGGACCAGGCCCAGGGAGGTCACCTCGGCCACCTGGTGCTTGGTACGATCGCGGGCCAGGCACTCCAGCAGCCGCCGCAGCACCAGGTCGCGGTTGTTCTCCAGCACCATGTCGATGAAGTCGATCACGATGATGCCGCCGATGTCGCGCAACCTGAGCTGGCGGACGATCTCCTCGGCCGCCTCCAGGTTGTTGCGGGTGACGGTCTCCTCCAGGTTGCCGCCCTGGCCGGTGAACTTGCCGGTGTTGACGTCGACCACGGTCATGGCCTCGGTCCTGTCGATCACCAGCGAGCCGCCGCTGGGCAGCCAGACCTTGCGCTCCATCGCCTTGGCGATCTGCTCGTCGATCCGGTAGGCGGCGAAGACGTCGCCGCCCTCCTCCCACCTGCTGAGCCGGTCGGCCAGGTGCGGGGCGACGTAGCGGACGTACTCGTCGACCGTCTCCCACACGTCGCCCGCGACGACCAGCGAGGCGAAGTCCTCGTTGAAGACGTCACGGACCACCCGGACGGTCAGGTCGGGCTCGGAGGAGAGCAGCTCGGGCGCGCTGGCCGACTTGGCCTTGCGCTGGATGTTCTCCCACTGCGCCGACAGCCGGGCCACGTCGCGGGCCAGCTCGTCCTCCGACGCGCCCTCCGCGGCCGTACGGACGATGACCCCCGCGTTCTCCGGCATGACCTTCTTCAGGATGCTCTTGAGACGGGTCCGCTCCTTGTCGGGGAGCTTGCGGCTGATGCCGGTCATCGAGCCGTCGGGCACGTAGACCAGGTAGCGGCCCGGCAGGCTGATCTGGCTCGTCAGGCGGGCGCCCTTGTGGCCCATGGGGTCCTTGGTGACCTGCACCAGCACCGACTGGCCCGACTTCAGCGCCACCTCGATCCGCTTGGGCTGTCCCTCCAGCCCGGCGGTGTCGAAGTTCACCTCACCGGCGTACAGCACCGCGTTGCGGCCCTTGCCGATGTCGACGAACGCCGCCTCCATGCTCGGCAGGACGTTCTGCACCTTGCCGAGGTAGACGTTGCCCACGTACGACTGGCTCGCCTCGCGGTTGACGTAGTGCTCGACGAGGACGCCGTCCTCCAGCACCGCGATCTGGGTGCGCCCGCCGGTGCGGCGGACCACCATCACGCGCTCGACGGACTCCCTGCGGGCCAGGAACTCCGACTCGGTGATGATCGGCGGACGCCTGCGGCCGAGCTCGCGGCCCTCGCGGCGGCGCTGCTTCTTGGCCTCCAGGCGGGTCGAGCCGCGCACGCTCTGCACCTCGTCCACCGAGGTGCTGCGCCCGGCACGGGGCGCGCGGATGCGCACCACCGTGTTCGGCGGGTCGTCCGGCACGTCGCCGGCCTCGTCGGTGCCCCTGCGCCGCCTGCGGCGACGGCGGCGCGAGCTGCCGCTGTCGGCGTCGTCGTCCTCCTGCTCGGCCTCGGGCCGCTCCTCGTCGTCCTGCTCGGCCTCGGTCTCCTCGGACTCGTCGAGGTCGCGCGCCTTGCCACGGCCCCGGCCGCCCCTGCGGCGCCGGCGCCGGCGACCGCTGGCGTCGTCGTCTCCGTCGGAGTCGTCGTCCTCGATCTCCTCGGCGAGCTCGGCCTTCTCGGCCTTCGTCTCGGCGGGCTCGGGCTCCGGCGCGGCGGGCTGGACCGGCGCGGGACGCGCGGCGGGCTGGGCGGCCCGCTGCGGGTCGGGGGCCTGGAACAGCGGCTGGAACACCGCGGCGGGCGCCTGGAAGGTCACCGAGGGCACCTCGGAACGTTCCTGGGCGGCGAGCCCGAAGGGGTCGGCGAACAGCCCGGGCCGCTCCTCGACGATGTCCTCGCCCGCGGGCTCGTCGTCGAGCGGCTCCTCGGCGGGCAGCAGCTCCTCCTCGGCCTCCTCGATCTCCGCGGCCTCGACGGGGGCCACCTCGCGCGGGGCGGCCTTCTTGCGTGTACGGGTGCGCTTGGCGGGGGCGGCGGGCGCTTCCTGAGGCTCAGGCCCGGCGTCGGTCTCGGAGAAGGGCTGGGGAACCGCGAAGGGGTCAGGCACGACGGGCGCCGCGGGAGGAACCACCGCGGGCGCCGGTGTCTCCGGAGCCGCCGTCTCGGCGGGCGCCGTCTCGGCGACCTCGGCGGGCGCCGTCTCGACCGGCTCGGCGACCGCCTTCTTCGCACGGCTACGCCGCGTGGTGGTGGTCGCACCCTCCGCTACGGCCGCCTTGCGCCTGCCAGCGCGCTTGGGGGCCGCCGCCACGGGCTCCGGCGCCTCGGCCGGTGACTCCGGCGACTCCGGCGCGGAAGCCTCGGGCGTCACGGGGGACGCGGCAGGCACGGGCGGGGCCGTGACCACGGGGGCCGGCTCCGGCTCCTCCGGCGGGGGGCCGGCGGGCCGGCTCGCCGCCCTGCGGCGGGTCACCGTCGGCCGGGTGTCTTCTGTTGTCGTATCCCCGTCGGGGCCGTTAACCCCGGCGTTGGGCTCGTTGTCGAGCATGCGGGCGCTCTCCCGTTCAGCTCCCGGGCGCGTCTCCGCGCCGCGCGGGAGCTCTCGTCTCTCACTGTCCGCCAGGCCTGGGGCCCGGCGCCAAGTCCTATATGTCGCCGCCGACGTGCCTGCCCACCGGTTCCGCTTCGCCGCCGCGCGTGATGTCGCGGTCAAGGCCGAACGGATCGGCGGGCTCACCGGTGTGAACGTCCAGCGGGCCCTGCGCCAGCCTGGTTACCTCGGGGGGCACCGGCGGCGCGAAGTCAGCCACAAGACGCAGTCCAGTGAGAACGTCGTCGGGTCGAACGGCAGGAGTTTCGTGCCGTACAACCATGCGAAGTATGACACATGGCTGACTGGACGCCTGACCTGCTGTTGTCTCGGTTCCCTCAAATGCCCGAAGGCTCAGCACCGCTTCACGTGCGTCGAAGCGTCGCATCCCCTTCTTGGTAAGGCGTTCTACCTCGATGTGGTCCGTGGCGACGAACTTCTCGGCCGCGGCCCCGGCGAGGGCGGGATCGGCCCCCGGCAGCCGCAGCTCCCACGCCGAGCACTCCATCTGGTCGGCCAGGCTCGCCGGGCCCGCCTCGACGACGTCGAGCACGTCGAGACCGGGCGGCAGCGAGGTGTCCAGAGCGGCTCGCAGCCGGTCGGGATCGCACTCGCGCGTCACGCTGATCTCGAAGTACTCGGCCTCGCTGGCGACCCCGGTGGGGGCGGCCGCTCCCACATAGGAGATCTTCGGATGGGGCGAGAAGCCCGCGCTGAACGCCACCGGGACGTCGGCTCTCCGGACCGCCCGTTCGAGGGCCCGGGTGATGTCGCGGTGACTGGTGAAGCGCAGGCGGCCGCGCTTGGCGTAGCGCACGCGAAGGCGCTGCACCACGGGCGCGGGCGGCGGCCCGTCGGGAGCGGGTTTCAGGGTGGTGTCGTCCTTCCCAAGTCGTGGTCGTCGTTTCCGGAAAAGCGGTGCTCACGCACCGCCCACCTCAGACAACCGTCAGTGGTAGCAGCTTCTTCCCGGTGGGCCCGATCTGGATCTCGGTCCCCATCGTGGGGCAGACGCCGCAGTCGTAACACGGGGTCCAGCGGCAGTCCTCGACCTCGACGTCGTTGACCGCGTCCTGCCAGTCCTGCCAGAGCCACTCGCGGTCGAGACCGGCGTCGAGGTGGTCCCAGGGCAGGACCTCGTTCTCCTCGCGCTCGCGCGTGGTGTACCAGTCGACGTCGACGCCGACGGCCGCGGCGGCGTCCATCCAGCGCTGGTAGGAGAAGTGCTCGCTCCAGCCGTCGAACCGGCCGCCCCCCGCCCACACCTCGCGGATGACCTTCCCGACCCGGCGGTCCCCCCGGGAGAGCAGGCCCTCCACGATCGAGGGCTTGCCGTCGTGGTAGCGCAGGCCGATCGCGCGGCCGTAGTCCCTGTCGCCGCGCAGGGCGTCCTTCAGGGCCTTGAGCCTGCGGTCGACCGTCTCGTGGTCGGCCTGGCCGGCCCACTGGAACGGGGTGTGCGGCTTGGGCACGAAACCGCCGATGGAGACCGTGCAGCGCACGTCGCGCGACCCGGTCGCCTCGCGGCCCGCCTTGATGACCTTCTTGGCCAGGTCGGCGATGCCCTGGACGTCGGCGTCCTCCTCGGTGGGCAGGCCGCACATGAAGTAGAGCTTCACCTGCCGCCAGCCCTGGGTGTACGCGGTGGTGACAGTCCTGATCAGGTCTTCCTCGGTGACCATCTTGTTGATCACCTTGCGCATCCGCTCCGAGCCGCCCTCGGGGGCGAACGTCAGGCCGGAGCGGCGGCCGTTACGGGAGAACTCGTTGGCCAGGTCGATGTTGAAGGCGTCGACCCGGGTCGAGGGCAGCGACAGGGAGGTGTTGGTGCCCTCGTAGCGGTCGGCCAGCCCCTTGGCGACCTCACCGATCTCGGAGTGGTCGGCCGAGGAGAGCGACAGCAGGCCGACCTCGTTGAAACCGGACGCCTTGACGCCCGCCTCGACCATGTCGCCGATCGTGGTGATCGAGCGCTCGCGCACCGGACGGGTGATCATGCCGGCCTGGCAGAACCGGCACCCCCGGGTGCACCCGCGGAAGATCTCCACGCTGAACCGCTCGTGCACGGTCTCGGCCAGCGGGACCAGCGGCTTCTTGGGGTACGGCCACTCGTCCAGGTCCATCACGGTGTGCTTGTGGATCCGCCACGGCACGCCCGACCTGTTGGGCGCGACGCGCTGGATCCGGCCGTCGGCGTGGTAGTCGACGTCGTAGAACTTCGGCACGTAGACCCCGCCGGACTCGGCCAGCCGCATCAGCAGCCCGTCGCGCCCGCCGGGCGAGCCCTCGGCCTTCCACTCGCGGATGACCTCGGTGATCGCGATGGCGATCTGCTCCCCGTCGCCCAGCACGGCGGCGTCGAGGAAGTCGGCGATCGGCTCGGGGTTGAACGCCGCGTGACCGCCGGCCAGCACGATCGGGTCGTCCTCGCCCCGGTCGGCCGCCTCCAGCGGGATGCCCGCCAGATCCAGCGCGGTCAGCATGTTGGTGTAGCCGAGCTCGGTCGAGAAGGACAGCCCGAACACGTCGAACGCCCGTACGGGCCGGTGCGCGTCGACCGTGAACTGGGGCACGCCCTCGGAGCGCATGAGCGCCTCCAGGTCGGGCCAGACCGCGTAGGTCCGCTCGGCCAGCGTCTCCGGCAGCTCGTTGAGGATCTCGTAGAGGATCTGGACGCCCTGGTTGGGCAGGCCGACCTCGTAGGCGTCCGGATACATCAGCGCCCAGCGGACCGTGGTCTCGTCCCAGTCCTTGACGGTCGAGTTGAGCTCACCTCCGACATACTGGATCGGCTTCTGCACCTTGGGCAGGAGCACTTCCAGGCGGGGAAACAGCGACTCGACAGACATGCCGTCAAGAATATCCGCCTACAGGGGGTGCCACAGGCGGTCGTCGCCCGCTCGCAGCGAGTCGAGCCGGTGGCGCAGCTCCTCACGGGCGGTGCGATCGCGGTGCGCGTTGCGCAGCACGGCCGTGAGAGTCTGCAGTTCGCGCATGTCACGCAGCACCGGATAGCCCTCCCAGGCGGTCGCGTCGTAGCCGTAGGCCTCGCTGAAATCGGCCCGCTGGCGCTCGGTCAGACCGAACCTGCCCCCCTGGAGCGTCGGGATCAGATCGATCTCCCTGGGCCCCGCGCACACCCCGTCCCAGTCGCACAGCAGGAAACCGCCACGCGTGCGGATCAGGTTGCCCCGGTGGGCGTCCGCGTGGACGAGCCCGTACGGCAGGACGAACTCCACCCGCTCGTAGTAGGCCTCGGCCAGCGCCTCGCAGCGGCCGAGCAGCCAGTCGCGATCGTCGCCGGCCAGCGCCACACTCGCGCCGATCGCCCGGCGCACCCCGCCGAACGGATCATGGGTCGGCAGGTCGAACGGCACGGGCGGCAGGTCGTGCAGCCGTCGCAACAGCGGCCCCAGCGGCACCGGGCCGGGAGGCGGCCCGATGTGCTCCTCGTGGTGCCAGAACGTCGCCAGGAAGCCCTCCGCGACGACCGGCTGCCTGATCTCCAGCGGCCTGACGGCGGGGAAACCCTGCTCGGCGAGCCACCGGGTGACCCTGATCGAGGTCACCAGCCGGTCGTACCTGCCGGGCGTGGTCGCCTCCGTCAGCCGCACCACGACCTTCTCGCCCGCCAGGTGGTAAACAGCGTTGGCGAAATCGCGCATCAGCGTCGCGCCCCCGGTGTCGAGCCCGGTCCTCCGGCACGACTCGGCGAGCGCCACGGCGGCGCGCGGGAGGGGCGGGCCCTCCGCGGTGACGGTCATCGTCCACTTCTCCCGTCCGAGATGGCGTGTCTGGCCCGCTGCGGCAGGCCCACGGCGCAGAAACCCTCGATCTGCCCGGCCATCTGCTCCCCGCCGGGGCGCGAGGCCAGCAGCGCGCGGCTCGCGCCGAGGGTGGCGCCCAGGCTGCCGATGCGCCGGTCGGGCGGGAGCGCGAGGATCGGCGCCATGGCGCCCTCGGCCCCCGAGGTGTCGCCCTCCATCAGGTGGGCGATCGCCAGATGGGCGCTGGCCATGGCCTCACACCCGTAGGAGCGGTTCTCCGGGTCCCCCGAGGCGTACAGGGACAGCGACTCGCGCGCCGACTCGATCGCCGGGGCGGAGGCGCCGAGCTGCAGCTGGGCGACCGCCGCGTAGTAGTGCTCCTTCGCCGGGCGGAACGCGAACTCCCCGGCGATCTCGTCGTGCAGCTCGTCACCCCCGCCCTCGGCGCGGGCGCCGGCCGCCTCGCGCAGCGCTTCGGAGGCCTCCCCTCGACGCCCGAGAAGCGCGTACGAGCGGGCCCTGAGCATGTGCAGACGGGTGGCTCCCGAACCCGCGCGGACATGGGTCAGCCCCTCCTCCGCGTAACGGGCCGCGTCACCGTGGCGGCGGTCCCACAGCGCCACCGACGACTGCATGCCGCGCGCCCACCCCATCAGCGCCGCGTGCCCGGCCACCTTGCCGTACGTCCACGCGGCGCGGGCGAGGGTGTCGGCGGGGACGCGGCGGTCCATGTCCATGCTGGCGTTGGCCATCAGCCCGCACAGCGCGCCGGTGAGGAAGTACAGCTCCCTGGCCTGCCCGGGGTGGACGCGCCGCTCCAGCGCCCTGCGGGTGCGCTCCTGCAGCTCACGCATCTCCACGAAGAGCGGCAGCGGGGCCTCGGACACGTAGCGCCTGCCGACCCAGATCACCTGGGTGCGCAGCCGCTCCAGCGCCCCGGCGCCCAGCTCGCTCTCCTCGGCCCGCTCGGCGTGCGCGCCGGCCTCGTCGGCCGCCACCGTGATCATGTCGAGGACCGGCGGCGCGGGCGGCGCCGAGCGCAGCTCCTCGGGGGTGTAGTCCTGGGCGAAGCCGAGCTGCACCGGACCGGTCTGGAAGAGCCTGCACAGCAGGTCCGTGTAGTCGCGGTCGGGCCTCGACCCCGCCTCCCACTCCCGCCAGGAGCGCTCGCTGAGCCCGCGCCGCTTGATCCCCTCCCTGTCGCACATGGTGTGGAAGTGGTCGATGGCCTCCTCCACGGTCCACCCGTGGGCGAGCCTGCGGCACTTGAACCTGGTCTGCTGGGGACAGCGGACGTGGATCTCGTCCACCATCTGCTGGATGACCGCGGCGGACGGCGGCCCGGAGACACCGGCCAGCGTACGGTTGCGGATGATCGTCGCGTACGCCAGCGCGGCGCGGTCGCCGCCGCGTGAGACCGAGGTCATCGGCGCCCCCCAGGGTGCCCAGGCGCCCGCCTCACGAACCGCCGCCGCCCTGGAAGGGCACGACCGTGCCGCCGTTGCGAAGCTGCGCCTGGAACAGCTGCCCGCACAGGCTGCTCGGGGTCTCGGCGAACCACACCGCCGGCGGGCTGCCCGCCGACACCGCGGCCCAGCGCCCCTTGCTGAACACGATCCGGTAGTCGGGGAACGCGGTCCGTAACAGTTCGAGTGCCCGTTGCCGCTCGGCGAGCTCAGAGATCACGGCTCCTCCGTCATCGCGATTTCCGTCTTCGTTCCTAGAATGTTCGCTTGACGAACGCCATGCCAGTGAGAATCGGGGATTCGCGACATGCGGGCCGCTCTCATGTCGTCGCCGGAAAAAGGGCGAGACGGGCACCGAGCCGACTACTGGAACGACTGCCGGCGCATGTGGATCGCCTGGAGCAGGCCGAAGGCGATCATATTGGCGAAGGTGGCGGTACCGCCATAGGAGACGAACGGCAGCGGAAGACCGGTGATCGGCATGATCCCGACGGTCATCCCGATGTTGACGAACGACTGGAAGGCCAGCCAGCACACGATCGAACCGGCCACCAGCGTGCCGAACCGGTCCTCGCACTCGCGCGCGATCCGCACCCCGCGCAGCAGGATCACCCCGAGCAGCGCCACCACGGTGACCGAGCCGAGGAAACCGAACTCCTCTCCCGCCACCGTGAAGATGAAGTCGGTGTGCTGCTCGGGCACGAAACGCCCGGTGGTCTGGCCACCCCCGAACAGCCCCTTGCCGAACACCTCCCCCGACCCGATCGCGATCAGCGACTGGGTGCTGTTGTAGCCGACCCCGCGCGGATCGCTGGCCGGGTTGAGGAACGCGGTGAACCGGGCGATCTGGTACGGCTCCAGGACGTCGAGGAACCACGCGGCCACCCCCGCGCCGACCACGCTGAGGGTGAGCCCGGCGATCCAGCGCTTGCGGACCCCCGCCACGACGATCGTGCCCGCCGTGATCACCCCGATGACCATCGTGGTGCCCAGGTCGGGCTGCAGCATCACCAGCCCCATGGTGAACATGGACACCACCAGCGCGATCACGACGTCGAAGCCGCGCGGCCGGTCGGTGCCCCTGGCGGGCTGGGCCAGCAGCATGGCGAGCATCAGCACCAGGCCGAGCTTGGCGAACTCCGACGGCTGGAACGCGAAACCGCCGCCCAGCATGATCCACGAGTGGGCGCCGTTCACGGTGCTGCCGAGCGGCGTGATCACCAGGATCAGCCCCACCAGCGTCGCGCCGTAGATCAGCGGCGTGAAGGCCCGCAGCGACCGGTGGTCCACCACCGAGGCCGTACCCGCCAGCACGGAACCGATGACGAGGTTGAGGATGTGCTTCTTGACCAGTCCCGTGGAACCGGCCGCCCAGGTCCTGGTCGACGACCAGACCAGCATCGTGCCGATCACCGCCAGCGCGGCGACGGCGACCAGCATCAGCCCGTCCATCCGGCCCACCGTGGAGGCGACCGCCACCGTCCGGCCCGCCAGGGACGACCTCGGCTGCGCGGCCGCCCGGTTCACACCGCCTCCCCGGCGGACGTCACCACCGGCGCCCTCACGAGCCCCGGCGCGGACGTCGAGGCGAACCCCGTCGCGGACATCGGGACGGGCACGCTCACGGGCACCCGCGCGAACGCCCCCTCCGGCACGGCCACGGCCACGGGCGCAACCCGCACCACCGGCGTCGTCGACATCGGCGGCATCGGCATCGGCATCGTCGAAGTCGTCACCGCGACACCGTCCCGTCCTTGGCGATCACCGGGAGCGCCCTCGCCGGGCGCCCCTCCGGCAGGACCGAGGCGGACGGCTTCCCGTCGGGCTTGAAGCCGTAGATGCCCTCGTAGATCTTCCGTACCGCCGGAGCCGCGGTCTGCCCGCCCATCCCGCCCTGCGACACCATCGCGACGATCACGAACCGCGGCTTGTCCGTCGGCGCGAACGAGGCGAACCAGGAGGTGTCGGCCTTGCCGTAGACCTCGGCGGTGCCGGTCTTCCCACCGATCTTGACCTTGTCCATGGGGAACCCCGAGAAGGCCCCCGCCGCGGTGCCGTCGGAGGCGACCTCGCTCAGCGCCCCCTTGATGTAGGCCCGCTCCTCCCGCGTGATCGGCAGTTTCCCCACCACCGGCACCTTGATCTCCTTGACCTTGGTGCCGTCGGGACGCACCAGCGCCCAGCCCACCCGGGGACTGCGCAGCCTGCCGTCCCCGACCAGCGCCGCGTACGCCGCCGCCAGCTGCAGCGGCGTCACCAGCACGTCACCCTGCCCGATGGAGAAGTTGGCGGCGTCACCCGGCCGCCACTGGAACCCTTCCAGGCAGTTCTCGTACGCCAGCCGCTTGAGGAAGGCGGCCCTGCTGGGACTGCTTTTGGCCACCTCCGGATAGCCCGACTTGGCCCGCTTGCAGTTGTCGTCCTTGGTCACCGCCCAGAGCGCCTTCTTCCACGCCCGGTCGGGGATCCTGCCCGGCGACTCGCCCGGCAGGTCGATGCCCGTGGGACGGCCGAACCCGTAGGCGCGCGCCATGGTCGCCATCGGCTCTTTCGGCCTGCCCTTGGGATTGAGCCCCCCGTCGCGCAGCCACTGCTCGTACGCCGCCCGGTAGAAGATCGTGTCGCACGACTTCACCAGCGCCATGTGCAGGTTGAGGACGCCCAGCCCGATGCCGCGGAAGTTGTTGAACGGCCGGTCGCCCACCATGAAGGACCCCGGGCAGTCGTACTTGCCGTGCAGCGGGTAGCCGTCCCTGAGCATCGCCGACACCGACGAAACCTTGAACGTCGAACCGGGCGCGAACTCGCCCTTGATCGCCCGCGACACCAGCGGCTTGCCGGTCTTGCCCGACAGCAGGCGCTGGTACTCCGCCTCGGAGATCCCCCCGCTCCAGACCGCCGGATCGTACGTCGGCGCGCTGGCCAGCGCGATCACCCGGCTCGTCCTCGCGTCCAGCACCACCGCCGCCGCCCCGTCGGCCTTGGGCGCGCCCTTCATCGCCTCGGCCAGCGCCTTCTCCGCCAGGGTCTGCACCCTGGCGTCGATGCTGGTGATGAGCGTGTCGCCCGGGATCGGCGGCACGTGCCGCTCCACCCCGATGACCTTGCCCAGCCGGTCGACCTGCACCCGCCGCATCCCCGGCGTCCCCCGCAGCGGCACGTCGTAGACCGACTCCAGGCCGTCCCTGCCCACCAGGTCGACCCCGGAGAACGCCGCCCTGAGCCCGTCGCGCCGGTCCAGCTCCTCCTGCGTGATCGGCTGCAGGTAACCGAGCGCCTGCGCGCCCGCCCCCTTGCGCGGATACTCCCGCACGGCCTGCACCTCGGCCGTGACCCCGGGGAACTCCTCCTGCCGCTCCAGGATCTGCAGGGCCTCGCGCGTGGTGACGTCGACGTCGATGGGGATCGGCTGGTACGGCGACCCCGGCCAGCAGGGACGGGCCACCCCGGGCCCGCACGCCCTGATCCGCTCCCGCAGCTCGGTGGGACGGCGCCCGAGCACCTCGGCCAGCCTCTGGATCACCTCCTGGCCGTTGCCCGCCATCCGGTTCAGGCGCGTACGGTCGACCGAGACCACCAGCGTGGTCCGGTTGCGCACCAGCGGACGGCCCGTCGCGTCGAGAATCTGCCCGCGCACCGCCGGGACGACGACGTCACGCGTGCGCGTCTCGGTAGCGGCCTCCACGTACTCCGTGCCACGCACCACCTGCACCTGCCAGAGCCGTACGGCGAGCAGCGCCAGCATCGACACCACCAGCACCTGCACCACGACCAGCCGCCCCCGCATCAGGCCCATACCCCGTCCTCCCCACGCACCCGGCCGGAACCCCCGGCCCACGACCCGCCCGACCCCCTCCCGGACCCCCACGGCGTACGAGGTCGCGTACGTGACCTCATGGGCGGCTCCGCATGATGTGCCGGGGCACCTGGACCGGACGCGGCTCCGGCCCCCGGACGACCCGCCGCACCATCCACACCACGGGCGGCGCGGCCAGCAGGTTGTACGCCATCGCCTGCGGCAGCACCGTCGTCAGCATGGACAGCCCGGTCCGCGGATCCCCCACCAGGGCGCCGGTCACCAGGGCCACCACGGGACCGGCGACCGCGCAGGCCATCGCCGCGAGCGGCGCCGCGCCCGGCCGGCTCTCCACCGCGCGTCCCGCCAGGAAGCCCATGAGGCAGAACACGAGCGCGTTGTGCCCGAGCAGGTGCGCCGCCGGCGGCAGCAGGTCGCTGACGAGGCCGGCGGCGAAGCCCATGACGGCCCCCTCGGCGGCCCCGCGCGCCAGCGCGTACCCCAGCACGGCGAGCAGCACCAGATCCGGCGCGGCGTGCCCGGGCAGTGGCAGCCTGTTCACGACGGTCACCTGGACGACCATGATCCCCAGGAGCAGCAGCACGAAGGCCGCGGTGCGGCCCATCCCGTCAGGCCCCCTCTCTCCGGCCGCGAGAAGCCTCCGCCTCGCGCGGGCCGGGACCGGGCGAGGCCGGCGCCGACCGCTCAGGCGTCGAGACCTCCCTCTCACGCGGACCGGCCGGGTCCTCCGCCTCGTCCCGCGAGCCCGTCGTGGCCTCCTCGTCGCGCGGGCCCGTCGAGTCCTCCGCCTCGTCACGCGAGCCCGTCGAGGCCTTCGCCTCGCGCGGGCCGGGCGGGAGCAGCGCGTCACGCGGATCGCGGTGCGGCGCCCGCACCACCACGCCGACCACGTCCAGCGCCGTGAGATCGGCGGACGGCCGCGCGTACGCGATGCGGGTGAGCTCACCCGGCGTGGCCTCCACCCGCTCCACCACCCCGATCGGCACTCCCGCCACGTACGGCGCGCCGCGCTGGGAGCCGAAACTCACGATGCGATGGCCCGGCGTGATCGGCGCGGTCGAGTCGAGCAGCCGGAAGCGGACCAGGCGGCCGTTCTCCCCCACGCCGTGCACCACCCCGATCTCGTTGCTGCCCTCCAGCCGGGCCCCGGCCGCCGAGGCGGGATCGCTGAGCAGGACCACCGTCGAGGTGGACGGCCCCACCTGGACCACCCTGCCGACCAGGCCGTCGGCGTTCAGCACGGTCATCTCCGGGCGCACCCCGTCGTCGCGCCCCACGTCGAGCTCGACGGCCTCCTCGAACCCCGGGGCGCCGCGCCGGGCGATCACCTGGGTGGGCAGGATCCGGTATCCGCCGGTCCCCGCGACCCCGAGCAGCCTGCGAAGCTCCCGGGAGCGCCCCCGGTCGAGGCTCTGCGCCGCCAGGTCGTGCCTGAGCCGCTGGTTCTCCGCGCGCAGCCTCTCGATGCGGGCGCGCGCCGAGGGAGCCTCCGCCATCGTCTCGAAGAACTCGCCGACCGGCCGCACGAGCCCCGCCCCCGCGCTCTCCGCGGCGCCGAACAGCGTCGTGCCGGCCGTCCTGAGCGGACCGAACGGCGACTCCGTGACCGAACGGTGGTCGATGGTCACGAGCACGAGCGCGGCGGCCAGCAGCAGCCCCAGGTTGACCCGTGCCCGGCGGGTGTCCTTCATCAGTGCCGCGGCTCGGGGACCAGGACCTGCTGCAGGGCGTCGAAGTCCTCGACGCACTTGCCCGAGCCGAGCGCGACGGAGTCGAGGGCGTTGTCGACGAGGTGGATCGGCATACCGGTCTCGGCCTTCAGCCGCTCGTCCATGCCCTTGAGGAGCGCCCCGCCCCCGGTGAGGGCGATCCCGCGGTCCATCAGGTCCCCGGAGAGCTCGGGCGGGCACTTGTCGAGCGTGGTCTTGACCGTGTCGACGATCACGTTCAACGGCTCCTCGATGGCCTTGCGGACCTCCGCGGCCGACACCACGATCGTCTTGGGCAGGCCGCTGACCAGGTCGCGGCCCCGTATCTCGGCGTGGCTCTCCTCCGGGAGCACGCACGCGGAGCCGATGGCCATCTTGATCTCCTCGGAGGTGCGCTCGCCGAGCATGAGCGAGTGTTCCTTCTTGGCGAAGGCGATGATCGCCTGGTCGAGCTCGTCGCCGCCCACCCTGATCGACTGGCTGGTGACCACTCCGCCCATCGAGATGATCGCCACCTCGGTGGTGCCACCGCCTATGTCGATCACCATGTTGCCGGTGGGCTCGTGCACCGGGAGCCCGGCGCCGATCGCGGCGGCCATGGGCTCCTCGACGATGTAGACCCTGCGCGCGCCCGCCTGGTAACCGGCTTCCTTGACCGCCCGCTGCTCGACCCCGGTGATCCCGCTCGGGACGGCGATGATGATGCGCGGCTTGGCGAAGTGGCGGCGCTTGTGCACCCGCTGGATGAAATAGCGCAGCATGCGCTCGGTGACGTCGAAGTCGGCGATCACGCCGTCCTTGAGCGGGCGGATGGCCACGATGTTGCCGGGAGTGCGGCCTATCATCCGCTTGGCCTCGATGCCAACAGCCACGATCTTCCCCGTCGCGGTGTTGATCGCCACGACGGACGGCTCGTTGAGCACGATCCCGCGGCCCCGTACGTACACGAGGGTGTTCGCGGTGCCGAGGTCGACCGCCATGTCACGGCCCAGAAAAGCAAGATTGCTGCCCATGGGGAAGGCCGGCCTCCTTCCGTCAGGTCGTCGGCGAAAACTACGGAACGCACTCGAATCGTAACGTGACGTACCCACCATTGAGCGCAATGAGGCGGCCTGCCGCAGCAAAATCTTGGGTTGGCCGAACACACCGGGCCCCGCCGCCCACAAGGACGGCAGGGCCCGGCAAACGCGGCGAAAGCGTGCGCCTAGAAGCGATCCGGGAAGAAGATCTTGATCTCCCTCGCGGCGGACTCGGGAGAGTCGGAGCCGTGGACGACGTTCTCACCGATCTCCAGGGCGTGGTCGCCGCGGATGGTGCCGGGGGCGGACTTGACGGGGTCGGTGAGGCCGGCGAGACCGCGGAAGGCCTCGATGGCGCGCGGCCCCTCGAGCACCAGCGCGACCAGCGGGCCGGAGGTGATGAAGTCCACCAGCTCGCCGAAGAACGGCCGCTCGGAGTGCTCGGCGTAGTGCGTCTTGGCGGTGTCGACGTCCAGGGTGCGCAGCTCCAGCGCCACGACCTTCAGACCCTTGCGCTCGACACGGGCGATCACGTCGCCGATGAGGCCACGTGCCACACCATCGGGCTTGATCAGGACAAGGGTGCGCTCGGACACTGAAGTTCTCCTTTGAACATGTATGGGTCGCGGACTGCGGTGATCGCGCGAAGTTTACCGTCCTTCACGGTTGCGACCCCTCCTAGGGCCGATGAGGACCGCGATTCCCCGTGGTCGGCGAGGTCACTGGAGGGCGGGCCCGCCTCCCGGGCCGTCCTCGGGCGAGGGCGCGGGCGGCGGCACCACCACGGGCGGCGCGACGACCTTCTCCGGCTCGGTCTCCGTCTCCGGCTCAGGGTCGCGTTCGGGAACGCGGTCGGGCTCGTGCCGGGGCCTGGGCCACCCGCCCGTACCCGCCCCGTGCCCGCCCCCGGTGACGGTCATGGACTCGCTCTCCGCCCTGGACCCGGCCTCGGGATCCGGACGGGCCTGCGGCGGTGACGCGGCCTCGGCCTCGGAGCGCGGCCGTACCACCGCGTGTCTCACCTGCCCGTCCCGTTCCGGATGCCCGGTCTGCCCGGCGGGCTTCGAGGACCCGGCATTCCTGGGAGGACCTGATGCCGTGGCGGCCGGCCACGCGCCACCGGCGAGATCCGCCTCCCCCGCCGGGGAGGGCACCAGCCCGGAGGCGGACCCCGCGCCGGGCGAGGCACCGGCCGTACCGCCCGGGGTGACCCTCGTATCCCCGGTGTCCCGCGCGCCCGCCGAGGCGCCGGGCAGGAAGCGGGCCAGGACGGCGCCGAGCACGATCACCACGAGCACCAGGCCGCCCCCGATCAGCGCCCACAGGTGCAGGGCGTCCACGAACCCGTCGACCAGCGCCTGCGGGCTCGTCGCCTCCTCCAGCCGGGTGACCTGGACGCCGCTGCCCAGCAGGAATCCCACGAGCACCGCGGGGAAGAACAGCGACAGCGCCATGAGCGCCGCCCCCTCGCCGCAGGAGCGCAGCGCGCCGGTGAGCGCCACCGAGGCTCCACCCGCGAGCAGCGCGAACGGAAGGATCAGCGGAAGCCCGCCGGGGGCGGGAAGGAACAGCCGTACGGCACACAGCCCCGCGACCATCACCACGAGCCCTCCCGCGGTGACCACGGGCATGGCCGCGTGCCCCAACCGGTTCGCCGGCACGGCGGACAGCAGACCCACCAGCGCGGCGATCGCGAAGGCCGGCCACAGGCCGGACAGGCCGGGACCTCCCAGCCCGCCGAGTTCCACGTAGGTGATCTGCGCGGCGGTCGGCAGGGCGACGACGCCGACCGCGACCATCGCGTACGCGGGCGCCCGGCCGGCGGCCCCCTTGGAGGCGCCGAACGAGGCCAGGGCCAGCAGGGCGAGGACGGACACCAGCGCCGCACGGATCACCAGGCTCGGCGACCAGTCGAACGTGCTGCCCAGGGCGAGGGCCGCGACCCCCACGGCGGGCACGACCGCCCACAGCGTGCGCCCGCGCTCCGCGACGACCCGCGCCGGACCGCCGCTCTCGCCCTCCTTCAGCCACAGCACCAGGTAGAGCGCGGCGAGCACGAGCGCGACCCCGGTGAGCATCGGGTACGGCTGGAGGGTGACGCGCCAGGAGTCGACCTGGTCGAGGGGCCACAGGGCGAGCGCCTGGGCGGCCAGGAGGCTCGCCGTCAACGCCGCCGCCCACACGGCCCGCAGGAGCACCGAACGCCCCCACACGGCCATCAAGGTGGCCGGTACCAGCAGGCCCGCACCGATCCCGTGCAGGACCCGCAGGACCCCCACCAGCGCCGTCGACCCGGCGTACCCGCCGGCGGCGTCGGCGAGGGCGAGCAGGGTCAGCCCCGCGACCATCATCGGGGCCGCCCTCGTCCGGTGCACGGCCACCGCCGCCACCGGCACGGTCAGGACCATCGCGGGAAGCGCCAGCCCGTGCGCCCTGATCATCGCTATCTGCGAGATCTCCGGCGGCAGGAGGGCGGCGACCACCGAGATGGTGTTGGGGATGGCGACGATCGCCAGCGGCAGCACTACCGCGACGAGCAGTCCGAGGACGACGTCGAGCATCAGGGAGACACGGAGTGCGCGCACCAGGCCCGTGGGCCCGGTGGACACCGCCCGAGTCGGTTGGATGGGAGGGACGGCCATGTTGGCCGACTTTAGCGAGAAGTCACGCCCTCGACACGGCGAGCGACGAATATCGCTGTGATCCACAGCGCGGCGAAGACCACACCGAGGAGATACATGGTCGGGACCATGAGGCCGGACGCGATGGCGAGCACCTGGATCACGCTCCCCGCGATGTAGGCGAAAGGCCGTTTGAGCAGGCCGATCACCACCACGCAGAGGAACGCCAGGCCAAGACCGACGGTGGCCGCGACGGCCGGTTCGATCCCCTGGACGTTGATCGCGACCGGCGTGAACAGGCCGACGACTATGGCCTCCATGCCGAGCACGCTGGCGCAGAGACGCCTCATCCCCGGAGTGACCGTGATCATTTTTCGCTCCTCCAGAGTCGCCTCGGCCGCGCCCCGCCTGCCGTACCCGGCCGGCTCATCCCGGCTTGTCCGCTCACTGCGTTTCGTTCACTCACCGCGGCCGGCCCGCCCGGCACGTCGCCGCTGCCCGGCCCGTTCCGCCCGCGTACCGTGTCTCGTCCGCTCATCGTCTCGTCCACCCACCGCGTCTTGCCCGCTCACTGTGCCTCGTCCGCCCTGAGCAGGAGCCGGGCGTCACCGGCGGTCACCACCGACCCGGTGATCAGCACCCCGGCCCCGCTGAACTCGCCCAGGGCGTCGACCAGGCCGATCGCCCGGTCGATCGCACTGTCCAGCCTCTCGACCTGGTACACACGGTCGAGCCCGAAGATCTCCTCGGCCAGCGCGGCGAGATCGTCCACGTCC
This sequence comes from Streptosporangium sp. NPDC002721, assembly GCF_042888905.1. Classification (NCBI taxonomy): domain Bacteria; kingdom Bacillati; phylum Actinomycetota; class Actinomycetes; order Streptosporangiales; family Streptosporangiaceae; genus Streptosporangium; species Streptosporangium sp. NPDC002721. Next base: position 258,370 of record NZ_JBIAQI010000015.1, read on the forward strand.
ATGGACCTCGGCGAGGAGTTCCTGGTCACCACGATCTCGTCCATCATCGGTTCCAGCAGCTCCAGGATGCCCTGGACGTCCTTGTCCTCGAACACCGCCACCACGCCGATGAGCTTCGCGAAGTCGAAGGACTCCTGTACGGCGTCCAGGGTGGCCCTTATCCCCGCGGGATTGTGCGCGGCGTCGACGACCACCGTGGGCCCCCGGCGAACCACCTCGAGCCTGCCGGGCGAGCGCACCTGCGAGAACGCCTGCCGCACCAGCTCCTCGTCGAGAGGCTCGTCCCCGCCGGTCAGCGCCTCCGCAGCGGCCAGCGCGCAGGCGGCGTTGCTCGCCTGATGAGCGCCGTACAGGGGGAGCAGGACATCCTCGTACGTCCCCTTGAGCCCCTTGAGCCGGAGCAGCTGCCCGCCGATGGCGAGCTCCCTGCTCAGCACCCCGAACTCCAGCCCCTCACGCGCCACGGTGGCACCGGTGTCGGCCGCCTGCCTCATCAGCACCGAGGCCGCGGGCAGCTCCTGCTGCGCGAGCACCGCGGTCGCCCCGGGCTTGATGATGCCGGCCTTCTCACCGGCGATCGTCTCGACGTCGGGCCCGAGGTATTCGACGTGGTCGAGGGAGATGGGCGTGATGACCGCCACGACACCGTCGGCGACGTTGGTGGCGTCGGTGATGCCCCCCATACCGGTCTCGATGACCGCGACGTCCACCGGAGCGTCGGCGAAGGCGGCGAACGCCATCGCGGTGAGAGTCTCGAAGAAGGAGAGCCGCCGCCCCTGGGCGTCGACCATCTCCAGGTAGGGCGCGATGTCCTCGTACACCTCGACGAAGCGCTCCTCGCTGAGCGGGACACCGTCCACGCTGATGCGCTCGCGCATGGAGACGAGGTGAGGGCTGGTGAACCGGCCGACCCGCAGGTTGCGCTCGCGCAGGAGTGCTTCGATCATCCGGGTCGTACTCGACTTGCCGTTCGTACCGGCCACGTGCACGACGGGATAGGAGTGCTGCGGAGAGCCGAGCAGATCCACGAGCGCGGCGATCCTGTCGAGGCTGGGCTCGAAGTTCCACTCGACGCCACGTTGCATGATCGCTTGTTCAACAGCTCGATAGTCCACGTATCCACCCTACTGACGTCCCGGGCGGGTCCCGGACGGGGCCGTAAAGGCTGGTACAACGCGGACCCCGCACCCCATAAAACTCCACAGGACGGGATTCCCAGACACGGCGGCCATACCGAGACGGAGGCCACGAAAGACGAAACTCACAAGACGGGAAAGCCGTCTTCGACCCCAAAAGGATCTACATCGGCCGACAAACCGAAAGATCGCGAGGACCCTCGCGAAATGTCGCCAGAAAAGGGCCCGTGAAAGCACGAAGGCCCCCACCAACGGTGAGGGCCCTACGTGAAACGATTGTCCGGCGGTGACCTACTCTCCCACACCGTC
>NZ_JBIAQI010000016.1:0-255419 GCF_042888905.1 Streptosporangium sp. NPDC002721
GGAGTAGCCAGCCAATGGTCCGAATGGCAGGCCGGACGGATCGACACCTCCAAGCCCGTGGTCTCAGACCTCTCAGCCTCCCCAGGACAGCAGACCTCGGGGTTGTGGACATTGCCGTCCACCCAGCCGACCTTCTCCGCCGACGGCGGCGACCCCGAATCACGACCACTACGCCTGGAAGCCCAAGTCGAACACGACCCCTCAGCCAGCGCACAGGGCTCAGGACTGATCTGGTCCGACAGCGGTGACCTGTCGACCAGCGGGTGTTACACAACCGCCCCATGCTGGCTGCAAACCCCCGCCGTCACCTCAGGAAAACTGAAAGACGGCTGGCTCATCCGCTGGCGAGTACGAGCCTCCACCTCAACCGGAGTGACCAGCCAATGGTCCGAATGGCAGGAGGCCACGGTCTCGGTGAGCGGAACCGCCGGCAACGGCCTGGGCGCGGTGCCGGCCACCCGAGGCACCGACTCCTGGACGATGGCCTCGGCCACGCCATGGCTGTACGCGAAGGTGACCAGCGCCAACGGATCGAAACTGGTACTGGGCGCGGAGATCGAACACGACCCGGCCGCGCCCGCACAGGGCACCGGACCGATCTGGTCCGGTAAGGACACCACCTCCTACACCTCCGGCGGCAACGCATGGGTGCAGGTACCGGCCGGAAAACTCACCGACGGCATGAAGGTCCGCTGGCGGGTACGCGGCGTCACCACCGCGGGCGTCGAAGGCGAATGGTCACCCTGGCAGAACGCCACCGTGGACCTCGGAAAGCCGAGCGTCGACGGCCTGGGAATGAGTCCGGCGATTCGCGGCACGACGTCATGGACGGCAGAGTCGTTGACGCCATGGATGTACGCCAAGGTGACCGACCCGGAGAACCGGCCCGGCAAGCTCAATGTCGAGGTGGAGCACGACCCGGCGAAAACCGAGCAGGGCACCGGGCTGATCTGGTCGGGCGCCTCTGACAAGGAGTACGCGTCCGGGACCAACGCCTGGGCGGCCGTACCGGCTGAGAAGCTGACCGACGGCTGGCACATCCGCTGGCGGGCACGGGCCACGACCGCCTCCGGAGTGTCGGGGTCGTGGTCGGGCTGGGTGTACGCGACCGTGGCGGCGCTGCCGTTCGAGTCGTTCTCCCCGGCGCACAACAGTCAGGTGGGCACCCTGACGCCGGTGCTGTCGGCGAACGCGCGCCCCTTCAACAAGGGCGAGGTCAAGTACTGGTTCCAGATCTGCGCGGGCACCGCACCGAACTGGCGCTGGTGCAAGGACTCTGCGCAGACGACCGAAGGGTGGACCAAGGAAGGCACCTGGCAGGTAGACGACAAGCGGTTGAAGTGGGGTGAGACGTACTCGTGGATGGCCAAGGCTGCCACGACCTACACCACGGTGACCTCCTCGTGGCGGACCTTCACCCCCGCACCGGAGCAGGGCAACATCAACGGGCTGCTGGCCGCCGGCACGCAGGGCCGCGAGTTCAACCACACCTCGGGCAACTACGCCCATACCTCGACCGACGCCTCCGCGGCGGTGACAGGACCGCCGCTGTCGGTGAGCCGTACCTACAACAGCCTCGATCCCCGCACCGACGGTATGTTCGGCGCCGGGTGGACCACCCGGTGGGACATGCGGATCGAAACGGAGCCGACCGGGAACCTGCTGGTGACCTATCCCGGCGGCGAGCAGGTGCGGTTCGCGCCGACGGGCAACGGCAATTTCGCGCCCCCGCAGGGAACCTTCGCCACCCTGGCCACCGAGCAGGCGGGCGGCTGGCGATTGATGGACAAGTCGGCCACCTCCTACTGGTTCGACGCCTCCGGCCGCCTGGCAAAGATCACTGATTACCGGGGCCGGGCACAGGAGCTGACCCGCGACGCCGGCGGCAAGCTGACCAAGGTGACCACGACGGCCGGCCGGTCGCTGACATTCACCTGGGCAGGGAACCACGTGGCGAGCGTGTCCACCGACCCCGTGGACGGCAAACCGCTGACCTGGACCTACACCTACGAGGGTGACCAGCTGGTCAAGGTGTGCCCGCCGACCTCGGCGACCGCGTGCAACGGCTACACCTACGCCGCGGGCTCCCGCCACAAGAGCGTGATCACCGATTCGCGGCCGGAGTACCACTACCGGTTGAACGAAACAGAGACCCGTACCGGCACCATCGTCGCGAGCGCGGCGGGCTGGAACATCACCGAGGAGCAGGCCAAGCTCAACGGCACCACACCGGCCGACCTGGTGACCCGAGTGCCGGGCGCGCTGACCGGGTCGCCGGACACCGCGATGCGGTTCAAGGGCACGGCGAACTCGACCTTCGTGCAGCTGCCGCGGAACGCGGTCAGCGGCCAAGGCGGGGAACTGACGGTCGAGGCGTGGTTCAAGACCACCGCCTCCGGCACGGTCATCGGCATGCAGAACACGGCCGACAACACGCCGTCGGCGTCCGTTCCCCTGGTCTACGTGGGCACCGACGGTAAGTTGCGCGGCCAGTTCTTCACCGGTCTCTCCACCACCGTGCAGACGCCGATCACCTCCTCCGGAGCGGTGAACAACGGCGCCTGGCACCACGTGGTGCTGTCGGCGACCGAGACCAGGCCCGCCGGGAGCTCGACACCAGCGGAGCATACGCAGACGCTCTACCTTGACGGCGCCGCCGTGGGCACCCTGAAGGGGGAGATCCAGCACGGCGACATGTGGGAAACGCGGATCGGCTCCGGCCACTCCTCACCGGCCTGGCCGTTCACGACCACCGCCGCCGCGGTCTTCCCCTTCAACGGCGACATCGACGAGGTCGCGGTGTACGGCAAGCCGCTGGCGGCCGCCGCCGTACGGCGCCACTTCGCCGCCGTGACACCGCAGCCGCAGCTGACCCAGGCGACGTTGCCCTCGGGCCGGGCCTGGGCGGTCAACACCTACAACCCCGACGGCGGCCGGTTGGCCACACACACCGACGCCAACGGCGGTAAGTGGATCCTCGCCGACCCGGTGTACGAGAAGCAGACGACGCAGTCGACGTTCATGACGGTGAAGGTGACCGACCCGCACAACGGTGTGGTCACCTATGTGGCCGACGCGCAGCGCGGCTACCGGCCGGTGTCACAGACCGACCAGGTCGGGGCGACCACCAGGTGGGGCTACGACGTGGGCGGAAACCCGGCCAAGGTGATCGACGCCAACGGCAACGCGATGGAGCTGGCGTTCAACGAGCGCGGGAACCTGCTGTCGAAGAAGACCTGCCGCAGCACCGACAAGTGCTCCACGGAGTACCACTCCTACTTCGTGGACGCGGACAAGCCGTTCGACCCGCGCAACGACGTGAAGATCGCCCAGCGTGACGCCCGGTCGGGCTCGGCCACGGACGAGACCTACAAGACCTCGTGGACGTACAACGCCTTCGGTGAGGAGACAGGGCAAACCACGCCGGCTACCCCGGACTTCCCGCAGGGCCGCTCAACGGCGAAGGTGTACACCGACGGCAGCGAGCCCGCCGTCGGCGGTGGCCTCGCCCCGGCCGGTCTGGTGAAGTCCAGCAAGGACTTCAAGGGCAACGAGACCACGTACGCCTACACCGCCGCCGGAGACCTGGCAACGGAGACCGGCCCGACCGGCCTGGTCAAGAAGTACGAGCACGACGCGCTCGGCCGGCTGATCACGCAGACCGAGATCTCGGCGGCGTTCCCCGGCGGCGTCAAGACGACGATCACCCATGACGGGCTGGGCAAGGTCACCTCCCGCACGGGCACCGGCGTCAAGAACGACGTCACCGGAGTGACGCACACCTCGCAGTGGACCGGTACCTACGACGCGGACGGCCTACCGCTGACCGAGTCGGTGGCCGACCTGACCGGCGGCGACGCCAAGCGCACCACCACCTACACCTACGACGCCTACGGGCAGGTGGAGACCATCACCGGGCCGGAAGGCGGCGTGCAGCGATTCGCGTACGACCACAAGGGCCAGAAGACCGCCTTCACCGACGAACGCGGCACGACCCATCACTACGGTTACACACCGCGCGGCGAGCCGGCCACGACCACGCTCAAGGGCTGGACCGGCAGCCCGGTCAACCCGCAACCGGCCGCTGACGTGGTCATGAACTCCATGGCCTACGACCCGGCGGGACGGCTCGCCTCAGAGACCGACGCGATGGGGCGTACCACCGCATACACCTACTTCGCCGACAATCTCCCGGCAGAGAAGATCGCCAAGGGCGCCCGGCTGAACGGCTCGACCACCCCCAAGGACGTGCCGCTGGAGTCCAGGCTTTACGACGCCGCAGGCAACCCCACCCGGCAGATCACCGGCAACGGCACACTGCGAGTGGACGCCACCTACGACGCCGCCCGGCGCCTCGTCACCCAGACCGTGGATCCCGGCACGCTGAACCGCGTCACCACCGCCGCGTACGACGCCAACGACAACACGGTCAAGGTCAGCCAGAGCGTGGGGGGCACCGGCCGCACCGAGATCACCGAGTACGCCTACGACGCCGCCGACAAACCGACCCGCCAGACCGTGCGTAACGACGGGCAGGACCTGGTCACGACCTTCACCGTGGACGACCGCGGCCTGGTCACTGAGGTGACCGACCCGCGTGGCAATGCCTCCGGCGCCGACCGGGCCGCGTTCACCACCTCCGTGACCTACGACGCGGCCGGCCTGCCCACCCGGATCCAACTGCCGCCGGTCACGGTGGAACGCGCGGGCGCCGCGGCGGCCACCCTGCGTCCGACCACCAGGCTGGGCTACAACACCTTCGGCGACAGGACACGCCAGGTCGACGCCGAGGGCCGCACCACCACCTCCACGCTGGACCGGGCCGGGCGGATCGTCGAGCAGATCTTTCCCGCCTACACGCCGCCCGGCGGCCAGCCGATCACGCCCAAGGCGAGTGCCGGGTACGACGCCGCGGGCCAGCTGATCAGCTCCACGGACCGGCGTGGCCAGACCACCACGGCCGTCTACGACGCGCTCGGCCGCAAGGTGAAGGCCACCGCACCCAGAGTGGGCGCCGCACCGGCCGCGGTCTGGACCTACGACTACGACCTGCTGGGCGAGGCACTGGGGACCGCCGACCCCACCGGGGCCCGCTCGGAGTCCACCTATGACGACCTCGGCCGCCAGATCACCCTGACCACCATCGAGCGCAAGCCGTCCCAGGCCGCCTATGTCACCAAGATGGAGTACGACGACGCCGACCGGGTGGTCAAGACCATTCGGCCGACCGGCGACGCGAGCACACGCGCGTACGACGCCACCGGCGCGCTCACCACGCAGACCGACGCGCTGGGCAACACCACCACCTTCGCCTATGACCTTGCCGGACGACCCGTCAAGACGACCAACCCGCTAGGGCTGTCCACCACGGCCACCTACGACCTGGCCGCCAGGAAGACCCAAACCCAGGAACTGAACACCGGCGGCGCGCCGCTGCGTACCAATACGTTCGGCTACGACCTGGCCGGCAACCTGACCAGCCAGACATCGCCGGAGGGCCGCACCGTCACCCAGGTGTTCGACGCCGCAAACCGGCTGACCGAGGTACGGGAACCGGTCTCGGCCACCGAGACGATCACCAGCACCTTCGGCTACAGCGCCACCGGCGGCCAGACCCGCTCCACCGACGGGCGAGGAAACGCTACCCACACCACCTACAACACTCTCGGCCTGATCGAGTCGGTCATCGAGCCCAGCACCGCCGCACACCCGAACCCGGCCGACCGGACCTGGACCACCGGCTACGACGCCGCGGGCAACCCCGTGACCAGCCTCATCCCCGGTGGCGTCCGCGTCGACCGCGTCTTCGACGAGCTGAACCGGCTGACCAGACAGTCGGGCATCGGCGCCGAGGCGGCCACCGAGGACAAGACCTTCGACTACGACCTGGCCGGCAGGATCGTCAGCGCGAACGAGCTGAGCTTCACGCTGAACGACCGCGGCCTGCTGCTGAAGACCACCGGCGCGGGCGGTGACGTGAACGCCTACGCCTACGACGCCAACAACAGGCTCACCCAGCGCGTCGACATCACCGGCACGACCGCGTTCACCTGGGACGACGCCGACCGGCTCACCCAGTCGGTGGACCCGGTCAGCGCCACCGTGATCGGCTACGGCTACGACAACGCCTCCCGCCTGACCTCTATGACCTACGGCGCGGGCGCGCGCCGTGCCTACACCTACGACGAGCTCAACCGGTTGACCAAGGACCGGCTCACCACCTCCTCGGGCGGCGCCATCGCCTCCATCGAGTACGGCTATGACCTTGACGACAACCTGACCTCCAAGACGACCTCCGACACCGCGGGAGCGGGACGGAACATCTACACCTACGACTGGTCAAACCGGCTGACCTCCTGGACCGCCCCCGACAACAAGAAGACCGACTACACGTGGGACGCCGCGGGCAACCGGACCAAGGCCGGGGACAAGACGTTCACCTACGACGAACGCAACCGCCTGACCTCGGGCGACGGCCACACCTACACCTACACCGCACGCGGCACGCTCAAGGAGGACGCCAAGGGCATCGTCCACATCTCCAAGTTCGACGCCTTCGACCGCCTCATCAACGACGACACCGTCACCTACGACTACGACGCGCTCGACCGGATCCAGACCCGCACCCAGGGCGGGCAGACGGCCCACCACGTCTACGACGGGCTGACCGACAACCTCGTGGCCGTCACCGACGCCGCCAATGTCAAGAAGGCGAGCTTCGGCCGCGACGCGCTGGGCCGCACGCTCGGCATCAGTGACGGTGCCGGCGCCCAGCTGGCCTTCTCCGACCTGCGGGGAGACCTGGTCGGCGCCTTCACCGCGAACGGGACGGCACTGACCGACTCGGCGGCCTACGACCCGTTCGGCGAGGTGATCACCCGTACCGGGGCCACGCACGCGCTCGGCTACCAGGGCGGCTACACCGACCCCAACACCGGCAAGGTCAACATGGCGGCCCGCTGGTACCAGCCGAGCACGGGCAGCTTCGTCTCCCGCGACACCCTTACCCAGAACCCTGACCCCAGCGTGCAGCTCAACCGCTACGCCTACGCCAACAACAACCCGCTCACCAACATCGACCCTGATGGCCACAAGGCCACGAAGGCCGCGAAGATGGCGGCACAGGTAATGTTGACGTCGGTGAAGGCGACGATGACGATGACGCTGAAAACGGTCAAGTCGTCATCCAGCACCTCTGTGAACAGCGCTAAGTGCCCCAAGGGTGCCCAAAAGGGCAAAGGTGCGATTTGCAACGACGCGGCCGGCGAGTACAAGGACTGCAGGAAGGACAAAAACAGCACGGGAATCTGCCAGGGGATGAAAAATGACTACGTCAGTTGCCGTGGCGAGAAGCGGGCCGGTAACTATAAGGCCAACCACGGCGTCTGCTCTGATTTTGCGAACGAGTACGTGACGTGCCGCACAGGTAGCGACTATTACAGCGGACAGAGCCACGGCGTCTGCGGGGGTGCGGGCAGAGAGGTCCGTCGCTGCCAGTACGGAGAACTCGGCGGCGCTCGGGAAGGATACGGTCAGACGACCGGAGTCTGCGGACAGGTGCGATTCAACTACTACTCATGCCGCGCCGACAAGAGAGGCGACGATCCGGGATGCAGCACCTTCTCCGAAGTAAGCTATAAATGTGCGCTGCATAAGAACGTCCAGTGTAACGATCTGGAGGGTAAGTTCCTCGGGTGTTACAAGGGCGGCAGAGGCGGCTCAGCGAACGAATGCGCCTTCGGCGTGAACATGCTGGTTCACTGCCGCGACAGCGCAAATAGGAAGGTCTTCCAGAATAAGAACACCTGTAACAACACCTGGAATACCTTCTCCAAAGAATGCCAGGGCTCGAAAGGACTCGACGGCACGGTCTGTACCAAGGGTGAGAGTTGGCAGGACGTGTCCTATGCGATCTGTGAGAAGCGTGAACGCGGCCACTCGTGTGCGACCTATATCAGTCCGCAGGACGGATTGGATATCGACCAGGGCGGCGAATTGCCTCTTGTGTTCGTGACCGCTGGGCTCGACATCTGCGCGGCCGTCCTAGGTGTGGCTAAACCTGTTATCGCCGGAGGTTGTGGCATCGCGAAAGCGATGATCGACGTCATTAATGGTGTCATCAAGGAGATTGAACAGAGCGCAATAAGCGCTGCGCTCAATGGGAGCAAGGAACACGGGGAGTCAGGAGGTATTCAAGTGATCACTCGGACCTATGACTGCGTGAGCGGCACCCCAACCCGCTCGCTCAGCCATGGGCAGTGCGGCCCGCAGTACGAGCACGTCATCCGAAAAGAGTACGCGCCATTGTGAGTCGGACGGTTTGGAGACCTAAGTGAACAACCTGCCATGGGCCCAGCAAGCGGATTCGCGTGGCGACGTCCGCTGGAGAACGTTCGCGATCGGGCTCGCCGCGCTCCTGGCCACTTGCCTGGTCGTCGTGGGGCTCGCGTGGAAGCGCGAGCACGACAGGGCGTCGACCCAGGAGCGTGTCGCACTGGCCCACGGGCTCGCGCTGCACGCCGCTGACCTGCGTGACGCCGCCCCCGGCACGGCCCGGATCCTCGGCCTAGCGGCAGTCAAAATCCACTCCGACCCGCAGACGCGGGCGGGGCTGATCGACACGCTGGTCGCGGATCGCGGCGAGGAGCTCACGCCGGACGCCTCCGGAGAGGTGGCGCTGAGCGGCGACGGGCGGATCGCCCTGACCGATAGCGGTGACGGCGTCGGCGACGAGGTGAGCGTATGGGACCTCACGACCTGGCTCGATCCTAAAATCGTCGAGAAACCCGATCGGGTCACCGCGTTGAAGGGCAACAGGAAGGGAGTGGAGACGATGGCGCTGTCCTTCGACGGGCGGACCGCGCTGACCGGCGACGGCGCCACGATCGTGTGGGACCTTACCAATCTGGCCAGGCCGATCCGGATGGCCACGTTAGCGGGTGAGGGGAACGGCGGCGGGAGGGCACTGGCGTTGTCGCGCGACGGCCGTACGGCGGTGATCGGCAACAGTGCCGGCGACATGGCCGTATGGAATCTGACTGACCGGTCTCGTCCAGCGCGCCTGTCGGTGACGAGAGCACATGCCTCCTCCGTTCGCGATCTCGGACTCAGCGCGGACGGCGGGGTCGCCGTCACCGCGGACAACGACGGAACAGTGACGGTTTGGGACCTCGCCGACCCCTCGCGCCCGGTCAAGTCGGCCGACTTGGCACGGTCTGCGGCAACGACGGCGATCAGCGCGGACGGGCGCGTCGTCCTCGTTGGGAACGCGCGTCGGGTCGAAACCTGGAATCTCGACGACCGGTCGAGTCCGGCTCGCACAGCCGTGTTCGAAGTGCCTCTCGGTGACATGCATGACATGGTCCTGACCGCCGACGGGAAGACCGCCCTGCTCGCCGGACCGAGCGATTCCGGAAGCCTCTGGGATCTCTCCGACCCGTCCAAGCCGACCCGGCTGGCCGCGCTGAAGGGGTATGGGCGGGAGATCGGGTCCGTGGTTCTCGGCGCCGACGGCGGCATCGTCCTGGCGGCCGGCCCCGGCGGGGTCTCCGTATGGGATCTCAGGAATCTGGCCGAGGTCGTCGCCGACCCGGAGCGAGCGGCTTGTCGAGGCCATACCAACGCGCAGCTCAGCAAGGCGGATTGGGCTCGCTACACGGGTGGCGCCGACTGGTCGGACTACGCGGTGGAGGGCATGGACGTTCTTGTTGTCTGCTCCATGAACCCGGATCTCAGTTGAGGTCCTCGCTGAGGAACGTGCGACAGCGGAGGGTTCCCCGGCCACGAGAAGTCGGGTTCACGCGCTTGCACGTACTTCGTGCCGCCGCGGAGGGAGCGCGTCTCGCATCACCTGCCGTTGCCTTCGGTGTTTTCGCGCAGCGGGGACGAAACAAGGCGGGAAGCCGCTTTGGAGCATACGGGTGATTCAAAGGACACTTGTTGTGTAGAGCGCGGGCAATATCGTTTGCTCACTGTGAATGACCTGAGAAACACCCCGTGCAGCAATCGCCGTTCGTGTGATTATTGCGTGCACGTCCCGCACCTGCTGAAACGGCCAAATAAGAGCCCCAGGCGATTCTCGGGACATACTTGGCTTCTGTCTAAGCCTGCGGTTCAAGGTAATATCGAAGGCTCGACCGGCGTTCGGTTCTTCCGGGATCTTGGTCGGTATGATTTCTGGCCCTGGTGAGGAAAATCCTCCATCGAAAGGCGTCTCCGGTTCCGAAAAGGTCGTGTCGGCTGTTCTTCGGCGGCGGCTTTTGATAACAGTGATTGTTGCGACGGTTGCCGTCGTCCTGCGTGTGGTGGCGGGTTTCTTGCTCCGGGAACGGCCGTCCCTCACCGTCATGCCTCCGCCCGACGGGCCCTGGCCGGAGACGCTCTTCTCCGTCTGGCTGTGTCCGGACAAGAAGGGGAGGGGGCCGAGAAATGCCGGGGCGGATTCACCGGCCGACAGCGGCAGGCGGTCGAGACGGCGATCCGCGGGGTGCCCAGTGTTGAGAAGTTCGCGTTCGTGAGTGCCGAAGAGGCGGCCAGGCAGACGGCCGAGCAGTTTGGTGAGGAGAGTCTCCTGACCGAGGAGGAGGCGCCACCATCGTTCGACGGCCACCTGCGGAACGTCGGTGACAAGGACGTGACGCGTCCCCTGATGGACAGCCTGCGAGCAGCTGTGGAAGACCTGCCTGGCGTGATGTCCGTCAACTTCTCCACCGAACAGCTCTTTTGGGACGGGAAATCGGATCTGTCGATCCAGCTCTGCGGGGAGGACCCGGAGTAGGAAGCGCCCTGTAAGGGGCAGGGACGGCCAACCGGGCAGGAGCGAGAGGCGATACTCGCGACGGTCGACGGGATAGACAGGGTCTATTCCAGGAGGCCAAGCACGCGCGCAAGGTCGCCGGGCACAGGCTGGGCGAGCCGCCCGCCCTTGATGAAGTGGCCGAGAGCTACGAGATCAAGATTACCGACAGGCGGTGTGAGTACCCGCGGTGTACGAAGCGTGCGTCTATCGAGGGGCCGGACGGCTCTGCAAGGACGCCGTTCCCGTCTATGCCGACTGCCGCGGTCCCGATGCGAGCGGTGTGGTGACGAAGCGGAGCATCTGCGTCGAGGGAAACATCGAATACGAATACTGCAGGCATGCCTGAGGGGTCACCGTCAGCGGGGACGTCTGGCATGCCCGCGACGGCGGTTTACCAGACCTGCCAGCGTGGATCGCCGGTCCCCGAATGCGAGGCCAGGAGAGACGCATACGCGAAAACCCATCATCAGTAGCGTTATCACCTCATGGGTGGGATAGATGCCACGGCCCCGGCATGGTGAAGACGTGCCCACCCATCGTGATGTGCGTTCACGGCCGGAACAGTGTGAGCGGTCGGGGGCGTCGTCGCGGTGATACCGCCGGGCGTAGGCCGTGTTGGCGTGCCCTTTCCGGCGGAACGCGTCGGTGGTGAGATTCCCGCGGGCCGCCATCGGGCCGCGCTGAGAAGGCACGCCCCCGGAAGCCCCGACGACGACGAAAATCAGCCCGTGGCGGCGCGGCGCAGGTCGAACAAATCCGATGGGGAAATGGGCATCCTGTCGATCCGGATCCCCTCCGCGTCCTCGATCGCCGAGGCGAGCACCGCCGAGACCGGGATCACCCCCGCCTCCCCCGCGCCCTTGATGCCCAGCGGGTTCAGCGGGGACGGCGTCTCCAGGTGGGCGGTCTCGATGTGGGGGACCTCGGTGGCGTACGGCATCAGGAAGTCCATGAACGAGGCGTTCAGCAGCTGGCCGTGGCCGTCGTAGACCATCTTCTCGTACAGGGCCCCGCCGACGCCCTGGGCGACGCCGCCGTGGATCTGGCCCTCGACGATCATCGGGTTGATCAGCCTGCCGCAGTCGTGGACGACGGCGTAGCGCAGGATGCGGATCTCGGCGGTGAGCGGGTCGGTCTCCACGATGGCCGCGTGCATGCCGGAGGCGAAGGTCGAGCGGATCGGCGAGTAGTAGTCGCGGCCCTCCAGCCCCGGCTCCTCCCCCTCGGCCACCGGCGGCCGGTCGTAGGACGCGGCGCCCGCGAACTGGGTGGCCCTCGCCGCCTCCTCGTCGAAGGCGTAGCGCAGCGGGTTGGACAGCACCGCCACGGTCGCCAGCGGGATCGACGCGCCGGGGGTGCCCGCCACCCGCACCTCACCGTCGACGATCTCCAGGTCGCGGGGATCGGCCTCCAGCGCGTCGGCGGCGATCCGCAGGGCCTTCTCCTTCACCTTCCGGCAGGCGAGCGCGATCGCGTTGCCGCTCATCACCGCGGCCCGCGAGGCGAACGTGCCGACCGCGTAGCCGAACCTGCGGGTGTCGCCGGTGACGACCGAGACCCGCTCCATCGGCACGCCCAGCTCGGACGCGGCGATCTGGGCGAACACCGTCTCGTGGCCCTGGCCCTGCGAGGTGAGGCCGGTGGAGACGTGCACCCGGCCGTCGGAGGTGACCTGGACGTGCCCGCCCTCGTACGGGCCGACGCCGGTGCCCTCGACGTAGCAGCCGACGCCGATCCCGATCGTGCGGCCCTCCTCGGCGGCGCGGGCCTTCAGCGCGGGGAAGTCGTCCCAGCCGATCAGCTCCTTGAGCGTCCGCAGCGACTCGGGGTAGTCGCCGCTGTCGTAGATCAGCGGGCGGCCGTCCTGGAAGATCAGGCCCTGGTCGTAGGGGAACTCGTCGGGCTGGATGAAGTTGGCCGCGCGCACCGCCGTGCGGTCGGCCCCGAGGTGCTCGGCGATGTGGTCCATGGTGCGCTCCATGCAGAACACCCCCTGGGGGCGGCCCGCGCCCCGGTACGGGGTGACCTGCACGGTGTTGGTGTAGATCGAGGAGAACTCGACCCGGTAGGCGCCGATCCGGTACGGGCCCAGCAGCTGGGTGGAGGTGATGATCGGCACGATGATCCCGTACGGCGTGTAGGCGCCATGGTCATGCAGGATCTCGACGTCCAGGCCGAGCACCCGGCCCTCGTCGTCGAAGCCGACCCGGACCGACTGCACCTGGGCCCGCTCGTGCGCGGAGGAGACGAAGTGCTCGCGCCGGTCCTCGGTCCACTTGACCTGGTGGCCGAGCGTGATCGCCGCCCACGGGACCAGGATCTCCTCCGGCCACGGGTGGACGATCTTCACGCCGAAGCCGCCGCCCACGTCGGGGGCGATCACCTCGACCTTCGGCAGCGGCAGGCCGAGCTTGGCCGCGATCGCCATCCGGACGCTGGTGGAGGTCTGGGTGCTGGAGTGCACGCGCAGGGAGTGGTCGTCGGCGTCCCAGCGGGCGTGCACGCCGCGTCCCTCCAGCGGCATGGACGCGCTGCGCTCGATGTCGAGCCGGAAGGACAGCGTGTGCGGCGCGGCGTCGATCGCCTCGCGCGCACCGAGCCCGGCGGCCGAGGGCACCTCCTGGACCAGGTGCGCGCCGACGTTGCCGGGCACGCCCTCGTGGACGAGCTGCGCCGACTGCGCGGCCTCCTCCACGCCGACCACCGGCTTGAGGACCTCGTAGTCGACCCGGATGAGCGCGCAGGCGTCCTCGGCGAGGTAGCGGTCGCGGGCGACGACCATCACGACGGGCTCGCCGACGTGCCTGACGATCTCGCGGGCCAGCGGGTACGCGGTGCGGCCATGGGTGAGCGCCGGGTGCGGGATGAGCAGCGGCAGCGGCTCGGCGAGCGCGCCGGGCAGGTCCTCCCAGGTGTAGATCGCCACCAGCCCGTCGACCTCGATGGCGTCCGAGACGTCGATGTCGCGGATCCTGGCGTGGGCGTGCGGGGAGCGGACGAACGCCGCCTCCAGCGATCCGGCTCCCAGGTCGTCGACGTAGAGGCCCCTGCCGGTCAGCAGCCGGGGGTCCTCGCGCCGGACGACCGGCTCGCCGAACAGTTTCGTGGTCATGATCGCCTCACCTGCCGGCCCACGGGGAAGTGTCCCCCACGCCCGCTCACGGCTCCTCCGCCATGATCTCGGCCGCGCGGTGGACGGACTTGACGATGTTCTGGTAGCCCGTGCACCGGCACAGGTTGCCGGAGATGCCCTCCAGCACCTCCTCGTCGGTCGGCGCCGGGTTGTCGCGCAGCAGCGCGGTCACCGTACACAGGAAACCGGGGGTGCAGAAGCCGCACTGCAGGCCGTGGCACTCGGCGAAGGCCCGCTGCACCGGCGAGAGCGCGCCGTCACCGCCCGCGAGCCCCTCGACGGTGGTGATCTCGCGCCCGTCCACGGTGACCGCGAACGTCAGGCAGGAGCGGACGGGCTCGCCGTCCAGCAGCACCGTGCAGCACCCGCAGACCCCGTGCTCGCATCCCACGTGCGTGCCGGTCAGCCCGAGGTCGTGCCGCAGGCAGTCGGACAGCAGCTGCCGCGCCGGGACCTCGGCCTGCCGGAGCACCCCGTTGACGGTCAGCGTGATCTCATGCATCCGCGGCCTCCCTGGCGGCGTCACGGAGTGCCCGCTCGGCGAGGACTCCGGCGAGATGCCGCCGGTAGGCGGCGGTCGCGTGGATGTCGGCCTCGGGATCGACCCGTTCCCGTACGGCCTGGGCCGCCGAGTCCCAGCCGGCCGAGGCGGCCGGGCGGTGGCCGACGGCCTCGGTGACGTCGACGAGCAGCGGGACGGGGCCGAGGCTCACGCACGCCACCGTGGCCGAGGTGATTCGCAGGTCGTCGTCCAGGACGACCAGCGCCGCGATCCCGGCGAGGGCGTAGTCGCCGTGCCGCCGGGCGACCTCGCGGAACGCGGTGCCCGAGCGCGGGGGCGGCGCGGGGAAGAACGCGGAGACGGCCAGCTCGCCCGGGGCGACCGCCGACTCCAGCGGGCCGGTGAAGAAGTCACCGGCGGGGACCTCCCTGGTCGCGCCGGACCGCTCCAGCCGTACCGAACCCCTCAGCAGGGCGAGGACGGCGGGCAGCTCGGCGGCGGGGTCGGCGTGGGCCAGGCTGCCGACCACGGTCCCGCGGTTGCGGATCACCGGGTGGGCCACCAGCCGGAGCGCCCGGCGCAGCAGCGGCTGGGCGGCGGCGACCCGCTCGTGCCGTTCCACCTGGGTGTGCCTGGCCAGCGCGCCGACCCGGACGCCCGCCGGTCCGACGTCGACGAACGCCAGCTCCGCCAGCCGGTTGATGTCGACCAGGTGGGCGGGGGCGGCGAGCCGCATGTTCATCAGCGGGATCAGGCTCTGCCCCCCGGCG
Organism: Streptosporangium sp. NPDC002721; assembly: GCF_042888905.1. Taxonomy (NCBI): domain Bacteria; kingdom Bacillati; phylum Actinomycetota; class Actinomycetes; order Streptosporangiales; family Streptosporangiaceae; genus Streptosporangium; species Streptosporangium sp. NPDC002721. The sequence continues at coordinate 15,204 of NZ_JBIAQI010000016.1, forward strand.
AGCACCTTGCCCTGCTCCCCGGCCCCGGCGAGGGCGTCGAGCGCCTCGCCGAGGGAGCGGGGTGCGTGGTATTCGAACGGGGGTGGCTTCACCCGGTGGCCTCTCGTCGTGGCTCGGACACCTCCGCCGGACCGGTGCCGCCCCGCCCGGCGATGACCCGGAGCAGGTGGTATCCGGCCACCACCACGATGGTGCCGAGGGCGATGCCCTCCAGCGTGAAGTCCGAACCGATCATATGCGTGACCGGGCCGATGGCGAGGATGATCCCGGCCCCGATCGGGACGAGGTTCACGGGGTCGGAGAAGTCGACCCGGTTCTCGATCCAGATCTTCGCGCCGAGCAGGCCGATCATGCCGTACAGGATGACGGTGATGCCGCCGAGCACGCCGCCCGGCGTGGCCGCGACCAGCGCGCCGAACTTGGGGCAGAGGCCGAACAGGATCGCGATGACGGCGGCGATGTAGTAGGCGGCCGTCGAGTAGACACGGGTGGCGGCCATCACGCCGATGTTCTCGGCGTAGGTGGTGGTCGGGGAGCCGCCGAAGGCGCTGGCGACGACGGTGGCGGCGCCGTCGGCGGCGACCGCCCGGCCCATGTACGGGTCCACGTCCGTCCTGGTCATCTCGCCGACGGCCTTGACGTGGCCTACGTTCTCGGCGAACAGCGCGATCGCGGCCGGCAGGACCAGCAGCACGGCGGAGAACCTGACGTCGGGCAGGTGCATGCTCGGCAGGCCGATCCAGTCGGCCGCGGCCACCGCCTCGAAGCTCACCCTGGGGTGCGTGTCGACCTCGCCGGTGGCCGCGTTGAAGGCGGTGATGTTCCCGAAGACCCTGTCGGCCACCCAGGAGAGCGCGAAGCCGATGACCAGGCCGAGAAGGATGCCGATCCTGCCGATGAAGCCCTTGAAGAGGCCGATGATGACGAACGTCACGACCATCGTGATCAGCGCGATCCACTGGTCCTGCTTCCAGTAGACGTCGGCGACCACGTACGCCAGGCCGAAGCCGATCAGCATGACGACGGCGCCGGTGACGACCGGCGGGAAGATCCGGTGGATCACCCCCACACCCAGGAAGTGCACCGCCACGCCCAGCAGCGCGAGGACCAGGCCGACGACCAGGATGGCGCCGGTGACGATGGCGTCGACGGCCGGGGTGTCGCCGCCGAAGAACCCCCGGATGGAGGCCACCCCGGCCACGAACGACGCGCTGGTCCCGAGGTAGCTGGGGACCTTCCCCTTCACGATGAGCAGGAACATGATCGTTCCGACGCCCGAGAACATGATGGCGACGTTGGGGTCGAGTCCCATCACCAGGGGGAAGACGAAGGTCGCGCCGAACATCGCCACGACGTGCTGGGCCCCGAACCCGACCATCCGCGGCCACGACAGCCGCTCGTCGGGTCTGACCACCTCTCCCGGGGCGAGCGTCCTGCCGTCACCGTGTTTCGTCCAACCTGCAACCATCGAGCCCCACCTCTCACCGGGCCGTCGGTCGGTGAACCACCCCGCGGGCTTCCCTCCGGCGAATCCCCTTACAGCTGTTGCGGGCACGTTAGGACGGAAAGCATGCCCTTACACCGTCATGATCTGCCAAATCTGAGCGGCCGACCAGTGGACACCTCGCGCACGGCCCGCCGACCCGCCCGGTGAGGATCGCGTACGGCGCCGCGGGCCTGGCGGGGACCACGCGCGACGTCCCGGCCGGCCCGGCTCCCCTGCCACGACACGCGCTACTTCGCCACCACGTGGATCTCGAAGCCGTCGCCGGTCACCACCTGGCCGTCGCGGATCTTGCAGGTCTTGCGGAGCTCGACCTCCCCGTCCACCAGCACGTTGCCGTCGGCGATGAAGTGCTTGGCCTGCCCGCCCGTCTCGGTGACGCCGCAGTATTTGAGCAGGTCGCACAGCGGGATGTACTCGGTGTCCAGCTCGAAGGTCTCGTTCACGCCGACCAGCTTAGATCCCGCGTAGGCGCCGGACGCGGCCGCGCATCCGGGCGAGGCGTCAGATCCCGCGCATCCGCAGGACGTGCAGGGCGAGGGTGAGGTTCAGGCGCAGGTGGGCGTCCTCGGTGAAGCCGCCGAGCATGCGCTCCAGCTTGCCGATCCGGTAGCGCAGCGTGTTGTAGTGGAAGTGCAGCCTGCGCGCCGTCTCGGCCACGTTGAGGTTGGTCTCCAGCAGCACCTGCAGCGTACGGCGCAGGTCGGCGTTCTCCGCGTCGTCGTCGGAGGCGAGCGGGCCGAGGGTCTCGCGGACGAAGGCGTGCAGCTCGGCGGTGTCGTTGACCAGGGACAGCAGCCGGTAGACGCCGAGCTGGTCGAAGTGCGCGACCGCGCCGTTGCCGTGGAGCTGGCGGCCCACCCGCGCGGCCTTCAGCGCCTGGCCGTACGCCTCGGGCAGCGCCTCGGCCCCGACGGCGACGCGGCTGGCGCCGGTGGAGAAGGTGGCGGGCAGGGACTCGGCGAAGGCCGCGGCGGCGTCCTTGGCCAGGCGGCCCGCGTCGACGGACGCGTCCACGACGGTGACGACCTCGTGGGAGAACCCGGCCACCGCGCCGCGCGCGTCGTGGCGGCGCATCGCACCGGTCCAGCAGGTGACCAGGCGGTCCTGGGCGGCCCGCTCGTCACCCTCGGGGTCGAGCTCGGCCACCAGCACGGTGACCGGGCGCTGCAGGTCCCAGCCGAAGGCCCTGGCCCGGGAGGCGACCCGCTCGGAGCCCCCGGCCCTGCCGGTGAGCACGTCGCGCAGGAAGTCGGCCCGGTACTTGCTCTCGACGGCGTTGACCGCCTCCTGCCGGGTCACCACCAGCGCGGCGACCGTCGCGGCACGTTCCAGAATGCCGACGTCGCCGTCACCGACGGACCCGACCGGGCCGCAGGCGACGATCCTGCCGTGGTGGTGGCCGCCCGCCACGACCGGCACCGAGGTGTGGTGCCCGTCGGGGGCGTCACGCAGTGTGGCCACGTGCTCGACGGGCCCGGCCGCGGCCAGCACGTGCCCCGTCCCGTCCAGCACGGCCACCCCCACGCCGAGCAGCCCGGCGACCTCGGCCGTCACCTCGCGCAGCCCGCCCCCGGCGAGCACGACCTGGACCAGCGCCCGGTGCGCCTCCTCGGCCCTGGCCAGCACGGCGGCCTGGCGGTTGAGGATGTCGGTCAGGACCTGGTTGAGGATGTCGTCGAAGCCGACGTTGTCGGGAAGCTGGATGAGCGGGAAGCCCAGCCGATCGGCCTGCTCCACCATCTCCTCGGGCAGCTCGTCGAGATAGCGGCCGAGCTTGATGGCGAGCGCGGCCAGGCCGCGCTCGTCGAGGTCGGCCACCAGCCTGCCGAGCGACTGGGGGGTGTTGCGCAGCGGGTATCCGGTGGTGAGCAGCAGCTCGTGCGGCTTGACCCAGGCCAGTACGTCGGGCACCTCCATCACGTTGAGGCGCTGCACGACGCGGTCCAGGCCCCGCTCCCCCGCGATCAGCCGGGCTCCCGCCAGTGTCGAGACGCCGAGGACCTCGCCGACGGCGACGCCATGGATGATCGTTCCGGTGCTCGCCGGCCGCACGGGGGGTTCCATGAGGTGATTGTGACTGATGGACACGTCTGTCAGGAAGAGCCAACCTTTGGGCAGACTGTTGGCAGCTTTCTCCGTACGGCCTGTGTCCACGCCCGTTCTACGGTCTGCTCAATGGATGGGGGAGTCCGTGAGCGAGCGAACCGCTGGAGAGAGCACGTTCAACACCCACGGGGCCGGCCGAGGAGCGCTCATGAGCGTTGGAACGCGCCCAAGGGCGCGGCGCGTGCACGTACGGACGCACGGGACCGGCGCGGCCAGCACCGCCCTGCGCCAGATGCTGGAGGCGCCCCGACGCCCGGCGCGGGTGCTGGCGGCCTTCCCCGCCGGCGTCTACCTTGAGGTACGCACCGAGCTGGAACCGCAGGTCATCGCGGTGGTGACCGGGGAGGCCACCCGCCTGCCCAACGCCATGGTGGTCACCGGCCCGATGCCGAAGGTGGCGGTGGGCGACGAGGCGTCCGTCGGCGACGGCTCGATCGACGTCGGGCGGCTCAGCCTGCGGGCCCACCGCTGGTGGAACCCGGCCCCGCCGCTCGGCCCGGTGGACGCGGCGCGGCTGGCCCGCTCGCTGCCGGCGATGGCGGAGCTGTGCGAGCGGTCGCCGAGGCGTCCCGGGCTGGAGGGCAACGGGGCGGCCGGGCTGCTGGCCCAGGGGTGCGCCGAGGGCTCGCTGCTCAAGAGCGTGATGGCCGCCGAGCAGCTGGTCGGCCTGGGTCCCGGGCTCACGCCGAGCGGCGACGACGTGCTCGCGGGCCTGCTGGTCGCGCTGCGCCACCTGGGCGGGGCGACGGGGGCGGGCCGGGCCGTGTGGCTGGCCGACTGGCTGGCCGCGGCGGTCACCTTCGACGTGCGCGGCAGGACCACCCCCATCTCGGCGGCGCTGCTGCACTGCGCCGCCCGGGGCGAGGCCAGCGGCGAGGTGCTGGCCGTGCTGCGGGGCACGACGGGACGGCAGTCCCTGGAGCCGGCGCTGCACCGCCTCCTGCAGCTGGGCCACACCTCCGGGGCGGACCTGGCGTGGGGGCTGCGGATCGGGCTCGCGGCGGTGATCGATCTGGAAGGCGGGGGCGATGGCGAGTACTGACGTGGTCCGGACGCGCACGGGGGTCTACCACGACTCCGTGAGCCTGATGCGGGTCAGCCGCGCGGCGTCCGCGCTGCCCGGCGTGGAGGTCGCCGTGGTGGCGATGGCCACCGAGCTCAACCTCGCGGTCGCCGCCGAGCTGGGGTTCGGCCTTCCCCCGGCGGACCCCGCCGACCTGCTGATCGCGCTGCGCGGCGAGGCGGACGCCCTGGAGGCCGCGTCCGCGGAACTCGACGGGCTGCTCGCCGCGCTGTCGGCCCCGTCCGCGGGCGGCGGCGGCGCCGAACGCCCCCCGCGCACCGTCCGCGCCGCGGCCCGCGAGCGCGCCGCCGGCCTGGTCCTGGTCTCGGTGCCGGGCCCGCACGCGTTCGCCGAGGCGCTGGACGCGGTCGAGGCGGGCCTGTCCGTGATGATCTTCAGTGACAACGTGCCGGTCGAGCAGGAGGTGCTGCTCAAGAGGCGCGCCGCCGAGCGCGGCGTGCTGGTCATGGGCCCCGACTGCGGCACCGCGGTGGTCGGCGGGGCGGGCCTGGGCTTCGCGAACGTCCTGCGGCCGGGCCCGGTCGGGCTGGTGGCCGCCTCGGGGACCGGCGCGCAGCAGGTGGCCTGCCTGCTCGACCTGGCCGGGGTGGGGGTCTCCCACGTGCTGGGGGTGGGCGGGCGCGACCTGTCCTCGGAGGTGGGCGGGCTGTCCACGCTGCGGGCCCTGGAGGCCCTCGACGCCGACCCCGCCACCGAGCTGATCGTCCTGATCTCCAAACCCCCGGCCCCCGAGGTCGCGGCGGCCGTCGAGGAGGCCGTCGCGAAACTCGGCACGCCGGTCGTGACCGCGCTGCTGGGTCCCGGCCGGGAGGACCTGACCTCGGTGACCGAGGCCGCGCTGCGCGCCCTCGGCGTCCCGGTCCCCGCCTGGCCCTCCTGGCCCGCCCCCGAGACGCCCGATGCGCCTTCGAGGGGGAACGTGCGGGGCATCTACTCGGGCGGGACGCTGTGCGCGGAGGCGCGGCTGGTCGCCGGGACCGGTGAGTTCACCGACTTCGGCGACGACGCCTACACGGTCGGCCGGGCCCACCCGATGATCGACCCGACGCTCCGGCTGGAGGCCCTGGCCGAGGTGCCGCCCGGTGACGTCGTACTGCTCGACGTGGTGCTCGGGCACGGCGCCGACCCCGACCCCTCCGCCGGGCTCGCGCCCGCGATCGCCGAGGCCGTCGCGAGAGGGGTGACGGCGGTGGTCGCGCTGGTCGGCTCCGAGGGCGACCCGCAGGGGCTGGCCGCGCAGGCCGGGGCCCTGAACGCCGCGGGGGCCGCGGTGTTCACGTCCAACGCCGAGGCCGCCGGGTACGCCGCGCGGGCGGCCGCCGGGACCGCCGCGAACGCCCGTTGACCCTTCACCGGAAGGCGAAGGTCTCCAGGCTCGTTTTCGAGCCCGGGTCTCAGGTTCAGGGAGAAGTGATGACGCTGTCCATGCTGTCCGGCGAGCCGGAAGTGATCACGGTGGGGGCCGACGTGCTCGGCGAGGCGCTGGACGCGCAGGCCGTCCCGAGGGTCCGGGTGGACTGGCGCCCGCCGATGCCCGGCACCGAGGCCGACCTGGCCAGGGTGCTGGCCGACCCGCGCAGGGTTGGCGCCAACGAGACGGCCGTGGGCCGCCTGGTCTCGGCGCGGCCGCAGCTCGTCGGGGTGCGGCCCGCGCACGAGGTGCTCGACCTGCCGGAGGGGACGTTCCTGCACGCGGGGCCGCCGATCGAGTGGGAACGGGCGTCGGGCCCGCTGCGGGGGGCGCTCATCGGGGCGATGCTGCTGGAGGGGCTGGCCGCCGACGCGGAGGAGGCCGAGGAGCGGCTCGCCGCCGGGCGGGCCCGGTTCGACTCCTGCCACCACCACCGGACCGTCGGGCCGATGGCGGGCGTGGTCACCCCGTCGATGTGGATGTTCGAGGTCCGCGACGCCGAGCACGGCGGCACCGCCTACTGCTCGCTCAACGAGGGCCTGGGCAAGGTGCTGCGCTACGGCGCGTACGGGCCCGAGGTGCTGGAGCGGCTGCGCTGGATGGCCGGGGTGCTCGGCCCGGTGCTCCAGGCCACCCTGCGGCGGAGCGGGCCGCTCGACCTCAGGTCGCTGGCCGCGCAGGCCCTGCAGATGGGCGACGAGCTGCACAACCGCAACCGCGCCGCCACCTCGCTGCTGGTGCGCGAGCTCGCCCCCGGCGTGGTGGAGGCCGCTCCCGGCCACGCCGCCGAGGTCCTGCGCTTCGTCAACGGCAACGACCACTTCTTCCTCAACGCGGGCATGGCCGCGTGCAAGGTCAGCACGGACGCCGCGCGGGACGTCCCCGGTTCCACGATGGTCGTCGCGATGGCCCGCAACGGCACCGACTTCGGGGTCCAGGTCTCCGGGCTGGGCGACCGGTGGTTTACCGGTCCCGCGGGCGTGCCGGACGGCCTCTACCTGGGCGCGTACGGCCCCGACGACGCCAATCCCGACATCGGCGACTCGACGATCACCGAGACGGCGGGGCTGGGCGGCTTCGCGATGGCCGCGGCCCCGGCGATCGTGCGGTTCGTCGGCGGGAACGTGTCGGACGCGACGGCCGCCACCCGGTCCATGTACGAGATCACCCTGGCCGAGCACCCCGCGTACCAGATCCCGGGGCTGGACTTCCGGGGCACCCCGGTCGGCGTCGACGTCACGCTGGTCGCCAGGACGGGCCTGCTGCCCACCGTGAACACCGGCATCGCCGGGCGGGTGGCCGGGACCGGACAGGTCGGCGCCGGCCTGGTCAGCCCGCCCGCCTCGGCCTTCACCTCCGCCCTGGCCGCGCTGGCCGAGGCAGCCGATCGTGAACATCGGACGTCTTAAAGATCTTTCATCTATTAAGATTGGGTAAAGCTGACAATCTGTCCATCCGCCGGTAGCATTCGGCGACGTCGGAGCGCGGGCGCAGGCTCAGTGGTCTGAGGAATACCGATCCTGACAAATACCGTCACGTGCTTTCTCAGCATGCAAACTTCCATGGCCGAATGCCATCTCGCTATCGTGTCCACCGCACAAAAGCGCTGGTTATGGGGAACGGGGAACGATGACCGATCGCTTGCTCGGGAGAAACCCCCAGGGGCCTGAGGGCGGCGATCCCGCCGGCGGAACACCGGAGGGCCAGGGCAGGCTGGTGGGCAGGCGCTACCGCCTGGTGTCGCCGGTGGGCCGTGGTGGGATGGGCATGGTGTGGCACGCGCACGACGTCCTGCTCGACCGCGACGTCGCGGTCAAGGAGCTGATCCTCCCCTACGGGCTCGACCACGCAGGCACCCAGGGAGCCCACCGGCGGATGCTGCGCGAGGCCCGCTCGGCGGCCCGGCTCAGCCACCCCGGCATCGTCACCGTCCACGACGTCGTCGAGGAGGACGGCCGCCCCTGGATCGTGATGGAGCTGGTCCGCGCCTGGTCACTGGAGCAGGCCGTACGGCAGAGCGGGCCGCTGCCGGTGGTCCAGGCCGCCGAGATCGGCGTCCGGGTGCTCGACGCGCTCCGCCACGCCCACGCCGCCGGGATCATGCACCGCGACGTCAAGCCGGGCAACGTGCTGCTCACCTCCGACCGGGTGGTCCTCACCGACTTCGGCATCGCCGCCATAGAGGGCGACGTCGCGATCACCCAGACCGGCCTGCTGATGGGCTCGCCCGCCTACATCCCGCCGGAGCGGCTCTCGGGCCAGCCGGTTACGCAGTCCTCCGACCTGTGGGCTTTCGGCGCCACTCTGTACGCGGCGGTCGAGGGGCGGCCCCCCTACGAGGGGCCGGACGCGGTGGCCGTGCTCGGCGCGATCCTCACCCAGGAGCCCAGCCGCCCGCAGCGGGCCGGCGCCCTGATCACCGTCATCGAGGGCCTGCTCCGCAAGAACCCCGCCGACCGGATGAGCGCCTCGCAGGTGTCCGACCTGCTCGACCGGGTGCTGCGCAGCCACGGCTCCAGCACCCCGAACCGCGCGCCCGCCCCTTCCGGCCCCTCGCCCTCGTCGATGCCGGTCCCTGGCGACTCCATGCCGATGCACCTGATGCCCCCGCTGGACGTACCGTCGGGGCCGATGCCCTCCCGGATCATCGAGACGCCCTCGGGCCCGATCCGGGTGCCCTACGGCTCGGGCAACGACTCCTCCGGCGGCCACCCGCTCCCCTACGACGCGCTCGCCGGCCCGTCGGGGTCCCACCGCGCGGACCTGCTGTCCTTCCCCGGCCCCGGCCCCACCACCGGCGGGTTCCCCCGGGTGGGCGGCCCCCTGGACGGCGCGGCCACCGGCCTGGGCGGCGGGCACCAGCGCGGCTACGACGCGCTGCGCATCCCGGCGACCGGCCCCGACGGCAACCCGTTCGACCCGCTGACCAGCTTCTCCGGCGACCTGCCCGCCGCCGCGCCGTCCGCGCCGGCGGCCGCACCGCGGCGCGGCGGGCAGAGCGAGGCGTCCCGGGCCCGCGAGGCGGCGCTCTGGCCCACCCCCTCCTCCCAGGAGGCGCCCTCCCGCCCCTCCCTACGCGACTCGCAGACCATGACCTCCCCCAGCCGGAGCGGGGGGCGCGTGAGCTCGCGCCGCGCGCCGGGAAACGGCGGCGACGGCCCCGACCTGCGCCTGCTGATGCTCGGCGGGGGCGGCGTGCTGGCCATCGTGGTCGCCGGGCTGCTCGTCTTCCTGCCCGGCGGCAACCCCGACCCCGCGACCCCCGCGACCCCCTCCGCGGCGATCGCCACGACGGCCGACCCGGCGACGCCCGACGGGCCGAGCGAGGTCCCCGCGGGCTTCAAGCTGGAGAACGCGGCGGGTGTCTCCGGCGCGGTGCCCGACGACTGGACGGTGAAGGAGGGCCCCGCCGGAGCGGCCACCTTCTCCGGGCCGAGGGGAGGCGGGCAGAGCCTCGTCGTCACCAAGGTGGCGGTCGCGGAGCCGGTGCTCGCGCTGAGCAGGGCGAGCAAGAAGGGCCTGGACGAGTACACCGAGGTCGGCGTGACCACGGTGGACTACCGCACGTGGAAGGCCGCGGACTGGGAGTACACCTACGTCCAGCCCAACGGCGTCCCGATGCACGGGCTGACGCGCTACGTCGCCGTCAACGGCCTGACCGCCTACCAGATCACGTTCAAGGTTCAGGACCTGGACTGGGAGAAGAACTCGGAGATCCTCCAGACGTTCTTCGCCACCTTCGTGCCGACCGACTGACCCCGCGGCCGTCCTTACCCTCTCGGCGAAACGGCCTCGTGGCGCGGTCATGAGCGATGGCAGACTTCGCTCGTGACCGCGAACCCCACCAACCCCGCGAAGCCCGGCAATCCCCCCGGCGAGGAACGGATCGCCGTCGTGCGGCGGCGGACGCTCGCCGTCCTGTCCGCCGCCCAGATCAGCGGCGGGATCGGGGTCGCCGTGGGGCTCACCTTCAGCTCGGTGACCGTGGAGGACCTCTCCGGCTCCACCGCGCTCAGCGGGCTGGCCGGGACCGCGACCGTGCTGGGCGCCGCGCTGTTCGCGCTGCCCACCGCGAGATCGTCCGGCAGGGGCGGCCGGAGGGCCGGGCTCACCCTGGCCTACGGGTGCGCGCTGCTCGGCTGCCTGGTCTCGCTGCTCGCCGTCGGCCTGGGGTCGTGGCCGCTGCTGCTGGCCGGGCTGGTGCTGTTCGGCGCGGCCAGCGCGGGCGGCCTGGCCTCACGTTACGCCGCGACCGACCTGTCCCCGCCGGGGCACTCGGCCCGGCACCTGTCGCTGGTGGTGTGGGCCACCACCATTGGATCGGTCGCCGGGCCGAACCTCGCGGAGCCCGCCGAACGGTTCAGCGCCGGGTTCGGGCTGTCGGCGGGCAGCGGCCCGTTCGCCCTCGCCCTGCTGAGCTTCGCGGTCGCCCTCGGCGTCATCGTGGTCGCCCTGCGCCCCGATCCGCTGCTCCTGGCCCGCGCCGCGCTCCCGGTCCCGGAGTCCCCCGGCCCCACCCTGGAGGCGGCCGGTTCCCCGAAGGGCGGCGGGGGCACGTTCCGTACCGCCTGGCGGGTGCTGCGCGGGACGCCCGTGGCGGGCCGCGCGCTGGTCGCGATCGCGGTCAGCCACACCGCGATGGTCTCGATCATGTCCATGACGCCGGTCCACCTCGACCACGGCGGCTCGACGTACACGGTCATCGGCATCGTGATCAGCCTGCACATCGCGGGGATGTACGTCCTGTCGCCCGTGGTCGGCTGGCTGGCCGACCGGGTCGGCAGGACACCGGTGCTGGTGCTGGGGATGGGCCTGCTGCTGGCCGCCGCCGCCCTCGCGGGCGGCGCCGGGGCGCACGACGTCACGCGGGTGACCGTCGGCCTGGTCCTGCTCGGCCTGGGCTGGTCGTGCGGGCTGATCTCCGGCTCGGCGATGCTCAGCGAGGCCGTGACGCTGGAGCACCGCACCCCGGTGCAGGGCCTCTCGGACCTGCTGATGAACGTCTGCGGCGCGACCGGCACCGTGATCGCCGGGGTGATCGTCGGCACCCTGTCGTACGGCGTGCTCGGCGCGGCCGTCGCGGTCATGGTGACGGTTACCGGCGCCTGGCTGGCCCTGGCCCGCACCTGAGCCACGACCGGGGTCTGAGCCTGGGCGTGGGCCTGGAGTTGGAGCTGAGCTTGGACCGGCCCCGAGGCCGGAGCCGGGGCCGGGGCCAAGACCGAAGCCGGGACCGAGGCTGAGGCCGGGGCCGGCGCCAGGGCCGTCGCCGGGGGTCATTTGGCGTCGGCGTAGCACCTGACCGGGACGGCCTGCATGGGGAAGCGCACCGGGGTCGCCCCGAACAGCAGCCGGGTCGCCTCCTCGGCGGCCCTGCCGACCGCCGCGACGACCTCGCCGGCCTGCTCGGCCGGGCAGTGCACCATCACCTCGTCGTGCTGGAAGAACACCAGCCTGGCCGGGTCGGGCAGCAGGCCGCGCAGCACGGCCATCAGCGTGAGCGCCCACTCGGCCGCGGTCGCCTGGACGACGAAGTTGCGGGTGAACCGGCCGCGGTCGCGGGCCGCGCGGGCTCCCTCGGGACCGGAGACCAGCTTCCGCCAGCCCTCGGAGGGCGGCGGCGAGGTGCGGCCCAGCCAGGAGCGGACCACCTTGCCCTCCTCACCCGTCCTGGCGGCGTCCTCCACGAACTGGTAGGCGCGGGGGAAGCGCTGGCGCATCACGGGCAGCAGCCTGGCCGCGTCTCCGCTGGTGCCTCCGTACATCGCCGACAGCATGGCGAGCTTGGCGTTGTCGCGCTCGCCGCCGAACGCCTGCGACAGCGCCTGGTAGAGGTCGGCCTCCCCGGCGGCCCTGGCCAGGCCGCCGTCTCCCGCCATCGCGGCCAGCACCCGCGGCTCCAGCTGGGCCGCGTCGGCGACGACGAGCGTCCAGCCCTCGTCGGCCACGACGACCTTGCGCATCAGCTTGTGGATCTGCAGGGCCCCGCCGCCGTTGGTGGCCCAGCGGCCCGTCACCACGCCGCCCACGACGTACTCGGGCCGGAAGCGGTGGTCGCGCACCCACTGGTCGGCCCAGGCCCAGCCGTGGAAGCTGTAGAACCTGGACATCTCCTTGTAGGCGAGCAGGGGCGCGACGCCCGGGTGCTCGACCCGCTTGATGTCGTGGGCCCGGGTGGAGGCGACCGGCACGCCCGCCGCCTTGAACGCCCTCACGATCTGCTGCGGGGAGTCGGGGTTGAACGAGGTGCCGAAGGCCGCCGCCACCTGGTCGGCCAGAGCCTGGAGCTTGGCGGGCCGCATGCCGTGCACCGGGCGCGGGCCGAGCAGGCCGGTCAGCAGCTCGTCGTGCACGTCCCGCCGCCAGGGCATGCCCTCCCGGGCCATCTCGGCGGCGATCAGCGCCCCGGCGGACTCGGCGGCGACCAGCAGCCGGAACCGCCTCGGGTCGGCGGTGGCCTCGACGCGCCGCAGCTGGTCGGCGTAGACGTCGGCGACCAGGTCCGCGTCGGGCGGGGGCGCCTCCTCCTCGAAGAGGGTGGCCTGCCGCGCCCGGGAACCGTGGTGGTCGTCGGGCACGGGAAGGCCGTGCAGCCGGGCGTGGGCCGCGGCGGCGGACCTCGGCTCGCCGAAACGCCCCTCGTGGGCCAGGAGCAGGCCCTCGGTCAGCGCCAGATCGTGGCAGCGCGCCAGCCGCACCCCCGCGGCGAGCAGCGCGGGATAGACCTCCCGCGTGTCGGCCCAGACCCAGCGCGGGCTCCGGGCCTCCAGCTCGCGGACGGCGGGGACCAGATCGGCGACGGCCTCGGCGGGCCCGTCGTCCACGCGCAGCACGCCCCCGCCCCCGGGAGCCGCCGCGACCGACACGTGCATACGCCCAGCCTGCCACGACCGTACGACATTCTCGCTCAGACGAGCGGTATGGAGATCTCGTCCTCGATCGGGGGTTCGATCTCCTGCTGCAGGCAGCCGGTGGCCGCGAAGCAGCGGATCGTCAGGACCTCGGGGGTCACCGAGACGTGCAGGAAGCTCTTGAAGAACGGCGGGGTGTCCCAGTCGGACAGCTCCGACAGGTAGCGGTGGAAGGTCCGGCCCACGGGCAGCCGCAGCGGCATCGGCCAGCCGCCGAGGATCCGGGCCGCCCACCTCATCCGCCGGGTGATCGGCACGGGCGGGATGTCCCGTACCGGGGTGTTGCCGATCTGGCGGGACATCAGCGCCGCGCTCTCGTCGGGGGTGAGGTAGAGCCAGCGCATGCGCAGCCGGTCGCTGTAGAGCCTGCTGTAGAACGACAGCGAGTCGCCGCGCAGCGGGTAGCAGCGGTAGTCGTCCTCGTCCAGGCCGCCGACGGTGACCCTCGGGATGGTGTGGGTGGCGTGCATGAAGGCACCGGAGCCGCCCGCCACGAGGTACTGGATGGTCCGGTCGCCGACCTTGATCGGGAAACGCTGGTAGTTGTGCACGTCGCCACCTATCGCCGCGACGTAGTTGTGCGCCGGGTCGGTGACGATGTCGTCGATGGTGCCGCCGCCGGCCAGCTTCGACGGCTTGTGGTCGTTGCGGGTGTAGATGGGCTTGCCGGTGATCAGCAGCTTGGGCCGGGGGTCGCGCGAGACCGTGCGCAGCCAGTCGGCCTGCTCCCTGTCGATGTCGCCGCGGATGCCGGTGTCCACGCCGACGATGAGCAGCCCCGGCGTCTCCATCGCCCAGTAGGGGGCGGGCTGCACGGCCCGCTGCCCGGGCCTCGCCCGCCGCTCGCGCGCCCTGGCCAGCCGGGCCTCGTCGATCTTCTCCGGCTTGCGCCAGAGCAGGCCGCGCAGCCCGGAGGGCGACAGCTTGAAGCCCTCGTTCTCGGCCTCCAGCGCCGGGGCGTCGCAGAAGACGCGCATGAAGCCGCCGAGCCCGTCGTACCAGTCGTGGTTGCCGGGGATCGCGTAGATCGGCGCCGGGTAGTCCTGGTACGGGCGGAAGAACTTGTCCTCGTACTCGTTGCCCGAGCCGGTGGGGTAGATCACGTCACTGGCGACGACCGCGAAGGCGGTGCCCTCGCCGATCTTGAGCATGCCCGGCACCACGGCGTACTGCGAGGCGTCGCCCTCCCCCGTGTCGCCGAGGACCAGGAAGGAGAACTCGGGGCCGACGTCCATCGGGACGCGGAAGGAGGGGTCGACGCCCCGGTCCCGCTGGGAGCCCACCCAGCGCGCCCGCACCTGGCCCGAGGGGTCTCCGAACAGGATCGCGAGGACCTCGTTCCGCGAGCGCCAGATGGTGCGCGGGTTCAGCCAGGAGAAGGTCTCCTTGCTGGGCAGCAGGTTCGTGAAGGTGCCCGTCTGGGCGCAGGACCAGCCCGCGCCCTCCTTCGACACCCGGGAGGACGCCTCGCGCCCGCGTTCCGCCTGTCCTGTGTCAACCATGCCTCATATCTTGGCAATGATCTTAAAGAGCCGCACGTCCTCCGGCGATCCGGGGCGCCCGCTCTCTGGAATACAGTTCTAGTGTGTACGCCTACTGGGAGACCGTTCCGACCAGGTGGAAGGACAACGACGTCTACGGCCACGTCAACAACGCCGTCCACTACTCGATGATGGACACGGTGATCAACACCTGGCTGATCAGGACCGCGGGCCTGGACATCCACGACGGCGACGCCATCGGCCTGTGCGTCGAGTCGCACTGCGTCTACCGGGCCTCGGTGTCCTTCCCCGAGGCCGTCAGGGTCGGGCTGCGGGTCGGTCACCTGGGCCGCTCCAGCGTCCGCTACGAGCTGGGGCTGTTCCGCGAGGACGGCGAGACGGTCGTGGCCGAGGGCCACTTCGTCCACGTGTTCGTCGACCGGGAGACCCGCAGGCCGGCCGGGATCCCCGGGCCGCTCCGCGAGGCCGTGGAGAAGCTCGTGGTCACCGGCTGAACCTCCCCACCCGGACACCGCGAGCCGAATTTCCCGGCAGGACCTCCCCGCCGGGCCTCCCCGGCCGGGCACCACGGGCCGGACTTCCCCGTCGAGCCTCCCGTCACCTCTCCGGGGGGACGAGCACCCCGGGGTTGAGGACGCCCTCGGGGTCGAGCCTGTCCTTGATCCCGCGCAGGATCTCCACGCCCAGGTCGCCGATCTCGGTCGCGTAGGCCTCCCGGTGGTCGCGGCCGACGCCGTGGTGGTGCGAGACGGTGCCCCCGGCCGCGACGATCGCCTCGTTGACCGACCGCTTGGCCGCCTCCCACTCCCCGACGGGGTCCTCGCCCTGCGCCGTGACGACCGTGAAGTACAGGGAGGCGCCGGTGCCGTACACATGGGAGATGTGGCACATGACCAGCGGCGAGCCGAGCGAGGCGTGCAGCGAGAGCCGTACGGCGTCGTAGAGGCGGGGCAGGTTGGACCAGAACCCGGCCGTCTCCAGCGTCTCGACGGTCGCCCCGGCGGCGAGCAGCGAGTCGCGCAGGTAGGGCGCGGAGTAGCGCCCGTGGGCCCACGACTCCCCCGGCTCCGTGCCGAGGGGGACGCCGCCGAGCCCCGACAGCACGGCCGCGACCCGCTCGCGCAGGGCGGGCACCTCGGAGAAGCCCTCGTACCCGGCGATCGCCAGGCAGCCCGCGCCGGTCGGAGAGGCGCCGATCTCGCCGGGGCGGGCCAGGCCGACCATCGTCTCGGTCTCGTCGGACAGGCGCAGCACGGTGGGCACGACGCCCTCCTGGACGAGGTGGCGCAGCGCGGCCGACCCCTCGGCGAACGACGCGAACCGCCACCCCTCGTAGACCCGCTCGGCGGGCGCGCGCCGGACGCGGAGCCGCAGGGAGGTGATCACGCCGAAGGCCCCCTCGGAGCCGAGGATCACCTGGCGCAGGTCGGGCCCGGCCGCCGACCTGGGCGCCCGGCCGAGTTCGAGGGTGCCGCGCGGGGTGGCCACGGTCATGCCGACCACCATGTCGTCGAAGCGCCCGTACCCGGCCGAGGCCTGGCCGCTGGAGCGGGCGGCGGCGAAACCTCCCAGCGTGGCGTACTCGAACGACTGCGGGAAGTGACCTAGGGTGAACCCGTGCCCGGCCAGAAGCCGCTCGGCCTCCGGGGTCCGCAGCCCCGGCCCCATCTCGGCGACCATCGACTCGGCGTCGACGGCGACCAGCCCGTTCAGCCTGGCGAGGTCCAGCGCGACGACACCGGCGAAGCCCCGCCGGGTGGCGACCAGGCCGCCGACCACGGAGGTCCCGCCACCGAAGGGGACCACCGCGACCCGGTGCGCGGCGCAGGCCGCCAGCACCTCCAGCACCTCCTGATGAGAGCCGGGCAGCACCACGGCGTCGGGGGCGTCGGAGCCGTCCCCGGCGCGCATGCGCATCAGGTCGGGGGTGGACTTGCCCCGGGTGTGCCGGACGCGGGTCTCGTCGTCGGAGCGCACGTGGCCGTCGCCGACGACGCCGCGCAGCTCCGCCAGTACGGGCGGGGGAAGGGTCGCGGCGGGCAGCCGCACCTCGCCGAGCTCGGCGGCCCGCTCCCTCCGGGGGCGCACGCCCAGCACGTCCCGGAGCAGTTTTGTGACCGGTTCCGGCAGGTCGGCGGCCTTGCGGGGGTCGCCCCAGCCGGACCAGAGCATGGGATCCGCTATCTTCGTCGGGTTTTCCACCCTTACACTGTGACACATGACGTCTATTCGTCACAATGCAGACATGGAGAGCGACAACCGGGTGCTGGACGCCGCCCGCGAGGCGGTCCTCGCGGTGGGGGTGCGGCGCACCACGCTCACCGACGTGGCGCGCAGGGCCGGGCTCTCCCGCATGACGATCTACCGCCGCTGGCCCGACGTGCGCACCCTCGTCGCCGACCTGATGACCCGCGAGTGGGTGCGCGTCGCGGATCGGTTCGCGACCGACGACCCGGTCACCTCGGCGGTGGCGGTGGTACGGGCATTGCGCGGCCACCCGCTCTGGCGAAAGATCGTCGAGGTCGACCCGGAGCTGCTGCTGCCCTACCTGCTGAACCGCAGGGGCGCCAGCCAGCAGGTCATGCTCGCGCTCGTCGAGGCCGCGATCGTCCGAGGTCAGGAGGGGGGCAGCGTGCGCCCCGGCGACCCGGCGAGGCTGTCCAGGGCCCTGCTGCTGACCGCCCAGTCGTTCCTGCTCTCCGGCTCGACCATGCTCGACCCGGCCGCTCCGGACGGCCCGACCGACCCGACCGATCCACCCGGCCCGACCGGCCTGGACGACCTGAATGACCTGGACGCCGAGCTCACCACGCTCCTGGAAAGGTACCTGCGACCGTGAACTCCTCTCTCAACGCCGCCCGCCGCGAGCGCGAGCTGGCCGAGGTACGTGACCTCGTGGTGGACGTGCTGGTGGTGGGCCTGGGCGCCACCGGCGCCGGGGTCGCGCTCGACGCGGCCTCCCGGGGCCTCTCCGTGGCCGCGATCGACGCCCACGACATCGCCTTCGGAACCTCCAGGTGGAGTTCCAAGATGATCCACGGCGGGCTCCGCTACCTGGCCAAGGGGCAGATCGGGGTGGCGTACGAGAGCGCGGTCGAACGCGGCCGCCTGCTCGGGCGCACCGCGCCGCACCTGGTCAGGGCCCACCCCTACCTGCTGCCGCTGGTCCCCGAGGTCTCCCGCCGCCACGCGGCGCTGGTGATGACCGGCTACCGCGTCGGCGAGGGGCTGCGCGTCGCCGCGCGCACGCCCCGCCACCTCCTGCCCGGCCCCTCGCGGATCTCCGCCGCGCAGGCCCTCGCCCTCGCCTCGCCGCTGAGCTCGCGGGGGCTGCGCGGCGCCCTGCTGTCGTGGGACGGGCGGCTGGCCGACGACGCCCGCCTGGTCGTCACCGTGGCCAGGACGGCCGCCGCCCTGGGGACGAGGGTCCTGACGCGCTGCCGGGCGCTGGAGCTGTCCGGCGAGGGCGCGCTGGTCCGCGACGAGCTCACCGGCGACACCTTCACGATCCGGGCCAGGACGGTGGTCAACGCCACCGGCGTCTGGGCCGCCGGGCTGCACCCGGGCATCCAGCTGCGCCCCTCGCGCGGCACCCACCTGGTGCTGCGGCCCGACACGCTGCCGGGCCTGACCGCGGGACTGCACGTGCCGATCCCCGGCGAGAGCAACCGCTTCGCCCTGGTCCTCCCCCAGCCCGACGGGCGGGTCCACGTCGGTCTCACCGACGAACCGGTGGACGGCCCCGTCCCGGACGTCCCGCCGGTGCCGGAGGAGGACGTGACCTTCCTGCTGGCCGTCCTGAACTCCGTGCTGGAGGAGCCGATCCGGCGCCAGGACGTGGCCGGGACCTACGCGGGGCTGCGGCCGCTGCTCGCCGCCGACGGCCGCACCGCCGACCTGTCCAGGAAGCACTCGCTGCTCACCACCCCGGACGGGATGGTGACGATCGTG
This sequence comes from Streptosporangium sp. NPDC002721, assembly GCF_042888905.1. Taxonomy (NCBI): domain Bacteria; kingdom Bacillati; phylum Actinomycetota; class Actinomycetes; order Streptosporangiales; family Streptosporangiaceae; genus Streptosporangium; species Streptosporangium sp. NPDC002721. The sequence goes on from NZ_JBIAQI010000016.1 coordinate 33,676, forward strand.
GGCGGCAAGCTGACCACGTACCGCCGGATGGCCGAGGACGCGGTCGACCGGGCCGTGTCACTGGGCAGGCTCGACGCGGGCCGGAGCCGTACGAGGGAGCTGCCCCTCATCGGGGCCGTATCCGCGAGCGGCCCCGACGGCGCGGGCGGCGGGCAGGGCTCGGACGGTGACGGAGGGGATCGGGAGACCGCCCGGCTGCTGGAGCGGTACGGGAGCGAGGCGGGTGCCGTACGGGCCCTGATGGCGGAGGACCCCTGGCTGGCCGAACCCGGGCCGACCGGGGTCACCGGGGCCGAGCTCGTCTGGGCGGTCAGGCACGAGGGCGCCCTGGACGTGGACGACCTCCTCGACCGGCGGACCAGGATCGGCCTCGTCCCGCAGGACCGCGCCGCGGCCCTCCCCCTGGCCCACGCCGCGCTGGCCTACTGACCTCCCACCACCGGCCGTACCGGCCGTACCGGCCCCCACCGCTCACCGCACGGCCCTCGTACCGGCCCGCCGGCCCCTTACCGCTCATCGCACGCCTCGCCGGGGAGGGCGGCGCCGCTCGCCGCACGGCCTGTCGACAGGCCGCTGTTCGCCGGGCGTGGTGGATCGACGCCCCGCCGCTCCCTGGCCCCACCGGCCCCCTCGCCCACCGGGAGCCGGGAAGGCCGTCCGGCCGAGGACACCTTTCCCGCGACCGCCCCGCCACGGGCACATCACCGTCACACGCCTGTGATCGTTTCACTCTCGCCACGCCGGTTCGCCTGTTAGGTTAGTCTTACCTAAGTCAGAGCGAGGAGAGAGCGTGAGCACGGGGAACGGCGTGAGCAGGGCGGACACGGCGCCCAGGGGGTGCGCGCACCCGCCGGGCTGCCACACCGGCGAGCTGCCGGTCTACGCCAGCGCGACCGTCGGGGCCCGCTTCTGGCTGCTCATCGAGCACCCCGGCCCCTGGGCCTCCCACCTGGAGGACTGCAGCCTCCCCGAGGACGTCCACATCCTTATCAAACGCGCCACACGGCTCGGCATCCGGCCCCAGCTGATCCGTCGTCCCGACCGCAGGAACCCCGTGACCACCGGCATTCACGTCATGGTCGCCGACTCCGGTTCCGCCGAGCCCTGGATCGCCGAAGGCGTCATCGCAGGTCCGGACGATCTTAACCTTGACAGCGTGGTGGCCGGAGTGGTCCCGGAGTCCTGCATACTTGTGAGTGAGCCGGTTTTTCTGGTCTGCACGCATGCCAAGCGCAACGCGTGCTGCGCCCGCATTGGACTACCCCTAGCTCGGTCCTTGGCAAAAACATTGCCGGACACAGTATGGGAAACATCACATGTTGGCGGCGATCGATACGCCGCCAACCTCGTGTGCTTGCCACACGGGCTTTACTACGGCAGCATGTCTCAGGCTGCTGCGATCGCGGCAGCCGACGCGTACCGGTCCGGCGAGGTCATCCTCGACCGTTTCCGGGGACGCGCAGGCATCCCTGAGCCACTGCAGGCCGCTGAGCATTTCATCCGCATTCATACGGGTGATCTCTCGGTTGGCGGAGTGGCCGTGGAATCCTCCAGGTTGGACGGCGCCGTCACCGAGGCATTTGTGCGCGGTAGTGGCGCTCGTTTTCGGGTAGTGGTTGAACCCATGACGCTAACAACGCCATGTGGTACGGCTTGCGCCGATACGATCACTACCTACCGGCTGGTCACGCTGGACAGGCTCACCCCTGTGCGGTACGCCACGTCCGCCCTGACCTGACCTGAGGGAACATCACGGCCAATCCAGGCGTTGGACCCAGGGACGTCACAAGCGTCCAATGCGGCATTAACCAGAAATACCTCTCACTATAAGGTGGTTTTCTCATGTCTCAGGTACGTCGGCAGACCGCCCGGCCTCGGCCCAGCTGGGGCTGGCAGGATGACGCCGCGTGCCGGGGCGAGGACCTCGTGCTCTTCTTCGGCCCCGACGGCGAGCGTCAGCCCGAGCGTGACATTCGCGAGCGTAAGGCCAAGGCGATCTGCGCCCAGTGCCCCGTTCGCGCGGAGTGCCTCGACTATGCGCTTTCCCGTCCGGAGAAGTACGGCACCTGGGGCGGTCTGAACGAGGACGAGCGCGCCTCCGAGCGTCGCCGTCGTATGCGCCGCGCCGCCAGCGCCGGCATCAGTGCCGTCGCCTGAGCAGTACCTCCACCCGGCTTCCCCCGCACGTGTGATCTCGCGCACCCCCTGCGAGATCACACGTTGTCGTGTCGGGCCCCGCTCGTACGGCACCCGGGACGGGTGACCGCACGAGCGGGCTTTCCCCACGTGTCAGGGCCGGCTGCGGCCCGTCTTCCGCATCTCCTTGTGGATGATCTTCCACTTGTTCTGCAGCTCCTTGCGGAGCCTCGCGTCACTCCTGGACGCCATCCACGCGGCCTCCCGCTGGAGCTTGTTCCAGCTCTCCAGCCGCCGCTCGGGAAGCGTGCCGTCCTCGATCGCGGCGATCACCGCGCAGCCCGGCTCGCTGTCGTGGCCGCAGTCGCCGAACCGGCACCGCTCGGCGAGCTCCTCCAGGTCCGCGAAGACCATGTCCACGCCCTCGCCCATGTCGTACAGGCCGACGCGGCGGATGCCCGGCGTGTCGATGATGAGCCCGCCTCCCGCGAGCGGGATGAGCTCGCGGTGCACGGTGGTGTGACGGCCCCGGCCGTCTCCGGCCCTGACCTGCTGGGTCTCCATGACCCCCTGTCCCGCCAGGGCGTTGACGAGCGTCGACTTGCCCGCGCCCGAGGCGCCGAGCACCACCGCGGTGCGCGTGCCCTCGAGGTATCCGCGGACGATGTCGACCCCCTCGCCCGTGACGGAGCAGATCGCATGCACGTCCACCCCCGGCGCCGCCGAGGCGACCTCCTCCATCAGGAAGTCGAGGCCCTCGCCGATCAGGTCCGACTTGGTGACGAGCACCACGGGACGGCCACCGCTCTCCCAGGCGAGCGCGAGCAGCCGCTCGATCCTGCCCAGGTCGGCGGTGTCGGTGGCGTGCAGGGCGGGTTCGGCGACGAAGACGACGTCGACGTTGGCGGCGAGCACCTGCCCCTGGGAGTCGCCGGAGAGCCCGCCCCTGGAGACTCGCGCGACGCCGCCGCGCACGAACGCGGTGCGCCGGGGCAGCAGCGCCGCCAGCTCGAAGCGGCCCTCGGCCAGGTGACGGAGCCCGACCCAGTCGCCGACGCAGGGCAGGGCCACGGGGTCGGCGGCGGCGTCACGCCGCACCCTGGCGCCGTAGTCGGCCCGGAGATGACCGGAGGCCGTCAGCACCTCGGCGACACCGCGATCGACGCGGGACACCCGGGCCGGGGTCAGGTCCACGGGAAGCTCGGCGGCGAAGGAGTCGTTCCAGCCGAGCGCGGTGAGAGCGGATGAAGAAGATACGAATGACGAAGACGACGAAGACAACGTAAGCACCCTTGTGAAAGGCCGGGTGCCCTGTCGCGAATCGGCTAGGCGGGCACCCGGAGGTTGATGGACGGCAGGCTCACCAGAAAGACCCGCATAGTCCTCACCTCCTCACCTCATCGCCGTACCTCTCCCGGACGGCGTCGTCGGGAGAACTTTAGCGCAGTGCCTCCCGTCCGGCGCAAACACATTTGCGATGTTTCCCGCGACCGCTCCCGAAGGGTTCCAGCCCGTCCGTACGCCGCCGTCGCCCGGCGCGCCCCGGAGGGTTCCCGAAGAGCCCGGCCCGCCCGTACGCCGCCGTCGTCCGGTGAGCCCCGGTTCTCGCACCCCAGGGGGTTCCGGCTCGGATGTGGATCCCCGCCGCCAGGGCGCCCGATCACGCGAGAACGCCCGGCCGGGAGGTCCCGGCCGGGCGTTCCCGTCCTGCTCAGCATGATCGATGTGATCGATCAGCGCCTCACGGCGCCTCCGGGGCCCTCACTCACGGGCCCGCGGATCTCAGGAACCCGCGAGGGGCGCGGTCACAGGCCCGGGGCGGGGAAGTGGGAGGTGAGCTCCCTGACCTCGCCGTGGACCCGGGTGATCACGTGCTTGGCCTCTTCCTCGTCCTTGGCCAGGGCGGTGACGACCTGGTCGATCCAGGCGCCGATCTGCCGCATCTCCGCGACGCCCATGCCCCTGCTGGTCACGCCCGCGGTGCCGATGCGGATGCCCGAGGGGTCGAACGGCTTGCGCGTGTCGAAGGGCACGCTGTTGTAGTTGGTCTCCAGCCCGGCCTTGTCGAGGGCCTGGGCGGCGGGCTTGCCGCCGATGCCCTTGGGGGTCAGGTCGAACAGGATGAGGTGGTTGTCGGTGCCGCCGGAGACCAGGTCGAAGCCCCGGCCCAGCAGCTCCTCGGCCAGCGCCTGCGCGTTCAGGACGACCTGGCGGGCGTAGTCCTTGAAGTCGTCGGTCGACGCCTCCTTGAGCGCCACCGCGATGGCCGCGGTGGTGTGGTTGTGCGGCCCGCCCTGCAGGCCGGGGAAGACGGCCTTGTTCAGGGCGGTGGCGTGCTCGTCGGAGGTGGCCATGAGCATGGCGCCCCGGGGACCGCGCAGGGTCTTGTGGGTGGTGGTGGAGATGACGTCCGCGTGGCCGACCGGCGACGGGTGGGCGCCACCGGCCACCAGGCCCGCGATGTGCGCGATGTCGGCGGCGAGCACGGCCCCGACCTCGCGGGCGATCTCGGCGAAGGCCGGGAAGTCGATCGTGCGCGGGACCGCGGTGCCACCGCAGAAGATCAGCTTGGGACGCTCGCGCAGGGCGATCTCGCGCACCTCGTCCATGTCGACGCGGCCGGTGTCCTGGCGCACGCCGTAACGGACCGGGTTGAACCACTTGCCGGTGGCCGAGACCGACCAGCCGTGGGTGAGGTGGCCGCCGAACGGCAGGCCCATGCCCATGACGGTCTCGCCCGGCTTCAGGAAGGCCAGGTAGATCGCCAGGTTGGCGGGCGAGCCGGAGTAGGGCTGCACGTTGGCGTGGTTGACGCCGAACAGTGCCTTGGCCCTGTCGATGGCGAGGGTCTCGACCTGGTCGATGACCTGCTGGCCCTCGTAGTAACGCTTGCCGGCGTAGCCCTCGGAGTACTTGTTGGTCAGGACGGTGCCGGTGGCCTCGAGGACGGCCTTGGAGACGTAGTTCTCCGAGGCGATCAGCTTGACGGTGTCGGACTGCCGCCGCTCCTCGGCCCTGATGAGCTCGGCGATCTGCGGATCCACGCTGGAAAGAGCGCTCATGCGCCTTCACTCCCCTGTCATCGTCGACATCGCGCGAAGACCCAGGCGCTCGGCCTCCTCGCTTTTTCGCTCCCCGGTGGTCTCTCCCACCTTATGCGCCAGTCGCGCTTAGACGATAGCGGACTGGGCCCCGCGCCCGGCTCGACCTGCGCCCTCGACGGGCCAGAGCCGGTCGACCTCGGCGTTGAGCGTGGCGCCGATGAGCACCGCCAGCGCGGTGATGTAGAGCCACAGCAGGACGGCGATGGGGGCGGCGAGCGAGCCGTAGATGGAGACCGGCGAGAACCAGGCGGCGAGGACGGCGCGCAGCACGGCGGCGCAGACGATCCAGATGACGAGCGCGAGCAACGCCCCCGGTAGCTCGCGCCACCAGCGCGTGCGTACGGGCACGCTCACGTGGTAGAGCAAGGTGAGGAAGATCACCGAGCCGATGACGACCACCGGCCAGTAGAGGATCTCGACCAGCACGGCGTAGTCGGCCGGCAGGGCCCCGCGCAGCGCGGCCGGGCCGAGGACGAGCACCGGCATCACCACCAGCCCGATCAGCAGGCCCGCGAGGTAGAACCCGAAGGACATCAGGCGGGTGCGGATGATGCCGCGCTCCTCGCCGAGGCCGTAGGAGACCGAGATCAGGTCGACGTAGACGAAGAGCGCCCGCGAGCCCGACCAGAGCGCGAGCAGGAAGCCCAGGGAGATCAGCGAGACCTGGTTCTCGGGTTTCAGCACGTCCTCGATGAGGGGGGTGACGACGGTGTCGACGGCGTTGTCGGTGAACAGCAGGTGGGCCTGCTGGTCGATCCAGTCGCTGACGTTCTTGACCGTCTCGGGGCCGAACACCCGGGTCAGCTGGCCGAGCACGCCGATCAGGCCGAGCATGAACGGCGGCAGCGACAGCAGCGCGAAGAAGGCCGCCTCGCCCGCCAGGCCGGTGACGCGGTAGGTGATGCCCGCGTTCGTGGTGGCGACGATCAGGGTCCACACATCGGTGCCGCGGATCCACGACAGCAGCGCCCGCAGCCTCACCCAGACGCCCGCGCGGCGGACCCGCGCGATACCGGCACGCAACCGCACCCCGGGCCCGCGCGGGCGGCGCCGCTCGGGCCCGGGCCGATGGGCCGGGGCATCAGTGGACGTCATGCCACACAACGGTATTCCTAGCCGCGCTTGATCACGAGTCGGGCGGGCAACGATCGAATCTCACGCCTGCCCGTGCGGCATGTGGCGAAACCTACCGGCGGTAGAACGCCTCCGCGTCGCCGGTGTCGACGACACGCGCGCCCAGCGGCAGCAGGGAGATCGGGATCAGCTTGAGGTTGGCCAGGCCCAGCGGGATGCCGATGATCGACAGGAAGAGCGGGATCGAGGTCAGCAGGTGCCCGATCGCCAGCCAGATCCCGGCCACGACGAACCAGATCACGTTGCCGACGGTCGACAGCGCCCCCGCCTCCGGGTCGCGCGCCACGGTCCGGCCGAAGGGCCACAGCGCGTAGCCGGCGATCCTGAACGAGGCGATGCCGAACGGGATCGTGATGATCAGGACGCAGCACACGATTCCCGCGAGAACGTAGCCGATCGCCAGCCAGACCCCCGCGAAGACCAGCCAGATGACGTTCAACAAGGTCCGCATATTTCCGAGCATGTCAGGCGGGAGAGGGCCGGCTCCATCCGGTGTCTCCCTGGGACGTCCCTGATCGGACCCCTACCCGGACGAGGTCCGTACCCGGGCGGGGTCCGTGCCCGGCGGTCCGGCGAAGGCCTGGGCGATCGCGGTCCACGTCCGGGCGGTCTCGCCGTGTACCAGCAGGGAGGTGTCGTCGAGGTGGCGGCGCCGGACCACCAGGAGGCAGAAGTCGATCATGGGGCCGCGGACCACGTCGGCGGCGTCCGGGGGCCCGGCCTCCCACGGCGACCCGTCGGGCATGGTCAGCTCCACCCGCACCGGGCACGACGGCGCCTCCAGGCCGCGCACCGTGAAGTTGTACGGCAAGGCGCGCGCCCCGAGCGTCGCCACGTGCCTGAGCCTGGCGGTCGGCACGCGGGTGACGCCGAGCGCGTCCGCCACGTCCTGCCCGTGGGCCCAGGTCTCCATCAGGCGCGCGGTGACGAAGGACGCGGCCGACATCTCGGGCCCGTACCAGGGCAGCCTGGCACCGGCGTCCAGCCGGGCGAAGGCCTCCAGGGCGTGGGCCCGCGCCCCGCGGAACCACTCGCGGAGCTGGTCGGCGCTCAGGCCGCGCGAGGCGGCGGCGAGCTCGTCCACCGCCGAGCCGCCGCGGGCGAGGAACGCGGGCTTGGCGACGCGGAACGCCTCGGGGTCGGTGGCGGAGACGGTGGCGGCGTCGTCGAACCAGGCGAGATGGCCGACCTGGTCCCGGATCGCCCAGCCCTCGGCCGGGGTGGGCAGTTCCCACTCGTCCGGGCCGAGCCCTTCGATCATGGTGTCGAACTCGGCCGTCTCCGCGCGCAGATCCGCCAGCAGCTCGTCCATCAACCCCATGACGCCTCCATGTAACAGCCCAGGCAAGGGTAACCGAGGAATATTCTGGAAGGAACAGAGCATGATGGAATCATGATCTGCGAGGACTGCAAGGAGCGGCGGCACGACGAGTGCCGGGGAGGCTCGTGGTGCGACTGCCAGCACCAGCCCACCCCCAGGCCCCGGGAGTCGGCGCTGGACTGGCCGCGCCAGGGCTGACCCGCGCCCCGGCGCCCCGCCCTCCGGACGAGCTCCTCCCGCCGTGCCCGGCGCGTGTCGGGGGTCCCGCACCTTCGTCCAGATAGTGGACCTGACGTTGGACATCCCCGATGCCCGAGGTATCGTCGTAGACATGCCAGCGGACCCGTTGCTCGTCGTGCGACGCCACGTCGACCTTCTGCGTGTCCGCAGTGCCATCTGTTGTGACGTCCGTTAACCGTCGCCCCCTGCTGATTTCACCCAGCTCGGCCGCGTAACAGGCGTCCTCCTCTGAGTAATCAACCCCCGCACTCGACGATGAGGCGGGAGGTGCCGCCTGTGCGCGTCCGGAAATCATTCCATCGAGCCACAATAAGGACGCGCACATGACGACCCCTGCCCGGTCGGCGAATCGACATCACAAGCGCCCGCGCGGCGAAGGCCAGTGGGCTCTCGGCTACCGCGAGCCGCTGAACAAGAACGAGGAGAACAAGAAGAACGACGACGGCCTCAACGTCCGTCAGCGGATCATCGACGTCTACTCCAAGCGCGGCTTCGACTCCATCGACCCCGCCGACCTGCGCGGCAGGATGCGCTGGTTCGGCCTCTACACCCAGCGCAAGCCCGGGATCGACGGCGGCAAGACCGCGATCCTGGAGCCGGAGGAGCTCGACGACCGCTACTTCATGCTCCGCGTCAGGATCGACGGCGGCCGGCTCGACCTGGCCCAGCTGCGCGTGATCGCCGACATCTCCAACCTCTACGGCCGGGGCACCGCCGACGTCACCGACCGGCAGAACATCCAGCTGCACTGGATCGAGATCGAGGCCGTCCCCGACATCTGGGAGCGCCTGGAGTCGGTGGGCCTGTCCACCACCGAGGCCTGCGGCGACACCCCGCGCGTGATCCTGGGCTGCCCGCTGGCCGGGATCGACACCGACGAGGTCCTCGACGGCTCCGCGCTGGTCCAGGAGATCCACGACACCTACATCGGCGACCCGGCCTTCTCCAACCTGCCGCGCAAGTTCAAGTCCGCGGTGAGCGGGTGCCCGGCGCACTGCACCGTGCACGAGATCAACGACGTGGCGTTCGTGGGCGTCGTGAACGAGCACGGCGAGCGCGGCTTCGACCTGTGGGTGGGCGGTGGCCTGTCCACCAACCCGATGCTGGCCAAGCGGCTGGGTGTCTTCCTCACCCCGGAGCAGGTCGCCCCCGCCTACGGCGGCGTGATCGGCATCTTCCGCGACTACGGCTACCGCCGCCTGCGCCACCGGGCCAGGATCAAGTTCCTGATCAACGACTGGGGCGCCGAGAAGTTCCGCGACGTCCTGGAGAAGGAGTACCTGGGGTACGCCCTGCCCGACGGCCCCGCGCCCGAGCAGCCGCGCGGCGGCCGCAGGGACCACGTGGGCGTCTTCCCGCAGAAGGACGGCAACTTCTACGTCGGCTTCGCCCCGAAGGTCGGCCGCCTCGACGGCGACAAGCTGCACCTGATCGCCGACATCGCCGAGCGGCACGGCTCCGACCGGGTGCACACCACGGTCGAGCAGAAGATGGTCATCCTCGACGTGGCGCCCGACAGGGTCGACAGCCTCGTCGCCGAGCTGGAGGCGGGCGACCTGCGGGTCAACCCCTCCACCTTCCGCCGCCAGACCATGGCCTGCACCGGGATCGAGTTCTGCAAGCTGGCCATCGTCGAGACCAAGGTCACCGCGGCCGGCCTGATCGACGAGCTGGAGCAGCGGCTGCCCGACTTCAAGCACCCGCTGACCATCAACGTCAACGGCTGCCCCAACTCCTGTGCCCGCATCCAGGTGGCCGACATCGGCCTCAAGGGCCAGCTCGTCGTCAACGACGAGGGCGAGCAGGTCGAGGGCTTCCAGATCCACCTGGGCGGCTCGCTGGGCGTTAACCCCGGCTTCGGCCGCAAGGTCCGCGGCCTGAAGACCACCTCCGAGGATCTTCCCGACTACGTCGAGCGCGTGCTCCGCAACTTCGAGAAGCAGAAGGACGAGGAGGAGACCTTCTCCGCCTGGGTCCAGCGCGCCGACGACGCGGACCTGAAGTGAGCGGCCGGCACGCCGGCCCGCCGGAGACGGGAGCGGGCGGATGAGCGAGCGAGCCGTTCCCTTCCACTGCCCGTACTGCGGCGAGGAAGACCTGGAGCCCTACGAAGGCGACGGCGGCTGGTACTGCCGGTCGTGCGTGCGCGCCTTCAAGCTGAAGTTTCTCGGAATCGGGGTGCGCTCGTGACGCGCGGCGAATCCAACGGGATGCACGTGACGAACGCGACGGCCCGCGAGGCACGACCTGCCCGCGCGGCGAATGAGGATTGGGTGAGCGAGCGATGACACTGGTGGACATCGAAGTCGGATTACGTCAGCAGCGGGGGACGCTCGACCTGCAGGAGATCGTCGAGTCCGCCGCGCGCTTCCTGGAGGACGCCTCGGCCCTTGAGATCATCCGCTGGGCCGCGGCGACCTTCGGCGACCGGCTCTGCCTCACCGCCTCGATGAGCGACGCCCTGCTGATCGACCTGGTCAGCCGGGTCAAGCCGGGCGTGGACGTGCTGTTCATCGACACCGGCTACCACTTCGCCGAGACGATCGGCACCCGTGACGCCGTCCAGCAGGTCTACGACGTCAACGTGATCGACGTGAAGCCGTCCCGCACGGTGGCCGAGCAGGAGCGCGACCTGGGGCCGCGCCTGTTCGGGCGCAACCCCGACCTGTGCTGCTACCTGCGCAAGGTCGAGCCGCTCAACCGCGCCCTGGAGCCCTACCTCGCCTGGGTCTCCGGCATCCGCCGCGACGAGGCCGTCACCCGCGCCGGCGTCAAGGTCGTCGAGTGGGACGCCAAGCGCCAGATGGTCAAGATCAACCCGATCGCCAGGTGGACGCAGGAGGACGTCGACAACTACATGGCCGACAACGGGGTGCTGATCAACCCGCTGCACTACGACAACTATCCCTCGATCGGCTGCGCCCCCTGCACCCGCCAGGTCGCCCCGGGAGAGGACCCGCGCAGCGGCCGCTGGGCGGGCATGGGCAAGACCGAGTGCGGGCTCCACGTATGACGTGGCGTGCCAACGGCACGGCCTCCGGGACGCCGCTGGTCGCGGTGGCGCACGGGTCCCGTGACCCGCGCGCCGCCGCGACGGTGGAGGACCTGCTCGACCTGGTACGGGAGGCGCGGCCCGAGCTCCTGGTCCGCACCGCCTACCTCGACCACGCCTCCCCGACGCTTCCCATGGCGCTGTCGGGGCTGGCCGAGGCGGCGGTGCTGCCGCTGCTGCTCACCGAGGCCTACCACAGCCGGGTCGACATCCCCGGCGCGCTGGCCGAGGCGACGGCCCGCAGGCCCCTGCTGCGCGTGCACGCGGGCGCCACGCTGGGCCCGCACCCGCTGCTGGTCGGCGCGCTGGAGCGGCGCCTGGCCGAGGCGGGCGTGGAGCCGGGCGAGCCGGACACCGCCGTGGTGCTGGTCTCGGCCGGCTCCAGCGACCGGCGGGCCAACGCGACGGTCGCCGGGATCGCCGGGGACTGGGCGAGGCTGCGCGGCTGGCGGTCGGTGACCGCCGCCTACGCCTCGGCCGCCGGTCCCACCCCCGAGGAGGCCGTGCTGCGCCTGCGGCGCTCGGGAGCCTGCCGGGTCGTGGTCGCCCCCTACCTGCTGGCCCCCGGCCACTTCGCCGACAAGATCCGCCGGGAGACCCTGGCCGCGGGCGCCGACGCCGTCGCCGACGTGCTGGGCGCCGCCCCCGAGGTCGCGGCGGTGCTGCTCGAACGCTACGAGCGGGCCGCGCACGGCTGGAGGGCCCTGGCCACCGCCTGAACCCCGGACCGGGACCGGACCGGACCCCTGGGGCCATCAGGGGCCCTGGTCAACCGCCTGGCCCCTGGCCCGGACCGCCTCGGGCCCTCAAAGGCCCTGGTCACCGCCTGGAGCCTGGCCCGGACCACCAGAGGCCCTCAAGGGCTTCGCGGGGGTGCGGTGTCCTTGCCCTCGCAGGTCAGGCGGACCATCTCCCCGGTGCGCGAGTCCATCTGGCGCACGTTGTCCCGGCAGACCGGGCGGAACATCTCCCGTACCGTGATCGACCACTTGAGGGGGAAGGGTTCGGCCGCGGCGAGTTGCTCCTCCCAGCCCTCGAAGAACTCGTTCATCCCCTCGGCCAGTTCGCGGGCCGTCCTGCCGGCCCTGTCGACCTCGCCGGGCAGGACGGCCGCGGACACGACCTGCTTCCCGGCCGGGCGATCCCTGCTCCCGATCATCCCCTGGTTCGGGGTGTCCCAGAAGATCTCCATGGTGTATCCGTCGGGACCGGTTCCGCAGAGGTGCCGTTGGGGAGGACCGTCTCCGATCCAGACGAGTGCCCGCCGCAGCGGTCCTGCGCAGAGAACGGTCACCTTCAACGGCGTGTTTCCGGGTTCGATCCGGAGCTCCTCGCGTGTCCCGCCCGTCCTGTACTCGCCGCTCGCGACCTTGTCTCCGGGGTAGGGCCCTCCCAGCGGCTGTGACGTCGTCGGGACGGTGGGGGACGGCCGCGTCATGACGCCGTTCCAGACGTCCGGGTCGTTCGCGACGCCACCCGCGGGTGTGCTGAGGGCCACCGCGACGGTGAGTGCGGCCGCGACCGCGCCACCCGCGGCCCAGCGGCGGCGGCGCCTGATCGCGCGGACTCGCCGGTGGACACCCGCGACGGTCACCCCGCCGCCGTGGCCCTCGTCCTCGTTCAGGATCTCGCGCAGCTCGGATTCGGTGATGGTCATCTCAGCTCCCCGTGGTGGTCGCGGCGACGGCCGCGGGATCGACGCGCAGCTTGCGCAGTGCCCGGCTGGCCTGGCTGCGTACGGTCGCCACCGAGCAGCCGAGGATTTCGGCGATCCGCTGGTCGGGCAGGTCGGCGAAGTAGCGCAGGACGATCACGGCCCGCTGCCTGCCGGGAAGCCCGGCCAGGGCCTGCCTGACCGCCTCCCGCGTGGCCGTCGCGTCCATCGCGTCGCCGTCCGGAGCCTCGGGGAGGACCTCGCTCGGTACCTCTCCCCGCCACCTGCGCCGCCACCAGGTGGCATGGGTGTTGACCAGGATGCGATAGACGTACGGGTCCGGGTCGTCGCCCACCCTCCGCCAGGCGAACCACGCCTTGGCCAGGGCCGTCTGCAACAGGTCCTCCGCCGTGCCCCAGTCGCGGCACAGCAGGTACGCGGCCCGTAACAGGCGGGCCGAGCGCTGCTCCACGTAGTGCTCGAAGTCAGCCCGATCTCGCATCGGGGGATCCTCACTGCTCGGTGTATGTCACCGATCACTACGCCTAAGGGATCCCGGGACGTTGCACGTGTGGCGGAGCTCGCCCGCCGGGGGCTCTCCGTACGGCCGGAGTCCTCCGCGCGGGCGGCGAGAGCGGGCCGCCGTCAGTGGCGGGGCGGCTGCGGAGGGTGGGGAGGCTGAGGCGGCTGGGGCGGGGTGGGGTGCCAGGAGCGCGGGTCGAGCAGGTGCTCCTGGTGGGAGGGGTGGAGCCATTGGGAACCGGAACCGAGCCCGTAGTGGCCCTGCTCTCCGGTGAGCTCGCGCAGCTCGTCCCACTGCTTGCGCCAGGCGGCTATGGCCTTCTTGAGCGGCTTGGTCTTGGAGTCGCCGACCACCTTGACGTCTCCCATGACGGCGTAGGCCCTGACCCGGACGAGCGGCGCGTTCGTGCCCGGGGGCGCCTCGTTGACCTGGACCTTCTTGTCGCCCATCACGGCGACGCCGTCGAGCTCGACGTCCACCCCGTCCGGGACGATGATCTTCACGTTCCCCATGACCGCGGTGGCCATGATGTCGACCACTCCCCCGGTGCGTACCTCGGCCTGGCGCAGGTCCAGCACGACGTCGCCCATCACGGCGACGGCGCCGAGCGGCTTGTCGATCCGCCACGAACCGCGCCGCTTGGAGCTGCTCATCACCGCCACGAACCAGCGCCGCACCTGGCCGCGCTCCGGCGGGGGCGGACGGTAGGCGGGCGCGGGGACCGAGTGCCCGCCGGGCAGGTCGGAGGTGATCACGGCCAGTTCGGCCTGGGTGCGGGCGATGTAGGCCGCCTCGGTGCGCTCGGTCAGCTCCCCGAGGGTCAGACGGCCTTCGACGGAGGCGACCCGTAACCGCTCGACGATGGCTTCCCGCTCCGCGTCCGAGACCCGCATTTCCCCGGGATCATTCATAACTCACAACATATCGCGAGTTGTCGCGATAGGGGATCCCTCGGACGAAGGAGGCCGGATAAACACATCGGATGACGCCTTCTCGCCGGGCGCGGGACCGGCGTACGGCCGAGGCGGGGAGGCACGCCATATGATCCGGAGGCATGTACCGAGAACTCCTGGACGCGGTGGCGGCCAACGACGCCGAGCGGGCCGAGCGGCTGCTGCGCGACGGCACGAGCGCCGACCCCGAGGGCGCGGAAGAGCCCACCGCCCTTTACCTGGCATCGAACCGGGGCCGCGTGGCCGTCGTGCGTGCGCTGCTGGACCACGGAGCCGACCCCAACCGGACCAGCGGCGGCGAGGACGAGGGGCTGCCCCTGTCCGCCGCCTCCGCCTGGGACCGTGTCGAGGCCCTGGAGGCGCTGCTGGCCGCCGGTGCCGACGTGTCCGGGCGGGAGGCCGGCGGCTGGACCGCCCTGCTCTGGGCCGCCGCCAACGGGCGGGCCGCCGCGGCCCAGGCCCTGCTCGCCGCCGGGGCGAACCCCGAGGACGCCACCGAGGGCGGCGACACCGCGCTCACCCTCGCCACCCGGCGCGGCGCCCTGGGCGTCGTGCAGGCGCTGCTGGAGAAGGGCGCCGAGGCCGACCGGCCCGACGGCGACGGCGACACGCCGCTGTCCATCGCCTACGACTGGCTGGGCACCCAGCTGGAGAGCGCGCTCCTGGAGCAGCTCACCGAGCAGGTCCCCGAGGACTCGCAGTTCGTCGTGGGGCGCAGCAGGGCGAAGGACGGCACCGACCTGGTGACCGTCGCGGCGGTGGGCCCCGACGGGACCCGCCTGGCCGAGCTCACCTGCCAGCGCGGGCACGCGGCCGTCGCCACCCTGCTGGAGGACGCCACCGGCGAGCGGCTGCCGTTCGACGAGCTGGTCGAGCGGGCGATGCCCTACCGCGACGTCGACGAGGAGGCCGAGACCTGGTGGACCGTGGCGAGCTCGCTGAGCAGGCGCGGCGACGGGGAGACCTTCGACGCGGCGGCGCGGCTGTGCTCCAGCGAGGACCCGCGCAAGCGGGAGTTCGCCGTCGACGTGATCGCCCAGTTCGGCTTCACCGACGACGAGAAGCCCTACCTGGAGGAGGCGCTGCCGATCCTGCGCCGGATGGCGGCCACCGAGGGCGACGAGCGGGTGCTGCGCTCGGTGCTCGGCGCGCTCGGCCACCACGCCGACCCGCGCGCCCTGCCCGAGGTGCTGGAGATCGTCACCGCCGACGGCTGGACCCGCACCCAGGCCGATCCCGCCGCGCTGGCCGCCGTCCTGCCCACGGGCCACGCCGAGGGGCTCGCGCTGCTCATCTCCATGACCGAGGACCCCGACCCGGAGGTACGCGACTGGGCCACCATGGGCCTGGCCGGGCTGCCGGAGGACAGCGAGCGGATCCGTGACGCGCTGGCCGCCAGGCTCGACGACGAGGACCTGAACGCGGTCGCCGAGGCCACCCGGGGGCTGGCCACCCGGGGCGACGCGCGGGCCCGGCGGGGCGCCGAGCGCGTGCTCGCCGAGAGCGACGAGGACGACGACTACCTCCGGGACCTGGTCAAGAACCCCTGACCCGCGGCCCGGGCCTCCCGCCCGGACGTCCGCCCCGCATCATGATCCCGTCCCTGTCTCGGCGTCAAGGCGGGGGCGGGTCGTCGCACGTGGCCCTGACCGGCCGGGGCCGCCCGCGTACGGCGGGATGAATCCTCGGAAACCGGAGGCCCACCTGTGGACGAAAATCGGATATAGCACTCAACCAAGGGCAGCACCCCCCAGAAGGATGTTGGGATAGGCGCAGAGGCCGGCGACGAGCCGGATGATCCACCGGAGGCCGCACGTGACCCATGACGTCTTCAACCAGGCCCACCCTCTCACCGGACATGACGTGTCCGCCGACGCCGCCCTGATGGACGGCGTGGCACGCGAGGGTGCGGGCTGGGCCACCGGGGAACTGCGCAGGCTCGGCCTTCTCGCCGGTTCCGAGCAGGCCCAGGAGTGGGGACGGCTGGCGAACGAGCATCCGCCCGTCCTGCGAACCCACGACCGGTACGGACGGCGGATCGACGAGGTGGAGTTCCACCCCGCCTGGCACGAGCTGATGACCGTCGCCGTCGACAACGGCATGCACGCCACCCCCTGGTCGAGCGCCAGGCCGGGCGCGCACGTGGCCCGCGCCGCCAAGTTCTACGTCTGGAGCCAGGTCGAGGCCGGGCACGGCTGCCCGATCTCGATGACCTACGCCTCGATCGCCGCGCTGCGCCACAGCCCGGCGCTCGCCGCCGACTGGGAGCCCCTGCTGGCCTCGCGGAGCTACGACTTCGGGCTGCGCCCGCCGCTCGGCAAGCGCGGCGTGCTCGCCGGGATGGCGATGACCGAGAAGCAGGGCGGCTCCGACGTGCGCGCGGGCACCACCCGCGCCGAACCGCGGGCCGACGGCAGCTACGTCCTGACCGGCCACAAGTGGTTCAACTCCGCCCCGATGTGCGACGTGTTCCTGGTCCTCGCCCAGGCCCCCGGCGGGCTGTCGTGCTTCCTGCTCCCCCGCGTCCTTCCCGACGGCACCCGCAACGCCCTCCACCTGATGCGGCTGAAGGACAAGCTGGGCAACAGGTCCAACGCCAGCGCCGAGGTGGAGTACCACGGCGCGACGGCCTGGCTGGTGGGCGAGGAGGGCCGGGGGCTGCGGACCATCCTGGAGATGGTCAACATGACCCGGCTCGACTGCGTGATCGGCTCCGCGGCCGGCATGAGGTACGGCGTCACGCAGGCCGTCCACCACACCCGGCACCGGGGCGCGTTCGGCAGGAAGCTCGCCGACCAGCCGCTGATGCGCAACGTCCTGGCCGACCTGTCCCTGGAGTCGGAGGCGGCGACCGTCCTGATGACGCGGCTGGCCGGGGCCACCGACCGGGCCATCGCCGGTGACCGGGCCGAGGCCGCGTTGCGCCGTACCGCGCTGGCCGTGAGCAAGTACTGGATCTGCAAGCGCGCCCCGGTCCACGCGGCGGAGGCGCTGGAGTGCCTGGGAGGCAACGGCTACGTCGAGGAGTCGCAGATGCCGCGGTTGTTCCGCGAATCGCCGCTGAACGGCATCTGGGAGGGGTCGGGGAACGTCGCGGCGCTGGACGTGCTGCGCGCCCTGGGCCGCGAGCCCGAGGCCCAGGAGGCGTTCTTCGCCGAGGTCGCGCTCGCCGCCGGGGCCGATCGGCACCTGGACGCCGCCGCCGACCGCCTGCGCAAGTCCCTGGACGACACCACCGACTTCGAGCCGAGGGCCCGGCGTGTCGCCGAGGACATGGCGCTGGTGCTGCAGGGCTCCCTGCTGGTCCGGCTGGCTCCCGCGGCCGTGGCCGACGCCTTCTGCGTCTCGCGCCTGTCCGGCGACGGGGGCCGCGCCTTCGGCACCCTGCCCACCGGCCTGGACCTGGACGCCCTCGTCGAGCGCGCCTCGTTCTGACCCCTGCCCCCGGGCTTCCGGGACAACGGGGCGCTCCGGGTCACGGGGAGGTGACGGCGCCGAGTAGGGTCGGTCATGGCCAACGGTTCATGATCGAAAGGACAATCGCCATGGCGACGACACGTACCGCGACGACTCAGTGGAAGGGCGCGCTGCTCGACGGTTCGGGCAGCGTCTCCCTCGACTCCTCCGGGGTGGGCACGTTCGACGTGTCCTGGCCCTCGCGCGCCGAGCAGGCCAACGGCAAGACCTCCCCGGAGGAGCTCATCGCGGCCGCCCACTCCTCGTGCTTCTCGATGGCCCTCTCCCACGGGCTGGCCCAGGCCGGCACCCCGCCCCAGACCGTGGAGACGAAGGCCGACGTGACCTTCCAGCCCGGCGAGGGCATCACCGGGATCGTCATCTCGGTCCGCGCCCAGGTCCCCGGCCTGACGGCCGAGCAGTTCCAGGAGGCGGCCGAGACCGCCAAGGCGAACTGCCCGGTGAGCAAGGCCCTCTCGGGCACGACGATCAGCCTCAACGCCGAGCTGCTGAGCTGATCACGCTCCGGCTCTCGCGAGCGGGGTGACGGGGACCGGACCGCTCCGCAGGGCGTCCACCACGGGCGGCCGCCCCGGAGCGGACGGTCCCCCTGAGAGCGGACGGTCCCCCTGAGAGCGGGCGGTCGCCTCGAACCGGTCACCGAGGGTGGCCGGCCGCGAGCCGGCCATGACGCCTTCGCGGCCACGCGTGCACCTCCGGTCACGCGCGGTCGCGTGGCGCGTACGGAAAAGGGAGGTACGGAAAGCACGCCATAGCCCGGATACGAAACTCCTCGATACCACCTTAAAGTGACAAGGGCGGAAACACCCTGCACACAGGGAGCCTGACCAGAGGAGAAAGGGTCACATGCGCGCAGTCTGGCCGGGAGAGTCATATCCGCTCGGCGCCACCTGGGATGGCGTGGGTACCAACTTCTCGCTGTTCTCCGAGGTAGCGGAGCGTGTCGAACTCTGCCTTTTCGGAGACGACGGCCGCGAGGAGCGCGTCGAGCTGACCGAGGTCGACGGGTTCGTCTGGCACGGCTACCTCCCGGGGATCATGCCGGGGCAGCGGTACGGCTACCGCGTCCACGGCCCCTACAACCCCTCCCAGGGGCACCGGTGCAACCCTTCCAAGCTGCTCCTCGATCCCTACGCCAAGGCCGTCGAGGGTGACGTGAGGTGGAACGAGGCGATGTTCTCATACCAGTTCACCGACCCGGGCAACCGCAACGACGAGGACACCGCCCCCTTCATGCCGAAGAACGTGGTGATCAACCCGTTCTTCGAGTGGGGCAACGACAGGTCGCCCCGGACCCCGTACCACCAGACCGTCATCTACGAGGCGCACGTGCGCGGGCTCACGATGCGCCACCCCGCGGTGCCCGAGGAGCAGCGCGGCACCTACGCGGGGCTGGGCCACCCGGCGGTCATCGAGCACCTGCTGAGCCTGGGCGTCACCGCGGTGGAGCTGATGCCGGTGCACCAGTACGTGCCCGAGCACGCGATGGTCGCCCGGGGGCTGACCAACTACTGGGGCTACAACACGATCGCCTACCTGGCCCCGCACGCCGCCTACTCCGGCTCCGGCCAGCGCGGCGAGCAGGTGCCGGAGTTCAAGGCGATGGTACGGGCGCTGCACGAGGCGGGGATCGAGGTCATCCTCGACGTGGTCTACAACCACACCGCCGAGGGCGACCACATGGGGCCCACGCTGGGCTTCCGCGGCATCGACAACCGGTCGTACTACCGCTTGCACGACGGCGACCGGCGCTACTACCTCGACTACACCGGCTGCGGGAACTCCCTCAACGTCCGCTCGCCGCACGCCCTCCAGCTGATCATGGACTCGCTGCGCTACTGGGTGCTGGAGATGCACGTGGACGGCTTCAGGTTCGACCTGGCCTCCGCCCTCGCCCGCGAGCTGCACGACGTCGACCGGCTGAGCGCCTTCTTCGACCTGATCCAGCAGGACCCGGTGATCTCCCAGGTGAAGCTGATCGCCGAGCCGTGGGACGTGGGGCCCGGCGGCTACCAGGTGGGCAACTTCCCGCCGCTGTGGATGGAGTGGAACGGCAAGTATCGCGACAGCGTGCGCGACTTCTGGCGCGGGAGCGGGTCCGCGCTGCCGGAGTTCGCCTCCCGGCTGACCGGGTCCGCCGACCTCTACGCCATCTCGGGGCGCCGCCCGGTGGCTTCCATCAACTTCGTCACCTGCCACGACGGGTTCACCCTGACCGACCTGGTCTCCTACGACCGCAAGCACAACGAGGCCAACAAGGAGAACAACCGCGACGGCACCGACGACAACCGGTCGTGGAACTGCGGGGCCGAGGGCCCGGTGGAGGACCCGGAGATCGTGGCCCTGCGCCGGCGCCAGCGCCGCAACCTCCTGGTCACCCTGTTCGTCTCCCAGGGCGTGCCGATGCTGCTGGCCGGCGACGAGATCGGCCGGACCCAGCACGGCAACAACAACGCCTACTGCCAGGACAACGAGACCTCCTGGGTCGACTGGTCGCTGGTCAGGAGCGAGGGGGACCTCCTCGACTTCGTCAGGAGCCTGTCCAAGCTGCGGCGCGAGCACCCGGTGTTCCAGCGGCGCCGCTTCTTCCACGGCCACAAGGCCGACGACGGGACCCGCGACATCGTCTGGCTCACCCCGGCCGGTGAGGAGATGACGGCCGGTGACTGGCACACCGGCTACGCCAAGTCGCTGACCGTCTTCCTGAACGGCGACGCCATCACCGAACCGGGCACGCGCGGCGAGCGGATCGCGGACGACTCGTTCCTGCTCCTGATCAACGCCCACCACGAGGACATGTCCTTCACCCTGCCCGAGGCGAGGTACGGCAAGCGGTGGCAGCGCGTGCTGGACACCGCGGACGACGGTCCCGGCGAGGCTCCGTTCGCCGCGCCGGGCGCCTCCGCAAGCGTCTCGGCGGGCGCCTCCGCGGGCGCCGAGGAGTCGTGGCCCGCCGACGCCTCGGTGGAGGTGACCGCGCGCTCGGTGCGGATCCTGCGCTGCGTGCGCCTGTGACGGGTGTTCCTCAGGCCCCGGACGCGACCGCGGCGGTGAGCAGGACGAGAACGAACGTCGTCACCCCCACGGCACCGTGCAGCAGGACGGCGACCATGGGGAAGCGCTGCTCGGCGCCGCGGGCGTGGCGGCCACCGCCCAGCCAGCGGGTGAACATCGTGAAGCCCAGCAGCGCGGAGGCCGAGAGCACCCCGAACGACAACCAGGCGAAGAGCGGGTCGAGGGTGAGCACGTAGACGACCCAGCAGGCCAGGGCGGAGACCGCCAGGACCGGGTGAGCGAAGATCAGCAACGTGGGGAACCGGGTGACCTTGGTCGCCTGCTGTCTCAGCCCTCCCCCGGAGAGCCACAGGTACAGCAGGTAGATCCCGACGATCGCGGTGATCAACCATGTCACGATCGCGACAAGCCCCACACAGCCCTCCCGTGTCTCCCAGATGAATCATGTATCGGGAGCCGACCGAAGTCACTACAAGCCGTCACAACCGTTATGGACCGCGCCGGGAAAGCTCGCAGGCCGCCTTCGTGCAGAGGTGTCTCCGTACAGGGGTGTCTCCGTACAGGGGTGTCTCCGTACAGGGGTGTCTCCGAGCAGAGGTGAGACAGCCTCCGTACGGAGGTGGGCGGGCTCCGTGCGAAGGTGGGGCAATGCGTCTCATCCATCCCGAGAGCTCGGCCGAGGTCGACCTCGCGCGGGCCTACGCCTACCCGGCCGGCCCGTGCCTCCGGATCAACATGGTCGCCAGCGCCGACGGCGGGACCTGGCTGAAGGGGTTGTCGGGCGAGCTGTCCGGCAGGGGTGACCGCCAGGTGTTCTGGGTGCTTCGCGGGCTGGCCGACGTCATCGTGGCCGGGGCGGCGACCGTACGGGCCGAGGGGTACGGCCCGGCACGCTCCAGGCCGTCGTGGCGGGGGCTGCGCGAGGGCCGCCCGGCCGTCCCGCCGGTGGCGGTGATCACCCGCGGGCTCGACCTCGACCTGTCGGGCCCGCTGTTCGCCGAGGCGGAGCCGTACGCGCGCACGATCGTCGTCACCTGCGAGGCCGCGCCCAGGCAGCGCCGAGAGGAGGCCGCCAGGCACGCCGACGTGATCGTGGCCGGGGACGAGCGGGTGGATCCGGCGCTGGCGATGCGCGAGCTCGCCGCGCGCGGCCTGAGCCGGGTGCTGTGCGAGGGCGGGCCGAAGGTGAACGCCCAGCTGGCCGCCGCCGACCTGGTCGACGAGCTCTGCCTCACGGTGAGCCCGGTGCTGATCGGCGGGGACGCCGCCAGGGTCCTCGACGGCCCCTCCTCGCTCGCGCGCCTGCGCCTGGCCCACGTCCTGGAGGACGAGGGGTTCCTCTTCACGCGGTACGTCCGGCGGCACGAGGAGGCCGTGGCTTCCTGAAACCGGGACACGGCGACACCGGAGTCTCGCAACCTCGCGACGGGGCTCGGAAAGATCCCGTGGTTCGTACGGCCGGGATGGCGTTCGTATGGACATCTTCGTAAAGAAACGATATATCTCGAATATGCCTCGAACCTCTTCCTCCGGTGACGAACTGCGCGCCTCGCTTGAGGCCCGTCGCGACCTCGGGCCGGAGTACGAAGACTCCCTCGTCGAGGGTTTCCTGGAGAAGGTGGACCAGGAGATCGACAAGCGGGTGGACGACCGGCTCGCCGCCCGCACCCGCAAGGAGAGCCCCGCGGTCCGCCCCTCCGTGGACGCCGGGCAGCGGCTGGCCCTCGCGATCATCTCCCTCGGGCTCGGGGTGCCGGGAACGGTCGCGGTGTCCTTCTCCGAACTGGGCGACTCACTCCTCGGGTTCGTCCTGGTGCTCATGTGGGTCGGGATCATCGGCGTGAACGTGTCGTTCACCCTCGGACGACGCCGCCAGGACTGAGTCCTCCACCGACATCGGTCAGGCGGGCGCGGGCGGTGGCCCGCCAATCGGGATGATCGTGAACCGAGCGGTCGCGGCGAGGTCGAGGTCTCAGGCGGGATCGGGTGGGTCCGCCCCGGAGCCGCCTCGGCGGCGGGACCGGGCACTCGACGGGACGGACCGCACAATCACCTGCCGTACCCACCGATGTCCGGGCGCTGGCGCGCCACCCGAACGGTGGCCTGTGGCCGTCTGCGGCGTGCTGGACGGCCGGCAGATGATTTCACCCCTCAACAGGAAGGCGAATCACCCTCCACATACTTAAAGACGCCAAAACGGTCATCAAAGGATGCTTCGCCCACCAAGATTTTTCCAGGAGCACCGGCCGGGCGTCCTACCCCGAACCCCATCCCGGGACTCGCCCCTCCGTCCGCTCCGGCGACCGCATAGGCTGGAGCGATGGACAAGGTGGTAAAGAGCGACGCCGAATGGCGCGTCCAGCTCTCTCCCGAGGAGTTCCACGTGCTCCGCCAGGCGGGGACCGAGCGTCCCTTCACCGGAGAGTACGTCGACACCAAGACAGTGGGCGTCTACAGCTGCCGGGCCTGCGGCACCGAACTGTTCCGGTCCGACACCAAATTCGACAGCCACTGCGGCTGGCCCAGCTTCTACGAGCCGTCGAAGTCCGAGGCGGTGACGCTGATCGAGGACCGCTCGATGGGCATGACCCGCGTCGAGGTCAGGTGCGCGACCTGCGACTCGCACCTCGGCCACGTCTTCCACGGCGAGGGCTACGGGACGCCCACCGACGACCGCTACTGCATCAACTCCGTCTCGCTGAGGCTGGAGCCCGTCGAGTAGGCTGCCGGCCCAACCACAGAGGCCCCGCCGGACCTGCTCTGGCGGGGCCTTCACGCGCTCGGACAGTCACATCGCCCGTCCGGGAGGTTAGCCGGCCACCGGGAGGGGCAAGCGAGATGACGCGTAGTATTCGGACATCTCCGTAGCGTGTTCACCTAAGGAGCCCCCGTGCATCTCCGTCACAGATGGGAGATCATCGAGACCATCGGCCGGGTGGTCACCCAGCGCTGCTCGATCTGCGGCAGGACCAGGGTCCGGGTGATCCCGGCGGCACGGCGCGTCGACTATCGCGGCCTCGGGTAGGTGAGGCGGCAGTCGGAGTCGTCGGGGCCGAGGATGTTGGCCAGGACCGGGTTGCCGTTCTCCCCGAACTCCGCCTGGACGAAGACCACGGGGCTGGGCATGCCGAGCTCCCCGACGAGATAGTCGACGCCCGCCTCGCAGAGCTTGATCGCCTGCTTCGAGTTGTCCGCCGTCTCCGGCAGGTCCGTGTATATCCGCAGATAGCCGCCGACCATCCGGATGTCCTTGACCCGCTTGGTCACCTTGCGGCTCTCGAAGTAGGCCACCGCCTTCTTGTCGGTGTGCTTGGAGGGCCCCGACGCCTCGGTCTCCCTGTCCTTCCGGCGTTTCTTCTCGGTCTCGGCCCGTTTCTCGGCCGCGGCCTCGCTCTCCCTGCCCTTCGCGCCCTTCGCGCCCTTCGTGCTCTCGCCGTCCACCTCGGCGGCGACCACCCCGCCGGCCGCGGGAGCCCCGGGCGGTGCCAGGGCGGCCACGCCGCCGGGAACCGGCGCCCGGACCGTCCCGCCCACGGGGCCCGCCTCGGCGGAGAACCACCCGCTCACCCAGAGAGCCCCCACCGCGAAGGCGACGACGGCCACCGAGACCTCAAGCACGCGCGAGCGGGACTTCTTCCTCCGGCGCCCCCGAGCACGTCGCCTGGACCGTGCCAGACCTTCGCCCCTTTTCACCCTTGGCCTCACATAGACAGGTGATTTTTCCCGAGTATGACAAAGCCAAGTAACGGTAAAGAGACCTTCGGAGGATTAATTTTCGCCGCGACGTCACAGGAGACACGCTCTTCACCTCGCGAAACTCCCGTGACGAAAGGGCGGGCGGCGCAAGGAAGCGCGCGAAGGCTACGGCAGTGCCGCGACCAGCTCGCTCAGCGGCTTGCGGACCCCCGTGAAGAAGGGAATCTCCTCGCGGGTGTGCCGCCGGGCCTCGGCGCCGCGCAGGACACGCATCAGGTCGACGATGCGGTGCAGTTCGTCGGCCTCGAAGGCCAGCATCCACTCGTAGTCGTTCAGCGAGAAGCAGGCGACGGTGTTGGCCCGCACGTCGGGATACTCACGGGCCATCCTGCCGTGCTCGGCGAGCATCCGGCGGCGGTCGGCGTCGTCCAGCAGATACCACTCCAGGGAGCGCACGAACGGGTAGACGCTCACGTACCCCCGCGGCTCCTCCTCGGCCAGGAAGGCCGGGATGTGTGACTTGTTGAACTCGGCCGGGCGGTGCAGCGCCATCGCCGACCAGACCGGCTCGGTCAGCTGCCCCAGGCCGGTGCGGCGGAAGCGCGAGTAGGTCTCCTGCAGGTCCTCGGCCGTCGGGGCGTGCCACCAGAACATGAAGTCTGCGTCGGCGCGGAACCCCGCGACGTCGTACAGGCCGCGGGTGACCACGTCCTTGCGCCCCATCTGGGCCAGGAGCTCCTCGACCTCGGCGGCCATGCCCTCGCGGTGCCCCGGGCAGCGCTCCTTCATCCTGAAGACCGACCACATCGTGTAGCGGATCACCTGGTTCAGGTCGCGTGCCTTGGGCCGCGGGTTCGCGTCCGTCATCGTCACCCCTTTGTCAACGAATCAGTGCTGTCCTGCCATTCTCCCGTGGGATCCAGGTGGTCGAGAATCCGGGCCGCCGCGGTGCGGGCGGTGGCGACGCAGGCGGGGATGCCGAGGCCGTCGTAGGCGGCGCCGCACAGGGCCAGGCCCGGCTGGTCGGCCGCGGCCGCCCGGATGCGGGCCACCCGGTCGAGGTGGCCCACCTCGTACTGCGGCAGGGAGCCTCCCCAGCGGGTCACCCGCGAGTCGCGGGGCAGCCCGCGCACGCCCATGACCTCGACCATCTCGGCCATCGCCAGCGCGACCAGCTCCGCGTCGTCGCGCTGGAGCACGGCCTCCTCGCCGATCCGGCCGATCGAGCAGCGCAGCAGGACCAGGTTGGGATCGCTCCCGGCCAGGTGCGGCCACTTGACCGAGCTGAACGTGGCGGCCTTGATCGCGCGCCCGTCGACGGCCGGGACCAGGTAGCCGCTGCCGGTCGGCGGCTTGGGGAACGCCTCGCGCGGATAGGCGAGGGTGACGATGGCCATGCTGGCGTACTCGATCCGGGCCAGCTCGGCGGCGGCCCCGGGCACCTCGGCGGCGAGCAGGCGGCCCGCCGCGGGGGCCGGGACGGCGATGATCACCGCGTCGGCCTCGACGGTCTCCGGGGCGGGGACGGGACCGGTGACCAGCAGCCAGCCGTCCTCGGTCCTGCGCAGCTCCCTGACCGTGACACCGGTCCTGATCTCGGCCCCCGAGGCGGCGGCGACGGCCTCGGGCAGGCTGCCCATCCCCCGGCTCAGGGTGGTGAAGACGGGCCCGGCGTCCTTGGGGGCGTCGTCGGCGATCTCCCTGGCCGCGGTGAGCAGCGACCGCTCGGACCTGGCCGCGATGGCGATCCTCGGCATGGTCGCGTCCAGCGAGAGCCGTTCGGCCCTGCCCGCGTAGACGCCGCCGAGCAGCGGCTCGACGAGCCGGTCGACCACCTCCTCGCCCATCCTGGCCCGGATGTACGCCGCCACCGACACGTCGTTGGTGACGCGCGTGGCCGGGAGGATGTGGTCCAGCGGCACCCGGGCCAGGCCCGCCGGGCTCAGGACGCCCGACCTGGCCAGCGCGAGGACGTCGGAGGGCACGCCCATGACGTGCCCCTCCGGCATGGGCCGCAGCACGCCCCTGCTCAGGATGCCCGCCCTGGTGGTGCCGGGGAGCCTCAGCTCCTCGCCCAGCCCCACCATCCTGGCCAGCTCCTTGC
Organism: Streptosporangium sp. NPDC002721; assembly: GCF_042888905.1. NCBI lineage: Bacteria > Bacillati > Actinomycetota > Actinomycetes > Streptosporangiales > Streptosporangiaceae > Streptosporangium > Streptosporangium sp. NPDC002721. The sequence goes on from NZ_JBIAQI010000016.1 coordinate 60,085, forward strand.
CCTCGGGCCGCCGGGCGAGCATCGCCTCGGCCCCCGCGTCCATCGCGACGCCCGCCACCTCGGTGGCGTGGAGCTTGCCGCCGATCCGCGGGGCGCCGTCGAGGACGGTCACCCTGAGATGCCTGCCGCGCCCCCGCAGGTGCCACGCGGCGGCCAGCCCGGCGATCCCGCCGCCGACGACCACCACATGCCTCCGCTTGCCTTCCATGACCCCAGACCGTACCGGTCCCCCCTGCCGCCCGCGCATCCCGCCCGGCGCCCCTGGCGCCCCCGTGACCCGGCTGCGCGCGGAACGTGACGCCATCGTGACTGCCCCTCGCCGAACCCGTCCGCGGCGGCCGCCGTCATGATGTTCATGAGCAGATTCCGGTACGGCCCGCGCCTGGCGGTCCCCCTGGTGGGCCTGGTGTTGTTGTTGTCCGCCTGCGGTGGCGGCGCCGAAACGCAAGGCGCCATGTCCGACGCCGCGGCGCCCGCATCCGCCTTCCCCGCCGCAGGCTCCGACGCCGGCGGCTCCGGCGTACAGGCTCCCGAGGCGGAGTCGTCCGCCAAGGACGCCACCACGCGCCAGGCCGTGGCGGCCCCGGCCGACTCCCAGAACACCGCCCGGGTGCAGGTGGTCCCGGAGGACCGGGCGATCGTCTACACCGCGGAGATGACCGTCAGGGCCAAGGACGTCACCGCCGCGTCGGACCGGGCCCGGCAGATCGTCACCACCGCCGGCGGCTACCTGGCCAGGGAGAGGTCGAACGCCCACTCCGACGGCGAGGGCTCCGCGACGCTGGTCTTCAAGATCCCCCCGGGGAACTACCCGGGAACGCTCGACCGCCTGGGCAAGGACCTGGGCACGCGCGAGTCGCTGCAGCAGAACACCAAGGACGTCACCGAGCAGGTGGCCGACGTGGAGAGCCGGCTGAAGTCGGCCAAGGCCGCGCTCGACTCGCTGCGCACGCTGCTGAAGCGGGCCAACACCATCGGCGAGGTCCTCGACGTGGAGCGGGAGGTCTCCAACCGCGAGAGCGAGCTGGAGTCCCTGCAGGCCAGGCAGCGGACCCTCGCCTCGCAGACGAGCATGGCGACGCTGACGCTGAACCTGGTCGGCCCGGCCGCGGTGGTCGAGAAGGAGGAGGACGAGCCGTCCGGCTTCCTCGCCGGCCTGCGAACGGGGTGGAAGGCGTTCGTCACCGCCGCCAAGGTCGGCCTGACGCTCCTGGGCGTGCTGCTCCCGTGGCTGGTCCTGATCGGCCTGATCTGGCTGGTGCTGGCCTTCCTGCTCCGCCTGCGCCGAGGCGGGCGGGGGCCGGAACCGCTCGCCCCCGCTCCTGCGGCCCCCGCGCCGGTCGTGGACAGGCGTGAGGACGGGGACGAGGGTGAGAGGGACGGCGACGAGGGGCCCGTCCCCACGAGCCCGAGAGGGGACGGCACCCCGGGGTGAGCGCGCTCCCGGGGACGCGGATCGGGCGGACGGGTCCCCGGGCGAGCGGTTCCCGGGGAGCCGGGCCGGTCCTTCGAAAGCCGAGCCGGTACCTCGAGAATCGAGCCGGTACCTGGGAAGCCGGGCCGGTCCTTCGAGAGACAAAACGGCCCCTCGGGAACCGAGCCGGTCAGCGGACCCGTTCCCGGGAACCGAGCCGGTCAGCGGGCCGATCCCCGAAAAGCCGGGCCGGTCCCTCGGGAACCGGACCGGTCAGCGGGCCGAGGCCTCGTGGACGAAGTCGGTGAGGCGGGCCAGCTGGTCGGGGTCGATGCCCGGCAGCACCCCGTGGCCCAGGTTGAACACGTGGCCCTCGGTCTTGGCCGCGCGGGCGAGGATGTCGCCCGCGCGGCGCTCGACGACCTCCCACGGGGCGAGCAGGATCGCCGGGTCGAGGTTGCCCTGCAGCGCCTTGCCCGGACCGACCCGCAGCGCGGCCTCGTCGAGCGGGACCCGCCAGTCGACGCCCACGACGTCGGCCCCCGCCTCGCCGAGCAGGCCGAGCAGCTCGCCGGTGCCGACGCCGAAGTGGATGCGCGGGGCGTCGGAGGCGGCCAGGCCCGCGAAGATCCGGCTGGTGTAGGGCAGGACGAACTCCCGGTAGTCGTCGGGCGAGACCGCCCCCACCCAGGAGTCGAAGAGCTGGACGGCGGAGGCCCCGGCGTCGAGCTGCACGTGCAGGAAACCCAGGGTGATCTCGGTCAGCCGGTCCATGAGGGCGTGCCACAGCTCCGGCTCGCCGTACATCATGGCCTTGGTGTGGTCGTGGTTCTTGGAGGGGCCGCCTTCGATGAGGTAGGACGCCAGCGTGAACGGCGCTCCCGCGAAACCGATCAGGGGGGTCGCGCCCAGCTCCCCCGTCAGCGCCCGGACGGCCTCGGTGACGTAGGAGACGTCGTCGGGCTCGATCGGGCGCAGCGCCTTGGCCGCCTCGGCGTCCCTGATCGGCGTGGCCACCACCGGCCCGACGCCGGGCTTGATGTCGAGGTCGACGCCGATCGCCTTGAGCGGCACGACGATGTCGCTGAAGAGGATGGCCGCGTCCACGCCGTAGCGGCGGACCGGCTGCATCGTGATCTCCACGACCAGCTCGGGGGTGGCGCAGGCGGTGAGCATCGGCACCCCCTCGCGGAGCGCCCGGTATTCGGGCAGCGAACGACCGGCCTGGCGCATGAACCACACCGGGGTGTGGGAGACGGGCCGGCGGCGGCAGGCACGCAGGAAGGCGGAGTCGGCGGGCTCGGAAGTCACCCCACCAGGGTGCCATGTCGGGGGACCGGTCGGCTCACCAAGACCGCCGACCGACGAGACCAATACGAAATCACCGGCTATTCAATGAGATCGGACCGCACACCACCCGGGCACTGCCAAGTGATGACAATGATCGCGTCTTACCAGTTTTGAGAGCTTCGTCCACTGAAATCCGATGTTGGTACGCGGCAGGTGACATCACGCCGAGCGAAGCGATCATGTTTCCGGGTACAGTTCCTCCCATCGGCGATCCTGGCCCGGCCCCCGGCTGGTCCAAATGTTCGCCAAGTCACCGCGCGGCATCGATTCCCGTACCACTTTGGGGACACGCCGAGCACGCTGCGCGGAAATGTCGGCGCGACGTGCCAACGTCGGACCACGACCCGACGAAAGGCCCGTGCGATGTCCACCATGTGGAGTTCACCCGAACATCGCGGTGAGCACCGTGCCTCCTGCGCCCGCGGGCGGGTTACCGAACCACGGCCCCACTCCGGCGATCACGGCCGGGACGGGCACCGGGAACGCCCCGGCACCGGACGGGTCCGCGCCGGACGTGGTCACGCGCTCTTCCTGGGAGTTCCCGCCGGCGGGGTCGCCTCCGCCCTCCACAGGCCGCCGGCAGCGGCTTGATCGGCTCCCATGGCTCCTACACACACCCCAGTGGTCCCCATGCGCTCAGTTTCGACCTACGCTTCCGATATGACCGTCGGTGACGCGCCGCCCGCTCCCGCCGCCTTCAGGCGCGCGGTGGCGAGCATGCGCCCCGCGGAGGTCAGGCCCGAGATCGAGCTGGAGGACATCCCGGCCCCGCAGCGCCTGGCCCCCTACTCGGCCGCGATCGGAGCGTCGGTCTACCGCGACGACGACGAACTCGCGGTCGGCCGCCTCATCGTGCTCTTCGACCCCGACGGCCAGCGCGGCTGGGACGGCCAGTTCCGGCTCGTCGCCTACGTCCGGGCCGACATGGAGCTGGAGATCACCGAGGACCCGCTGCTCGGCCCCGTCGCGTGGAGCTGGCTCACCGAGTCGCTCGACGCGCACGACGCCGGATACGCCGCCGCCGGAGGCACCGTCACCCGGGCGGTCTCCGAGGGCTTCGGCAACAAGGCCGACGACCCGGTGACCACCGAGCTGGAGCTGCGCGCCTCCTGGTCACCGCTGCAGGAGGACCTCTCGGGTCATGTCGCCGCCTGGTGCGACCTGATGTGCCTCGCCGCGGGCATACCACCCCTGCCACCCGACGTGGCGGCGCTGCCGCCCCGACGTCGCGAAGATCCGGAGCCCTTCAGAACGTGACCGATGAGACGACCGTAGTCCCGCTGCTGGAACCTCGCGAGGGAATCCCACCCGTCGTCGAGGACCCGGCCGCTCTCGCACGCGTGGTGCGTGCCTTCGCCGAGGGCACCGGCCCCGTCGCCGTCGACGCCGAGCGCGCCTCCGGCTATCGCTACAGCGGCCGCGCCTACCTGGTCCAGCTGCGCCGCGCCGGCGCCGGCAGCGCCCTGATCGACCCCATCCGCTGCCCCGACCTGTCGGGGCTCGACGCGGCGCTGGCCGGCGCGGAGATCGTGCTGCACGCGGCCTCCCAGGACCTGCCGTGCCTGGCGGAGGTGGGCTTCCACCCGCGCGAGCTGTTCGACACCGAGCTGGCCGGCCGGCTGCTCGGCTACGAGCGGGTCGGGCTCGGCCTGATGGTGGAGAACGTCCTCGGGCTCAGGCTGGAGAAGGGCCACTCCGCCGCCGACTGGTCCACCCGCCCGCTGCCCGAAGACTGGCTGCGCTACGCCGCGCTCGACGTCGAGGTCCTGATCGAGCTCCGCGACATCCTGTACGAGGAGCTGGTCTCCAGCGGCAAGCTGGCGTGGGCGCGGGAGGAGTTCGCCGCCGTGCTCGCGCACAAGGCCCCCGCCCCTCGCACCGACCCGTGGCGGCGCACCTCGGGGATCCACAAGGTCCGCTCGCTGCGCGGGCTGGCGGTGGTGCGGGAGCTGTGGACGCTCCGCGACGGGCTCGCCCGCGAGTCCGACGTCGCCCCGGGCCGGGTCCTGCCCGACTCGGCGATCGTCACGGCCGCCCTGGAGCTGCCCCGTACGACCAAGGCGCTCACCGACATCCCGCCGTTCACCGGCCGCAGCGCCCGGCGGCACCTGCGCGACTGGCTGGCCGCGATCGGCACCGCCCGCTCGCTGCCCGACGCGGAGCTGCCGCAGCCCAGCACCCCCGGCGACGGGCCGCCGCCGGCCAACCGGTGGATGGACCGCGACCCGGTGGCCGCCCGCAGGCTCGCCGCCGCCAGGGCCGTGGTGGCCGCCCTCGCCGACGAGCACCACATGCCCGCGGAGAACCTCATCCAGCCCGACGCGGTACGCCGGCTGACCTGGGAGCCTCCCCCTGTCATCGACGACGGGACGGTGACCGCCCGGCTGCGCGAGCTGGGCGCCCGCGAGTGGCAGATCGGGCTGACCGCCCACCCGATCGCCAAGGCGCTGCTCCGCCTGGAGATCAAGGGGCAGGCATGAGGCCCCCGCCCTTTACAAAGTAGATCATTCCCGGACAAATCAGGTTATTCCCGGAGCCCGAGCGGCACGATCCGCTCGGGCCGGGTCCTTTCGTCTCCTGGAACGTTCCAGCTCAGTTCGGGAAGGCCGCCGGGAGGGGCCACGGCGCGAACCGTTCCGCCCCGTCCTCCTCCGCGGACGGCTCCGGCCGCACGTAGGGAATGGCGCACCACACCGTCCGGCCCAGTCCCGGGCCGTGCTCGCGGGTTCCCCAGCGCCCGCCGGAGAGCCGGTCGACGATGAGCAGGCCGCGCCCGCGCCTGGCCCCGGGAGGCCGCTCCCGCGGGATGTGCGGGACACGGGAGGCGGAGCCGGGGTCGGAGACCTCGACGTGGACGGAGTCGAGGGTGGCGGTCAGCGTCAGGCCGATCAGGTCGCCGACCAGCCCGTGGTCGGCGTGCTCCACGGCGTTGGCCAGCAGCTCCGAGACCACCTGGACGACGTCCGGCAGAAGGACGTGGTCCGGGCCGAGGGCCTGGCGCGTCTCGCGGCGCGCCTGCCCGACCGACTCGTAGGCGCCTTCCAGGAATACCTCCGCGAGCTTTCCCGTCTCCATGCCCGAAGCCCTCCAGCTGGTCTCAGAATCGCCGTCGTCACGTCCGCCCCCGCGGGGTTCCCCCCACAGGACGACTACCCTTCGTGTCCGGCTCGACACGCGCCCGCCCCGCGCTTCCGGGCGCCCGCCGCGCGGCCGGGAGGGAACCCGCGACACTCACCCGCACCGGTCTCGACGCCGGCCTTTCGCGGGAACGCGAGCCGGTGTGGAGTGCGGCGGCACGCGAACGCCACCGGATGTCACGAAACCAGTGCGATCACCCTTCCGGCGGCGTCACGCCTCCGCGAGGAGGGCTCCGGCGCCACCGGCGCCCTGGACAGCACGCGGCGACAGCGGGGATCGGCGTGCGGGAACCGGACGGCCGGTGGCGCCGCGGAGATCTCGCGTCAGGCGGCGGTCATGCCGCCGTCGATCGCGAGCGCAGCTCCGGTGACGAACCCGGCCTCGTCGCTCAGCAGGAACGCCACGAACGCCGCGATCTCCTCCGGCCGGCCGATCCGCCCGACCGGGTGCATCGCCCCGGCCGCGCGCAGGGACTCCTCCGGTGTCGGGCCGAGGTTGGCGCGCAGCAGCGGGGTGTCGACGCCGCCGGTGATCAGGGCGTTGATCCGGATGCCGGTCGCGGCCGTGTCGAGCGCCGCCGAGCGGGTGAGCCCGACGACGCCGTGCTTGGCGGCGCTGTAGGAGGCCATGCCCGCCGCGCCGGTGACGCCGAGGTTGGAGGCGTTGTTCACGATCGCGCCGCCGCCGCCGGCCCGCAGCGCGGGGATCTGGTGCTTCAGGCCGTAGAAGACGCTGCCAAGGTTGAGCGCCAGGTCGGCCTGCCAGGCGTCGCCGTCCACGTCGGTCACCGCGCCGATCGCGGTGGCGGCGCCGACGTTGTTGAACGCGCCGTCGAGCCGGCCGTACCGCTCGACGGCCTGCCGGACGAGTCCGGCCGCCTCGGCCTCCACCGTCACGTCGGCGGGGACGAAGGTGGCCTCGCCCCCGGCGGCGCGGATGCCGGTCACCAGCGCGTCGCCGGCCTCCTTGCCGCGTGCGGCCAGGACGACCTTCGCGCCCTCGGCCGCGAGCCGCTCGGCGGTGGCGCGGCCCATGCCGGAGGTGGCGCCGGTGATCAGGACGACCTTTCCCGCGAAACGTGTGGACACGAATACTCCTTTTTGCCAGTGGGTGGGATCAGAAGGTGAGCACGAGCCGGCCGCGGAGGCCGCCGGCCTCGAGCCGCCGGTGCGCGTCGGCCGCCTCGGCGGCGGGGAGGGTCGCCGCGACGCGCGGGGTGAGCACGCCGGACTCGGCGAGCCGGCGGATCTGGTCCAGCTTGTCCGTGCGTCCCGCGTAGTCGGGGACGAACGTCGTCCGCACCGTGATCCGGCCGTCGCCGTCGAACTCGTGACCACCGGGTTCGTCGGCACCGCGGAACCGGGCGTACGCGCCGCCGTCACGTACGGCGGCGAGGAGTGCCGGCCCGGCCAGCGCCGTGTCGGCGACCGCGTCCACACCGTCCGGGTACCGGGCCCGGACACGTTCGGCGACGCCGGATCCCCTGGCCACGACGTCGGTCGCGCCGGACAGGCGGACCAGGGCCTCGTCGGCGGGGGCGGCGTCGGCGACCACGGTCAGCCCCGCGTGCCTGCCCATCTGTACCAGGTAGCCGCCGAGGATCCCGGCGGCCCCGATCACGGCGAGGACCGAGCCCGGGGCGAGCGCCAGCTGATCGAGCGCCAGCCGCGCGGTGAGGCCGTTCATCGGCAGCGTCGCCGCCGCCGCGTGATCGACGCCCGCCGGTGCGCGGACGACCCAGCCGGCCGGCAGCACCACGTGTTCGGCGTAGCCGCCCGCGGCCGGGCCGAGCGGTATCACCATCGCCATCACCGCTTCCCCCGGGGACAGCTCGGTCTCCGTCCCCGGGCCGATCTCGTCGATCACGCCGGCGATGTCCATCCCGAGCACGTACGGGGCCGGCACCCCGTCGAACGCCCGCGCGTGCACGCCGGAGCGCAGCAGCGTGTCCCCCGGATTCACCGCGGCCGCCCGTACCCGCACCCGGACCTCACCGGGCCCGGCGTGTGGTTCCGGCAGGTCCACGACCCGCAGCACGTCGGGTCCCCCGAACTCATGAAAACCTATCGCTCGCAAAGCCGCAGCTCCTAAGTGGTTTCTTTTGTATACCGACCAGGTCGTCCTCACTTTTGCACCGGTGTGCGGAGGCGGCAAGAGAGCACTTCAACGTGCGCAGGTATCACCGGAGGAACCGTCCCGGAGGGAGCCCGGCACCCCTCCTACACTGGGAGCCATGGCGTATCCGGTCACAGAGACGGACGACACCGCCTCCGGCCCGTGCGAGCAGGGCCGCGCGCTCATCCGCGACGTGCTCGAACGGATCGGCGACAAGTGGTCGGTGGTCGTCATCTGCCAGTTGGGCGACACCACCCGGCGGTTCAACGAGCTGCGCCGGATGAGCGAGCCCATCACCCAGCGCATGCTCAGCGCGACGCTGCGAGGGCTGGAACGGGACGGCCTGGTGACGCGGACCGTACACGACACCACCCCGCCGCGGGTCGACTACGCGCTGACCCCGCGCGGGATCAGCCTGCTCCAGGTCGTCCGTGACCTGGCGGGGTGGGCGGGGGACAACGCCGCCGACATCCTGGACTCCAGAACGGCCTTCGACGCCCGGTGACCCTGGCGTTCCCGGGCTCCCCGGAGGTCGTACGGCACGGGCGACGACGGCGCCGTCGACCCGCCGGGCGCTGTCAAACTCCCCCCGGAGGCCGTACAGCACCGTGGCCCCGGCCGGGCGCGGCACGCGACGGCGGCGTCACGGGGCCGGGGCCCGGCCGAGCTGTTCGTGCCCGACGCCGGCCTGCCGGCCCCCGCGGACCTGCCGGTGCCCGTCATCGCGGCGCACGACGTCGAGGAGACGCCGGCGCGTGACGGGAGGATCCCGGGCCCCGCCCCGCCCCCGGGGCGGGACCCGACGCGGGAGTTCCCCCTCACGCGGACGGCGGGCGTCCGGCCCCTCCGGTCGGAGGGGCCGGACGCCCGCCGGTCACGCGAGGGGACGAAGCCCTCACCCTTTCATGGCGGGATCCCGGACACGGGGCGGGACGTTCAGCAGCTCGCGAGCATGCCCTGCAGGGCGCTCTTCTCCGAGCTCTGCAGGGTCAGCTTCCAGTAGTACTTGACCTGGATCCACGCCCTGGCGTAGGTGCAGTCGAAGCTTCCCAGCGGCGGCTGCCACGTCGAGGGGTCCTGGTCGCCCTTGGCCTGGTTGACGTTGTCGGTGACCGCCCACAGCTCGGGGCCGCCCAGGTCGTTGGCGTAGGACTGGCGCTGCGCGCTGGTCCAGGCGTAGGCGCCCGAGCGCCACGCCTCGGCGAGCGGCACCATGTGGTCGATGTCGACGTCGCTCGCGGCGGTCCAGGTGGCGCCGTCGAACGGGGAGTACCAGCGCCCGGAGGTGGCCGCGCAGCTGGAGTCGACGACCACTCCCGTACCGTCCCTCTTGAGCACCGTCTCGCGGGTGTTGCAGGCGCCGCTGATGGTGATCCAGTGGTTGAACAGCGACCGGTTGTAGGAGGACTGGTTGGTCTCCGCGGCGACGGTGAGCGTCGCCAGCCTGCTGGCGGCGGTGGCCGCGGAGGGAATGTTGGGCGGGGTCGCCGACGCGCTTCCCGTTGTCAGGGAGACCGTGAGGAGGATCGCCGTAAGGGTGGCGGAGATCCCGGTGACGACTCGTTTCACGAGTGGCCCCTTCTGTCGCTCCACCTCGGCCAGTCGGGGGGTCTGGGCACGGCGAGAGGAGGACAGACGGAACGTCTCAACTCATGACAAATGCGGAAATGTCATGGTTTGACGACGAGTCAGGACGCGCTTGGTCGGATACTGCCTTGGCCCGTGATCGGACGCGTTTGATCTGCGACGACATGGCGCGTGGAAAGGCGCGGGCTTTCCCTCCCCCGCGAACGCGTCGTGAAGATCTGGTAAACGCCGTAATTCCCGCGATTCCCGCGATTCCCGCGATTCCCGCGTGCCCCGGAAACCGGGAAGCTCAGCCGGCCGACAGGACCGCCTCGATGTCGTCGGCGCCGGCCAGCGTCTCGGCCAGCCGTTCCCGCTCCGCGGCGTCCAGGGGGATCGCGCGGACGCGGGCCAGCAGCTCGCCCGCCCCCTCGCGGTCGGAGAGCGCCAGGGCCATCTCGGCGCGGTAGAGGAGCGCCTCGACGAGGTCCGCCTTCGGCGCGTCCCCGGCCCGCGCCAGCGCGCCGTCGAGGATCTTGGCGGCCTGCTGGGGGTCGCCGCGGGAGTCGCCCATCACGACGGCGTTCCGCACAGACGTGGCGAGCTTGCTCGCGGGGGGTTCCTCCGCCTCCTCGGGCGCGGCGGAGGGGAAGATCCGGATCCAGTTGCCTCCCGGGTCGACGACCGTGAACCCGGCGAGGTTGTCGGCGTTCTTCCGCTTCCTCGGCCGGGTTATCCGGGGGATCCCGGAGACGGGGAGTTTTCCGTACGCCGACCGTATGCCCTCGGCGAAGGCGCGGAAGAGAACCCCGGTGTCGGGGACGCTGATGATGCAACTGCCGTAGGAGTCCTCCGGCTTGAAACCCGGGATGCCGCAGAACTGCAGGTGGATGTCCTCCCGCCGCAGGCCGAGGCAGGGATACGGGCGATCCTGGCGATAGGTCCTGGTGAAACCCAGCGCGAGGTAGAACTCCTCGACCTCGTCGATCGATCGGCAGGGCAGTATCGGCACGGTTATCTCGTTGGCCATCTCGCTCCTCCGGATATGCAGTAGTCAAATTTTACTACTGGTGCGTCCGAGTGTAGCGGCGACCGAAGGAGGATGCCTCCTGGGTTGTCACGCTCCGCGGGGAAATGCCCCACCCGGAAGCCCCGCGGGGAAACCTCACGCGTAAACGTCCCGCACGGTCCCCTCAGCCCGCACGGTCCCCTCAGGACGTGCGCGCGTCCCTCTCCAGGCGTTCGATCAGCCCGCGGGTCCATTCGGCGCCGCTGCCGGAGAAGTGGGTCCACAGGCGCATGATCTCGGCGGTCGGCTCCCAGTCATGGGCGTCGGCGCCCTCGGACGTCCAGTGGCGGGCGACCTCCGCCCGCCAGCCGTCGAGCGCGGCCAGCCGCTCCCTCAGCAGCGCGACCACCTCTTCCCTGGGCAGGCAGTTGAGGAAACCCACCCCGGCCGTCAGCTCGTCGATCTTCTGGTCGTGCCTGGCCAGGGCCGTGCGCAACATGGCCAGGAACTCCGCGTCACCCTCGACGGTGAGCTCGTACTCCACGCGCGGCGGCCCGCCCGCGGCGCTCGGCGCCAGTTCGTGGGCACGCAGCAGCCCCTGCTTGGCCATCTGCCTGAGCGCGTGGTAGATCGAGCCGGGCTTGGCCGTGGACCATTCGTGCGCGCCCCAGCTCTCCAGGTCACCGCGCACCTGGTAACCGTGCGCCCGGCCGCGTTCGCGGACGGCCCCGAGCACCAGCAGCCTGATGGCCGACACCCTGCTCCCATCTCCGGACGGTCGACGGTCGGAGCCTATCGGCCCCGCGGACCCCCTCCAGCTCACCCCTCCTTTCCCCTGGCGCTTGCAGCGGGCGGGACGGCTGCCGTACCGTGGACAGGAAAGCGCTTTCCATTGGAGGTCGGAGAAGATGTCCCCGCAAAGCATCGGCGTCGTGATGAACGGTGTCACGGGCCGCATGGGCTACCGCCAGCACCTGGTCCGATCGGTCCTGGCGATCAACGAGCAGGGCGGCGTGACGCTGTCGGACGGCGGGAGGGTTCTGCTCAGGCCGGTGCTGGTGGGCCGGAGCGCCGAGAAGCTGGAGAGGCTGGCGGGCGCGCACGGCATCGCGGACTGGACCACCGACCTCGACACCGCCCTCGCCGACGACGCCAACCTGATCTACTTCGACGCCCAGGTCACCCAGGCCCGGGTGAAGGCCGTGCTCGCGGCGATCGAGGCGGGCAAGCACATCTACGCGGAGAAGCCGACCGCCGAGACGTACGGGGACGCGCTGGCGCTGGCCGAGGCCGCGACCGCGAGAGGTGTGAAGAACGGCGTCGTGCAGGACAAGCTCTTCCTGCCGGGCCTGCTCAAGCTCAAGCGCCTGATCGACGGCGGCTTCTTCGGCCGGATCCTGTCGGTGCGCGGCGAGTTCGGCTACTGGGTGTTCGAGGGCGACTGGCAGGACGCGCAGCGCCCGTCGTGGAACTACCGCACCGAGGACGGCGGCGGCATCGTCCTCGACATGTTCCCGCACTGGGCGTACGTGCTGGAGAACCTGTTCGGCCGGGTCACCTCCGTCTACGCCCAGGCCGTCACCCACATCCCCGAGCGGGTGGACGAGCGGGGCGAGACCTACCGGGCCACCGCCGACGACGCCGCCTACGGGGTGTTCGAGCTGGAGGGCGGGATCATCGCGCAGATCAACTCCTCCTGGAGCGTCAGGGTGAACCGCGACGAGCTGGTGGAGTTCCAGGTCGACGGCACGCACGGCAGCGCGGTCGCGGGCCTGCGCGACTGCCGGGTCCAGCACCGCGCCGCCACCCCCAAGCCGGTCTGGAACCCCGACCTGCCCGCCACCGCCCGCTTCAGGGACGGCTGGCAGGAGGTGCCCGACAACGCGGAGTTCGACAACGGCTTCAAGATCCAGTGGGAGCTGTTCGTCCGCCACGTGGTCGAGGACGCCCCCTTCCCCTACGACTTCGCCTCGGGCGCGCGCGGCGTCCGCCTCGCCGAGCTGGGCCTGCTCTCCTCCGCCGAGGGCCGCCGCCTGCCGGTGGAGCACTGATGACCGCCCTGAGGATCGCGCTGCCCGGCGGGGAGCACACCCTGCGCGAGCCGGTCACCTGGACCAAGCCTGCGGGCCCGGCGGTGAGCCGCGTCGTCTACGCCGCCGCCCACGTGGTCGCCGACCCGCTCGGCGACAACACTCCGGGCTCCCCCGCCGCCGTCGACTGGGACGCCACCCTGCGCTTCCGGCACCACCTGTGGTCGTACGGGCTGCGGGTCGCCGACGCCATGGACACCGCCCAGCGCAACATGGGTCTCGACTGGGCGGCCACCCGCGAGCTGATCCGGCGCAGCGCCACCGAGGCGAAGGCCTTCGGCGACCCGGCGGAGCTGGTGGCCTGCGGCGCGGGCACCGACCAGGCCCCGCACGCCCGGACCCTGGACGAGGTCGTGGCGGCCTACACCGAGCAGATCGAGACCGTGCGGGACGCGGGCGCCGGGGTCATCGTGATGGCGAGCCGCCAGCTGGCCGCGATCGCGCGGGGCCCGGAGGACTACCACCGGGTCTACGGCGAGCTGTTCTCGCGGGTCGACCGGCCGGTGATCCTGCACTGGCTGGGCGAGATGTTCGACCCGAACCTGGCGGGCTACTGGGGCTCACGGGACGTGCCCGAGGCCACCGCGTCGTTCCTGGACCTGATCCGCGACCACGCGGCGAAGGTGGAGGGGGTGAAGGTCTCGCTGCTGGACGCCGAGCACGAGATCGGGCTGCGCGCGGCGCTGCCCGAGGGCGTGCGGCTCTACACCGGCGACGACTTCAACTACCCCTCGCTCATCAAGTCGGGCAGCCACGCCCTGCTGGGCATCTTCGACGCCATCGCCCCCGCCGCCGCCGCGGCCCTGGAGGAGCTCGACGCCGGGGACCTCGGGCGGTACGACGAGATCATGGAGCCCACGGTCCCGCTCTCGCGGAAGATCTTCGAGGCTCCGACGTACAACTACAAGACGGGCATCGTCTTCCTGGCCTGGCTCAACGGCCACCAGGACGCCTTCGCCATGGTCAACGGCGCCCAGGCGGCCCGGTCCCTGCCCCATCTGGCCGAGGTGTTCCGCCTGGCCGACGGGGCGGGGCTGCTGGCCGACCCCGAGCTGGCGGTCTCCCGGATGCGCTCGCTGCTGGCGGTGAACGGCCTGTGAGCGTGCGCGCGAGCAGGTTCTCGCTGAACCAGTGGACCACGAAGCGCTGGACGGTGGCCGAGGTCGTCGACGGGTGCGTGCGGCACGGCGTCGAGGCCATCGGCCTGTGGCGGCAGGACGTCGCCGCGCAGGGCCTGGAGCAGACCGTCAAGCTCGTCGCGGACGCCGGGCTGCGGGTGTCGTCGCTGTGCCGGGGCGGGTTCCTCACCTCCGGCGGGCCCGAGGCCCTGGACGACAACCGCAGGGCGATCGACGAGGCCGCCACGCTGGGCGCCGCCTGCCTGGTCATGGTGGTCGGCGGCCTGCCCGGCGTGGTGCCCGGCGAGCCGCTGGGCACGATCTCCCGCGACCTGCCCGCCGCGCGGGAGCGGGTCGCCGAGGCGCTGGCCGTGCTGGCCCCGTACGCGGGCGAGCGCGGGGTGCGGCTCGCCCTCGAACCGCTGCACCCGATGTACTGCGCCGACCGGGCCGTGCTGTCCACCCTCGGCCAGGCGCTCGACCTGGCCGAGGCGCACCCCGCCGAGCAGGTGGGCGTCGTCGTCGACACCTTCCACGTGTGGTGGGACCCCCGGGTGCTGGAGGAGATCGCCAGGGCCTCGGGCCGGATCGCGAGCTACCAGGTGTGCGACTTCCTGTCGCCGCTCCCCGCCGACGTGCTGCTCGGCCGGGGGGTGATGGGCGACGGGGTGATCGACTTCGCGCCGATCACCCGGGCGGTGGCCGAGGCGGGCTACACGGGGGACGTCGAGGTGGAGATCTTCAACGCGGACGTGTGGGCCGCCGACCCCGACGCGGTGCTGGCCAGGGTGAAGGCCGCCTTCGCCGAGTTCGTCGGCGATTGACACGCGGTCCCCCGCCACGGTGTTCCGGGGGCGGGGGACCGTTCCAACACGCGGGAAAACGCGTTCGCCGGGCACGGAATACCGGTTCACGTTGGAGTGACATGGCAGGTACTCGTACGGTAGGGGTATGACGACCGCAGAAAGCGAAGCCAGCCCCGCCGTACAGCGGCCGCCGGAACACGTGATGGCCGTACTGGAAGCGATCAGGGAGTGGGAGGCCGCCAACCCCGACTCGGCCCCCTCCGGCCAGGGAGAGGCGATCCTCTGGGCCCTGGGCAAGCGGGAGCAGGCGCCGATCAGCGGCCGCCCCACCAATGGATCCCCGCCCACCCTCGCCGACGCGCGCGCCGAGATCGACGCCGCCGAGCGGGTTCCGCGCGAGGGCCGGGTCGTGCCGGCCGACGGGGTCATCAGCACCCTGAACTGGCTGATCGGCGCCAAGGACGGCCTGCCCATCCCCGGCCGTAAGTCCTCGGAGGGCTGGGGACACCTGGTCGGCGGGCGCGGTGTGATCCTGCGCACCGAGGCCGAGATCGCCAGGATCGCCGAGCTGGCCCGCGAGGGCCGGCCCAACGCGGCGGGCGAGTGGGAGAAGGAGTGGTGCGCGGGCACCATCGCCGTCTGCGAGTGGGTCCTCGGCACCCGCAGGAAGTCCCCCGTCCGCAACACGCCCCGCCCCATCCACGGGCCGACCGGCCTCAACCTCGGCATGGAGGAGAGCGCGGCCGAGGACGTGTCCCGGCAGCTCGGCCGGGGACGCCAGCACTCCCCCGGCTACGGCGACGGGGTCATCAGGACGATCCGGTGGCTGCGCGGGCAGCTCATCGTCCCGCCGATCAACGAGCAGGGAAACCCCGTCTCCGGCGTGCGCTGACCGTTCCTCCTCCCGCCCTCCCCTACGACACGATCGGCCCGGACACCCTGAAGGTGTCCGGGCCGATCGTCGTGACGCCCCCGCCGGCGGCGTCTCACCCCAGGCCGCGGGTGCTCTCCCGGAGGATCACCTCGCCGGTCACGCTCTCGGCCCTGGACTCCTGCGAGGGGTCGAGGGCCAGCTCCAGCGCGCGCACGCCCATGCCGGCGAGCGGCAGCCGTACGGTGGACAGCGAGGGGACCAGGTCCCGCAGGGTGAAGATGTCGTCGAAGCCCGCGACGGAGACGTCCTCGGGGACCCGGATGCCCCGGTCCCTGAAGGCGGCCAGGGCGCCCACCGCCATCACGTCGTTGACGGCGAAGACGCACGTGACCCCGGACACCTGGGTGGCCGCCGCGTAGCCGCCCTCCCGGTCGAAGGAGCCGTGCAGGACGCGCGGCGCGGGCAGGCCGAGCTCCTCCAGCGCGCCGCTGAACCCCTCCACCCTGTCCCTGGGCGCGATCAGCCAGTCGGGCCCGGCGAGGATCGCGAAGTTGCGGTGCCCC
The DNA here is from genome assembly GCF_042888905.1 of Streptosporangium sp. NPDC002721. NCBI lineage: Bacteria > Bacillati > Actinomycetota > Actinomycetes > Streptosporangiales > Streptosporangiaceae > Streptosporangium > Streptosporangium sp. NPDC002721. The sequence goes on from NZ_JBIAQI010000016.1 coordinate 76,128, forward strand.
AGCCCGGCGAGGGCGCGGGCCAGCTCGGCGGCGCCCAGGCGGTTGTCCGGCACCACCGTGTCGACGCCGAGCAGGTTCTGGCCCACGGAGGCGACCCGGCCCCCGGACTCCCGGTAGTGGTCGAGCTCCGTCCGGAGGCGCCGGGTCGCCTCCGGGTCGGTGACCCGGGAGCCGACGAGCAGCACGGCGCGGACCCGCTGGGCGTTGAGCGTCGAGACGTAGGCGATCTCCCGCTCGGGGTCACGGTGGGTGGTCCCGATCATGACCATGAGCCCCTGGCTCTCGGCGACCCGCATGGCCCCGTCGGCGATCGCGGCGAAGTAGGGGTCGGTGAGGTCGTGGACGACCAGGCCGATCACGTTGCTGGCCCCCCTGGCCAGGGTCTGCGCGGCCACGTTGGTGCGGTAGCCCAGCTCGGCGGCGGCCAGCTCCACCTTGGCCCGCAGGGAGGCGCCCACCTGTCTGGTGCTGCCGTTGAGCACCCGCGACGCCGTGGCGAGCGAGACGCCCGCCTGCCGGGCGACATCCTCAAGCGTGACCACCGACAACCTCCAGGAAAGCGTTTTCCAAAGTCTGCCAGAGTTACCCCCCGCCCCGCATCCCCGACACGGCCCGCGAGGTGGGACCCCGCAGGCCCGCACACTCTTGGGGACAACTTACCCACCTCTCGCGCGCCCGGCCGCGCCAAGCGTTGTTACTGACGAGTAGCATGGTGGCGAAGCCATCCAGCAACGAGGAGCGAACCCCGTGCCTTCGTCTCGTGACGTCGTATTCGTCGACGGTGTGCGCACACCATTCGGCAGGTCGGGCCCCAAGGGCCTGTACGCCGAGACGCGCGCCGACGACCTGGTGATCCGCGTCATCCGCGAGCTGATCCGGCGTAACCCGAATCTGCCTCCCGAGCGTGTCGACGAGGTGGCCATCGCGGCCACCACGCAGATCGGCGACCAGGGCCTCACCCTGGGCCGCTCCGCCGCGATCCTGGCCGGGCTGCCCAAGACCGTGCCCGGCTACTCGATCGACCGCATGTGCGCGGGCGCGATGACCGCGGTGACCTCGGTCGCCGGCGGCATCGCCTTCGGCGCCTACGACGTCGCCATCGCCGGCGGCGTCGAGCACATGGGCCGCCACCCCATGGGCGAGGGCGTCGACCCCAACCCCCGCTTCCTGGCCGAGCAGCTCGTGGACGGCTCCGCCCTCGTCATGGGCATGACCGCCGAGAACCTGCACGACCGCTACCCCTCCATCACCAAGGACCGCGCGGACGCCTTCGCCCTCGCCTCCCAGGAGAAGGTCGCCAAGGCGTACGCCGACGGCAGGATCCAGCCTGACCTGGTCCCGACGGCGACCAGGTCGGCGGAGAAGGGCTGGGGGCTGGCCACGGCCGACGAGGCCCCCCGCCCCGGCACCACGCTGGAGGGCCTCGCCGGCCTGAAGACCCCGTTCCGCCCGCACGGCCGGGTCACCGCGGGCAACGCCTCCGGCATCAACGACGGCGCCACCGGCTGCGTCCTGGCCGCCGCCGACGTGGCGGAGGAGCTCGGCCTCACGCCGAAGATGCGCCTGGTCTCGTACGCCTTCGCGGGCGTGGACCCCGAGGTGATGGGCGTCGGGCCGATCCCGTCCACCGAGCGGGCGCTGCGCCTGGCCGGGCTCTCCATCTCCGACCTGGGGCTGTTCGAGATCAACGAGGCGTTCGCCGTGCAGGTGCTGGCGTTCCTGGAGCACTTCGGCATCGCCGACGACGACCCCCGGGTCAACCCCTACGGCGGCGCCATCGCCTTCGGCCACCCGCTCGCCTCCTCCGGGGTGCGCCTGATGACGCAGCTCGCCCGCGAGTTCGGCGAGCGCCCCGACGTCCGCTACGGCGTGACCACGATGTGCGTGGGCCTGGGCATGGGCGGAACGGTCATCTGGGAGAACCTCGGCTGGGAGGGCGAGAAGTGACGGACATCAAGACGGACACGAACACTGACGGCACCGACATCACCGGGCTCTTCGCCGACGAGGTCGTCACCCGGGCGGTCGTCCGCGACGTGGAGCTGCCCTACGGGGCGGGCACCCTCGCCCTGATCACGCTGGACAACGGCTTCGACCACACCAAGCCGTCGACGTTCGGCCCCGGCGGGCTGACCTCGCTGGGCGAGGCCCTGGACGCGGTCGCCGGGCGCGGCGACCTGGCGGCCGTCGGCGTCGTCGGCAAGCCGTTCGTCTTCGCCGTCGGCGCCGACCTCAAGGGCGCCGCGCTGGTCTCCGAGCGGGACCAGGCCCTTCAGATCGGCAAGCTGGGACACGACGTGTTCCGCCGCCTGGGCGAGCTGGACGTGCCGTCGTTCGCGTTCGTCAACGGCGCGGCGATGGGCGGCGGCCTGGAGGTCGCGCTGCACTGCACGTACCGGACCATCTCCTCCGGCGTGCCCGCCGTGGCGCTGCCCGAGTGCTTCCTCGGCCTGGTCCCCGGCTGGGGCGGCACCCAGCTGCTGCCCCGCCTGATCGGCCCGGCCGCGGCCGTCAAGCTGATCGTCGAGAACCCGCTCGCGCAGAACCGCATGACCAAGGGCAGGGAGGCGTTCGCGCTCGGGGTCGCCGACGCGATGTTCGAGCCCGCCGACTTCCTGGAGGAGTCGCTGCGCTGGGCCGCCCGGGTGCTGCGCGGCGAGGTGACGGTCACCCGTACCGACCACACCGGGGACGACACCGGGCAGGACTGGGCCAAGACGGTCGCCGACGCGCGCTTCCTGCTCGACATGAGGCTGCACGGCGCCTCCCCGGCCCCCTACCGGGCGCTGGAGCTGGTCGAGCTGGCCCGCACCGCCTCGCGCGACGAGGGCTTCGACGCCGAGGACCGGGCCCTGGCCGACCTCCTCATGGGCGACGAGCTCCGCGCCGGCCTGTACTCCTTCGACCTGGTCCAGCGGCGGGCCAAGAAGCCCGCGGGCGCCCCCGACAAGGCGCTGGCCCGCAAGGTGACCAAGGTCGGCGTCGTCGGCGCGGGCCTGATGGCCTCGCAGATGGCGCTGCTGTTCGCCCGCCGCCTGGAGGTCCCGGTCGTGCTGACCGACCTGGACCAGGACCGGCTGGACAAGGGTGTGGGCTACGTCCACGCCGAGGTGGACAAGCTGCTCGGCAAGGGGCGCGTCTCCGCCGACCAGGCCAACCGGCTCAGGGCCCTGGTGACCGGCTCGCTGACCAAGGACGCGTTCGCCGACGCCGACTTCGTCATCGAGGCCGTGTTCGAGGACATGAAGGTCAAGCGGAAGGTGTTCGCCGAGGTGGAGGAGGTCGTCTCCGCCGAGTGCGTGCTGGCCACCAACACCTCCTCGCTCTCGCTGACCGAGATGGCCTCGGGACTGCGCCACCCCGAGCGCGTGGTGGGCTTCCACTTCTTCAACCCGGTCGCGGTGATGCCGCTGCTGGAGATCGTGCGGGGGGCCGAGACCGACGACGCGACGCTCGCCACGGCCTTCTCCGTCGGGCGGTCGCTGAAGAAGTCGTCGGTGCTGGTCAAGGACGCGCCCGCGTTCGTGGTCAACCGCCTGCTGACGCGCTTCATGGGCGAGGTCATCGGCGCCGTCGACGAGGGCACCCCGCTGGAGGTCGCCGACCACGCGCTGGACGGGCTCGGCCTGCCGATGACCCCGTTCGCGCTGATGCAGCTGGTCGGCCCCGCCGTGGCGCTGCACGTCGCCGAGACGATGCACGAGGCCTTCCCGGCCCGCTACGGGGTGTCGGAGAACCTCGCCCGGCTGGTCGCGGCGGGCAAGCCGGGCGTCTACGCGCCCGACTTCTCGCTGGACCCCGAGGCGGTGGCCCTCTTCACCGGCGGCACCTCCCCGTCCACGGCCGAGGAGGTCCGGCTGCGGGCGCTGCGGGCGCTGGCCGAGGAGATCCGCCTCATGCTCCAGGAGGGCGTGGTCTCGGCTCCCCAGGACATCGACCTGTGCATGATCCTCGGCGCGGGCTGGCCGTTCCACCTGGGCGGCGTCACGCCGTACCTCGACCGGGCGGGCATCGCCGAGCCGCGCTTCCTGCCCCCGGGCGTGGCCTCGGTCCCCGCCTGACGTCTTCTCCCGTACGGCCCCCCTGTCCTTCGTGGCGGGGGGGCCGTCAGCGTCCCGACAGCCTGCTGTGCCGGTGGCCGTACCCGAAGTAGATCAGGATGCCCAGGAGCATCCACGCCACGAACCTGAGCCAGGTCTCCACCGGGAGGTTGAGCATCAGGTAGAGGCAGGCGAGCACCGACAGGATCGGCACCAGCGGCACCAGCGGGGTGCGGAAGGAACGCGGCAGGTCGGGGCGGGTACGGCGGAGGATGACCACCGCGATCGAGACCACCACGAACGCGAAGAGCGTGCCGATGTTGACCAGCTCGGCGATGGTGGACAGCGGCACCAGCCCGGCCAGGGCCGCGACGACGACGCCCATCATGATGGTGATGAGGTACGGGGTCCGGTACCTGGGGTGCACCCTGGCCAGCCCGCGCGGCAGCAGGTTGTCGCGGCACATGGCGAACATCACCCGCGACATTCCCATCATGAGGATCATCACGACCGTCGTCAGGCCGGCCAGCGCGCCGACGCTGATCAGCGACGCGGCCCAGGTCTGGCCGACCGCCTTGAACGCGTCTGCCAGCGGCGCCGCCTCACTCAGCTGACCGTAGGGCTGCATGCCCACGACGACCATGGAGACCGCGACGTAGAGCACCGTGCAGATGCCGAGCGAGGCCAGGATGCCGATGGGCAGGTCCCGCTGCGGGTCGCGCGTCTCCTCGGCGGCGGTGGCGACCACGTCGAAGCCGATGTAGGCGAAGAACACGATGGCCGCGGCACTGAAGATGCCCAGTACCCCGAACGCGACCGGGGTGATCCCGAACAGCACCTGGATCAGCGGCGCGGACATCCCCTCCACCGCGGGGGTCGGCTTCGCCGGCGGGACGAACGGCGAGTAGTTGACGGCCCTGACGAAGAACAGCCCGGCCACGACCACCAGCAGGATGACCGCGAGCTTGATCGTGACGATGACCAGGTTGAACCGGGACGACAGCTTGATCCCGACGACGAGGATCGCGGTCAGGATCAGCACGATCAGCGCGGCGGGCAGGTTGAACGCCGCCCCCTCCCCCGCGATCGCGGCGGGCAGGGTTATCCCCATGGACGCCAGCAGCGAGGTCAGGTATCCCGACCAGCCGACCGCGACGACCGCGGCGCCGAGCATCATCTCCAGCATCAGGTCCCAGCCGATGATCCAGGCGGGGAACTCGCCGAGGGTGGCGAAGGCGAAGGTGTAGGCGGACCCGGCCACCGGGACGGTCGAGGCGAACTCGGCGTAGCAGAGCGCCGCCAGCGCGCAGACGACACCCGCGACCACGAAGGACAGGGCGACCGCGGGCCCGGCCATCTCCCTGGCGACCCGGCCGGTGAGCACGAAGATGCCGGTGCCGATGACGACGCCGATGCCGAAGACGGTGAGGTCCAGCGCACTGAGATCCTTACGCAGCCGATGTTCGGGGGCCTCGGTATCGGAGATCGACTGCTCCACCGACTTGACGCGCAAGACACTCATGGTCCCTCCTCGGCCGCCGGCACTGTGTCCTAGGTCACATTCATGGTCCCAGATCACATGCCCAGTCGATCGGCGGCCGAACGGCGAACTCGGGGTTGTTTGGGGGGCGGTCCCCGATGCCGCCCGTCACCTGCGGCGGCGATCCTGGGGCAATGCTCCTGGACATGCTGCAGTCGTCGTCTCCGTACCTGGTCGGCTCGATACTCCTCGCCGTGCTGGCGTTCGCCGGGTCGCTGATCCCCGGGGTCGCGGCTCTCCTCGTGGCGGGGGCGACGCTGGCGGATCCATGGGGCATCGCGGTGGTGGGGGCCGCCGGGTGCGCCGGGTACGCGCTGTACGCGACCGGCGGCTGGCTCGTCGGCCGCCGGTACGGCTCGCGGCTGCGCCACGGCAGGGCCGGCCGCCGGATCGGCGAGCACCGCTGGTCACGGGCCGAGCGACTGCTCACGGGCGCGGGAACGGGCGTGAGCTCGGGTGTGAGCTCGGGTGTGAGCGTAAGAACGGGCGCGGGCGCGGACCCGGGTGTGGGTGCGGGCATGGACACGAACGCGGGCATGGACACGAACGCGGGCAAGGGCACGGACACGGGCAGGGGCGAGAGCAGGGGCAGCGTCACGGGTACCGGCACGGACGCGGGCAGCGGCCCGGCTCTGGCGGTGGCCTGCTTCCTGCCCGTGGTCGGCTCGCTCGTCCCGATCGTCGCCGGGACCCTGAGCGTGCCGTACGCGCGCTTCATCCGCCGGGCCCTGGTGGGCGGCGCGGTCTGGGTGAGCGTCCACCTGTCGCTGGGCGCCCTCGCGGGCGAGGCCCTGCGCCAGAACCGGCACCTGCTGGTGCCGATCTCCGTGTGCGTGGCCGTCGTGGCGGCGAGCCTCATCGTGATCAACCACCGCGCCCGCCCGCCCGCCCCGGGAGGGGGCGGGCACCGGCGACGCGAGCGGCAAGGTCCTGGGATAGCCGGGCCGGGAGCCCCGGCCGGTCAGGGCAGAGGGCTCCCAGGTGACCGGGCCGGGGGTACCGGAGACGCTGGAGACGCTGTCAGCGGGTCGGGTGGTTCTCCAGGGCCGGGGAGCGCTTCGCGATCGCCTCGGTGATCTGGCGGGCGATGTCCTGCGAGGTCAGGCCGATCTCACCGAGGATCTTCGGGCGCTTGGCGTGGTCGAGGAAGCGCTGCGGGATGCCGTAGGTGCGGACCGGGACGTCCACGTCGGCGTCGCGCAGCATGCGGGCCACCGCGTCGCCGACCGCGCCCACCCGGCCGTTGTCCTCGACCACCACGACCAGCTTGTGGGCGCGGGCGGCCGGCACCAGGGCCTCGTCCAGGGGCTTGACCCAGCGCGGGTCCACCACCGTGGCGGAGATGCCCTGGGCGTCGAGCAGGTCTGCGGCCTCCAGGCACAGCCCGGCCATCGGGCCCACGGCCACGAGCAGCACGTCGGGGTCGTCGCCCGCGCGCAGGACGTCCATCTCGCCGAGGCGGCCGACCGCCTCGATCTCGGCGCCCACCGCCCCCTTGGGGTAACGCAGGACGGTCGGGCCGTCGTCGACCTCCACCGCCTCGGCCAGCAGCTCGCGCAGGCGGGGCTCGTCGCGGGGGACGGCGACCGACAGGCCGGGGACGACCTGCAGGATCGACAGGTCCCACATGCCGTTGTGGCTGGCGCCGTCGTCGCCGGTGACGCCCGCCCGGTCGAGCACGACCGTGACGGGGAGCCGGTGCAGGGCGACGTCCATCAGGAGCTGGTCGAAGGCCCGGTTGAGGAAGGTGGCGTAGACGGCCACCACCGGGTGCAGGCCGCCGAGCGCCAGACCGGCGGCGCTGGTCAGGGCGTGCTGCTCGGCGATGCCGACGTCGTAGAGGCGGTCGGGGTAGGCCTCGGAGAACGGGATCAGGCCGGTGGGGCCGAGCATCGCGGCGGTGATCGCCACGATGTCGCGCCGCTCGGCGCCCAGGCGCACCATCTCCTGGCCGAAGACGTTGGTCCAGCCGTGCGGCTTCGGCTTCTCCTCGCCGGTCAGCGGGTCGAAGACGCCCGGCGAGTGGAAGCAGTCCTCGTCGTGGTTCTCCGCCGGGGAGTAGCCGAAGCCCTTCTTGGTGAGCACGTGCACGATCACCGGGCGGCGGAAGTCGCGGGCCCTGCGCAGCGCGGCCTCCACGGCCTGCTCGTCGTGGCCGTCGACCAGCCCGATGTACTTCAGGCCGAGGTCCTCGAACATGACCTGCGGGGCCAGGACGTCCTTGAGGCCCTTCTTGACCCCGTGCAGGGCGTCGTAGACGGGGGCGCCGACCACCGGGACCTTGGTCAGGTTGCCCTTGACGAAGTCGAGCACGTCCTCGTAGCGCTGGTTCGTGCGCAGCGAGGCCAGGTGGGAGGCGAGCCCGCCGATGGTCGGCGAGTAGGAGCGGCCGTTGTCGTTGACCACGATGATCAGCGGCAGGTCCTTGCGCGCCGCGATGTTGTTGAGCGCCTCCCAGGCCATGCCGCCGGTGAGCGCGCCGTCCCCGATCACCGCGACGACCGTGCGGTCGGCCTCGCCCTTTAGCCGGTACGCCTTGGCCAGGCCGTCGGCGTACGACAGCGCGGTCGAGGCGTGGGAGTTCTCGATGATGTCGTGCTCGGACTCGCTCTGGCTCGGGTAGCCCGACAGGCCGCCCTCCTGGCGGAGCGTGTCGAACTGCCCGGCCCGGCCGGTGAGCATCTTGTGGACGTAGGCCTGGTGGCCGGTGTCCCACAGGATGCGGTCGCGTGGCGAGTCGAAGACGCGGTGCATCGCGATCGTCAGCTCGACGACGCCGAGGTTGGGGCCGAGGTGGCCTCCGCTGCGGGCGGTGGAGGCGATCAGGAGTTCCCTGATCTCGGTGGCGAGGACCGGTAGCTCGTCCACCGCCAAGCGCTTGAGGTCCCCTGGTCCCTTGACCGACTCCAGAAGATTTCCAGGCTGCCCGGTCCGCTCGCTCACGGAATCATCCCCTCTGTCCAGTCAACGTCACGACGAGTCTAGTTGCGCCGGGGAACGCAACCCCCGGGAGCGGCGATTCTGCACGCTTTATCCACACTTGCAATAACCTTTGCCCCACCATGAAAACTCTCCCCTTTAGGCAACTATCGTCTCTTGTTGCCGCCTCGTTGACGTTTGCCCTGGTGGCGGGCCTGGACCCCGTCAGCGCGTCCGCCTCGCGGACCGTCGCGCCCTCCGCCTCGCAGCAGGTCGCGCCGGTCACCGGGGTGGCGTCGGGTACGAATACCTCCACCGCCTCCGCCAAGGAGTCCGCCGGGGAGCAGGCACCCCCGCGCGGCCGGGCCGCCGCTACGGCCAGTCCCCTCTACCGCACCGGCACCCTGCCCACCATGCGCTGCCAGGCCGGACAGATCCGCGCGGGGAGCGCGGCGTCCTACCGAACCTTCGTCACCAAGCTCATCCGCTGCCTGAACCTGGCCTGGAAGACCCAGTTCAGGAAGACCAACCTGGGCTTCTCCCACCCCAAGCTACGTTTCACCACCACCAAGGTGACCACCCCCTGCGGCCGGTGGCCCAGCAGCGCCGGGGGGCTGTACTGCTCCAGCAACCGCACCATCTACATCGCCGTCACGCGTGAGGTCCTGAAGAACGCCCACCCGGCCAACCACGCCCAGTTCATCGCCCACGAGTACGGCCACCACGTGCAGCGCCTCGCGGGCATCATGGACTACTACGGCCGCAGCATCTGGCGGGCCTCCTCGTCCACCAAGCTGGCCTTCTCCCGCCGCCTCGAACTGCAGGCCGACTGCCTGGCCTCCGCCTTCCTGCGCCAGGCCGCCGACGACCTGCCGGTCGAGCAGGCGCAGTGGGAGGCGATGGTCAACTGGGTCAGCGCCAACGGGCACAAGAACTGGCCCAAGAACGACCACGGCAAGGGCCGCAGCCAGGCCTACTGGATGGAGCGCGGCTTCGACGCGGGCTCCCCGTCCGGCTGCAACACCTGGACGGCCCCCTCCGGCCGCGTCGCCTGACCTGTCGCCCGACGCCCGGTACGCCTCGCACCGGCCGACCTCCGGTGCGAAGCCGGCTGATTCCCGGCACGAGGCCCGACTCCAGCACGAAACCGCGATGTGCGGCCACTCCTGCCAAGGGTGGCCGCATATCCGCTTTACCCCCCCTTTAACCTCCCCTAGGGTTGAGGATCATGCGCATCCCCCTTATCGCACTGCTCTCCGGCGTGCTGGTGAGCACGCTGCTCGCCGGTACGGCGGGCGCCGCGGTCACCACCGGCCGGCTCGCGCCGGTGCCCACGGGCAAAGCCGCCCTGACCGCCAACCCGATCTACAAGACGGGCAAGCTCGAACCGGATGCCTGTCCGGAGCAGCCGGTCTACAACGACGACCTGGAAACCGCCGAGACCTATCTCAGCTTCGCTCTGGACTGCCTCAACGAGGGCTGGGCGTACCAGTTCTCCAAGGCGAAACTGCCGTTCTCCAAGCCCAAGTTCGCGGTCACCACGCGCGTCGGCGTCCCGACCGGCTGCGGCAAGTTCCCCAAGGGCGCCCAGGCGGTCTACTGCTCGCTGAACAAGAAGATCACCTTCTACCTCGACAAGGGGATCCTCTCCCAGGCGACCGAGCTGTTCCTGCTGCAGACCCTGGCCCACGAGTACGGTCACCACGTCCAGCAGCTCTCCGGGATCCTGCCCACGGTGTTCAACCGGAAGTACAAGAACGACAAGGCGTACCTGCCCGAGCTGCGCAAGGTCGAGCTCCAGGCCGAGTGCCTGAGCGGCGCCTTCATCGGCAGCATCTGGCGCTCCCTCGGCCGCCGCGAGTCGGACTTCAGGTACGTCCTGAGCGCCGCCTACAGCACGGCCAGCCACGGAACGACCAAGAGCATCACCTACTGGGTGACCCGTGGCTTCAAGCAGGAGACCCCCGGCTCCTGCAACACCTTCTCCGCCCCCAAGTCCAGGGTCACCTGACCTCCTCCCCCTCCCGATTTCCACGACCACCCGCCGCCGTCCCCCGGACGCGCGACGGGTGGTCGTTCTTTTCCACCCGGTGTAAGTCTTTTCCCCCAAGAGGTGCGGACCTCGTCCCCTCCTCGTCCGGCACCCCGCGAAACCTCGCTCACGAGTGGCGACGGACCCATGACATTCAGTAACCTGGCGACGCCGCCTGAGCAACCCTCCCTGTGAGCGCCCTCCACGCCACGGAACCAGGTCCGGTCCCCCCGCTGGTCGATGGCAAGGAGAAGACAGAATGGACACGACCGACACCCGCCTGCGCGTCCTGGAGACGGACGTCGCCAAGTTTCGCCTGGCGAACGAGGAGAACAAGGTGATCAACGCCGGGATCCTGGAGGTTCTGGCCGACCTGCGAACGGAGGTGTCCGGAATCCGGACGGAGATGTCTGAAATGCGGGCGGACATGGACAAGCTCCGAACCGGGCAGGACGAACTCCGCGCCGGACAGGACGAACTCCGCGCCGGACAGGACGAACTGCGCGCCGGGCAGGACGAACTGCGCGCCGAGATGCGCGCCGGTCACGCCGAGCTCCGCGAGGAGATCTCCGTGGTCAAGCGCTCCGTCGGCAACCTGGAGCTCTCCATGAAGCGCGTCGAGGGCGATGTCGCCGAGCTCAAGGCCGGTCACATCGAGCTGCGCCACCTGGTCGCCGGTCTCGTGAAGTAACCCCACACCACCGCCGGCACCCACGCCTCCGGGTGCCGGTAACAAGATATTTCACTGATCACCACAGGCCAGACGGCGGAGCCCGATCTTTTCACGGAATTTTCATGTTAAATACAGATCAGAAACCTTTATGACCGCCACGAATTAGCGCACTTCGAACAAGGTCGCGTTGATATAAAATCACTGAATTACATCGCCTGTTATTGCGCTCAGCCTCTACGTTTAGATCGGCGATGTCTTCCCTGTCCATTGCCCCTTCATAACAGTAAGAAAGAACGTTATACGCCCCTTCTGCGTTCAGGCCGTCGGAAGCTTCACAACACTCCATTACCGCCGAAAGAAGATGAGCGGTGCCGGGCTCTTCGGTTCCCTCGTACACGTCATCAAATTCTTCCACAAGTTCTGGCTGCTCCGAAACTGACCCTCGATTTTCAGCTACAGCATGACGGAAAGCTCTTAAGGCCTTATCCAGGAAAGCGAGCGTGGCACCATCTTGGATTGGTGGGGACATCGTTTCCAACGTCCACTCGATGGCCACCACGGCCAACGCAAGCCGTTCAGGCAGACTAAGGATAGCTAGATTTTCTCGCTCTGAAGCCATCTCATAGTCCCAGAGCAACATCAGCACCCTCCAACTAGATCAATACCTGGATATTCGCCAATCCGTCCGGCACAGTCCTGTCGACTGGGCCCACACGGCGGGCGAGAGGTTGCCATTCTACCCTGATCCGAAAGGCGCCCATTATCCACAGCATTTAGCATTACCTGCTCTGCGTCAGTCTGATTCGGACCCATATACTTCGATCCGCTAACCCGCGTATATCCAAGGCTATCCGCCAACGTTCGCATAGCGGGATTCGTCTTGTTTCGATTAACTGTATAGACGTGCTCTCCACCAAATTCGCCGGTTGCAACAGTTGTACCATTGTAGGCACGGTCTCCATACGACGAACGCATTGTTTCGTGCAAAGATTTTGCATCCGACAGAAGTTCATCGTCAGGCTTTCCTGGACCGCTGTTGTGAACAAGAACATCGTGATCGCCTGCGACAACGTGATACGTGTGCAGGCCGTCGACCGTCAGGTTGTGGACTCGCTGGACGGCGGTCGACTTCTTGAGGGCGGTGATCTGGACGTGGGTGCCGGCTGAGGTGCGCAGCCACATGCCCGGTTCGAGGTCTCCGGCGTTCACCCATTCGCGCAGGGACGGGACCCAGAACGGGTGCTCGTCCGTGGCGGTGACGACGTCGGTGGCGTCGCCGCGGAGGCCGTCGAGGTCGATGGTGACGCGGACCAGGTCCTTGACGCCGTCGCCGGTGATCAGGGTGGTGACGGGCCTGGCCTCGGTGACGCCGGAGGCGGGGTCGGTGGCCGCGACGTGGTCGCCGACCCTGACGTCCTCGATGGCCCTGGTGGAGCCGTCGGCCATCAGGACCCGGGTGCCGGGCACGAAGCTGTTGGGCTTGCGCCCGCCGTCGCACGAGCCCCCCGCTCCGGGGAGGTCCACGGGCAGGTCGGGGGCGACCTCGTCGATGATGTCGTCGACCAGGTCCTCGGTGCTGTTCTCGACGAGGTCCTCGACGACGTCCTTCACGCAGGCCTTGAAGCTGCCGCAGAACTCGATGCCCAGGTCGACCGGCTCGGCGCTGCCGATGTCGCCGGCGTCACCGCCGATCTCGATGGAGACCTCGTTCTTCTGCTGCTGCTTCGACTTGGTCGACTTGCCCTTGGCCTTGGACTTCGCCTTCGTGGCGGCCTTCTTGGTGGTCTTGGCGACCTGCTTCGCGGCCTTCTTGACCGCCTTCTTGGTGGACTTGGCCGTCTTCTTGGCGACCTTCTTCGCCGCCTTCTTGGCGGCCTGCTTGGTCACCTTCTTGCCGACCTGTTTGCGGGCCTGCTTGATGCCCTTCTTGACGGCCTGTTTGATCCCCTTCTTGATCCCCTGCTTGGCCGCCTTCTTCGCGCTCTGTTTCGCGGCCTTCTTGGCCCCCTGCTTGGCGGCCTGCTTGGCGCTCTGTTTCGCGGCCTTCTTCGCGGCCTGTTTGGCGGCCTGCTTCGCCGCCTGCTTGGCGGCCCTCTTCGCGGCCTCGGCGGCGATCCGCTTGGCCGCCTCCGCCGCGATCCGCTTGGCGGCCTCGGCGGCGATCCGCTGCGCGATCTGCCGGGCGATGATCTGCGCCGCGATCCGCGCGGCGTGGAACAGCAGCGGGATGCAGAACGGGCAGTTGCCGGTCGGGTCGTCGAGCGACATCGGGTCGCCCATGGCGTAGGTGTAGCGGTTGAGGTTGATCGACGGGTAGGGGCTCAGCGTCACGTCGTCGCGGGAGGCGAACCCGCCGGTTCCGGGCACGTACCAGCGGGCGTGCATGTTCACCTTGCCGGTGACCGGGTCGGTGTACTCCCCCTGGTACCCCAGCCTGGCGGCCGTCCCGGTCCTGGCCGTCACCTCGCCGTACGGGTCGTAGGCGGTGGAGTCGACCAGCGCGGTGCCGGAGAAGGTGCCCACCAGGTCACCGTGCTGGTCCGACATCACCCCGACGGCGGCGGCGGTCCCCTCCTTGAGGCCGAGCAGGTCACCGGACGGGTCCCGGCCGTACCTGGCCTTGACGGCGCCCGCCCCGTCGGTCACCGCGACGATGTCGTTCTCCAGCCCGGAGTAGGCGAAGTTCTCCGTCGAGCCTCCCTGGGTGCGGGAGGCCAGGCGGCCGAGGCCGTCGTAGGCGTAGGTGGCGTCCCCGTCGGTGACCAGCCGGTCGAAGGCGTCGAACGTCAGGTTCCTGGTGACCCCGCCGGTGGTCTCGGTGGCGAGCGTGCCGCGCGGCGTGTAGGTGTAGTCCGTCCCGCCGCCCGAGGTCACCCGGTTGCGCTGGTCGTAGGCGAAGGTCTCGCTCCCGGCGCGTGTCCGGTTGCCCGAGGCGTCCCACTCGTAGGTGGTGACGTTCCCGTTCGGCGCCTTCCACGAGGTCATCCGCCCGGCGTGGTCGTAGCCGTAGGTGTTGGCGCCGGCGCCGGCCGTGCCGGTCGTCGTCTTGGAGACGAGGCTGTCGTCCTTGTTCCAGCCGTAGGTGATCTTCGCGATCTCGGTGCCGGAGGTGTTCCTCAGCGAGTGGCTGGTGATGCGGTCCATCGCGTCGTAGCCGAACGCCTGCGTCGTCCTCGGCGTCGCCGAGGTCAGCGAGGTCAATCGGTCGGCGTCGTCGTAGCCGTAGGTGAAGGAACGGCCCGTCACGGGTTCGCCCGCCGTCCTCAGCCGGTCGTCGACGTCCCAGCCGAAGGTCGCCGTCCCTGACGGGTCCACCCGCTGGGTCACGTTGCCCGTGTCGTCGTAGGCGAAGGCGGCCACCTGGGTGGTCCCCTTGGAGACCTTGGTCAGCAGCCCCCTGTCGTCGTACTCCAGGTTGTAGTCGCCGATGGCGGTGTCCCGCCCGGCCAGGTCGTAGCCGTAGACGCGCACCGGCGTGGCGGCCTGCGTGCCCGTGCCGGTCTCCTTGGTGAGCCGCCCGAGGTGGTCGTACTCCCTGTCGACACGGACCCCGCCGGGCTGCACGACGGCGGTGGTGTTGCCGGCCGCGTCGTAGAGGGTGGTCCACGTCCGGTCGGCCGCCGCCGGGTGCGCCTGCGTGACGGGCTCGATCACCGATTCCGGCAGGCCGAGGCTGTTGTAGGCCGTCCAGACCGTGTTGCCCCGCCCGTCGGTGCTCCGGGTCATCTCGCCGTTCGCGTCGTACCCGAACGTGGTCGTGATCGAGTCGGTGTCCGTGACCGGTTCCACCAGCTCGACCATCGCCCCGGTCGCGTCGTAGGAGCGCCGCACGACCCGGTTCTCGCCCGAGGTCTCGGTGACCGGGTTGCCGGCCACGTCGTACCCGGTGCCGAACGTGCGCTGCGTCACTCCGGAGCTGTTGAGGTCCTTGACCGCGGTCTCCCTGCCGGCCAGGTCGTACTCGGTGACGGAGGCGTTCTCGAGGGGGTCGGTGACCTTGACGGTGCGGCCGGCCAGGTCGTACTGGTACCTGGTCACCTTGTTCAGGGGGTCGGTCTCGGAGACGACCTCCCCGGCGGGGTTGTACGCGTATTCGAAGACTCGCCCGCTGCCCGGCAGGGTCTCCTTGACCTTGTTGCCGGACTGGTCGTACTCCATCCGCGTGATCAGCGTCTTCGGCGTCGGCTTGCGTTCCACGATCGTCGCGGTGATCTGGCGGCCGAGGTCGTCGTAGGTCGCCTGCGTCCGCGCGCCCAGGGGGTTGACGCTCGCCAGCAGCTCACCGGCGGTGTCGTACTCGTAGGTCCACTGGCCGCCCGGCTGGCCGTTCGGCCCCGGCTCGGTCACGCGCACCCGGTTGTCCAGCGCGTCGTACTCGGTGTTCCACACCGATCCGCGGGCGTCGGTGTACTTGGTGACCCTGCCGGCGGCGTCGTAGGCGTAGCTCGTCTTCGGGGTCAGCGTGCTGCCGCCGGGCGGGGTGTAGGCCGCTCCCGTCACCGAGGTGGTGCGCCCCAGCCGGTCGAAGGCCTTCGTGGTGGTCCCGCCCTCGGCGTCGACCGAGTGCGTCCTGCGGCCCGCGCTGTCGTAGCCGTACCTGAGGGTCGGGCGGGCGTCGGCCACTGTCCCGGCCTTCTCCACCTTGACCTGCGGCGCCTTGACCTCGATCAGCTGCTCGGCCGTGTCGTAGCGGTAGGCGGTGGTGAAGTCGGCCGCGTTCGCGCCCTGCGCGTTGCCCCGCGGTTCGGTCATCGCGACGACCAGGCCCCGGTCGTCGACCGTCCAGGAGGTGACGATGTCCTGGGCGCCGTTCTCCACCGTCCTGCGCGTCAGCAGGTCGTCGGCGTTGTAGGCCGCCTCGGTCACCTCCGTGCGGGTCGTCCCGGCGGCGGTCGACGTCTCCTTGGTCACGTTGTCGTTGGCGTCGTAGACGTAGGCCGTCTTACGGGCCAACCCCTGGGGGTCGAACGTCTCGGAGGTGAGGCGGTCGGCGGCGTCGTAGACGTAGACGGTCTCCTCGGCCCCGTCCCCGGTGATCTGGCTGACGAGGTTCCCCGCCGCGTCGTAGGTGTTGTCCTCCAGGACCACGTTCCAGGGATCGGTGTCGCCGTTCAGCCTGACGTCCTCGGCGATGATCCGGGCCGGGGAGTCGTCGGGGAAGTAGGTGCGCGACAGCTTGCGGCCCATCACGTCGGTCCTGGTGGCCAGGCGGCCCTCGGGGTCGTAGGTGAAGGACTCCAGGACCAGGTCCCTGGGGGTCTGCGGGTTGACCGGGCTGCCCCGCCAGTTCTTCAGGGTGCGCGAGGTCAGCTCGCCCCGCACGCTGTAGGCGTAGCTCAGGACGTTGCCCAGCTCGTCGGTCGTCCCGGTGCGCGCGCCGGTGTGGTCCCAGGCGTGCCGGATCACCCCGCCCTCGGCGCCGGTGATCGTCTCCACCCGGCCGTAGGTGTCGTAGGTGTAGGCGACCTTGCGCTCGGGGTCTCCCCCGGTGAGGTCGACGACGGTCTCGCTCAGCTTGAGGCCGTCGGCGTCGTACGCCGAGCGCGTCTCGGTGGTGTGCGTGACACCGGTGACCTCGTTCCTGACCCCGGCCCCGGTGTGGGTCACGAGACGGCCCGCGCCGTCATAGGTGAACCTGGTCGTGATGCCGGCGGGGTTGGCCTGCGACACCTCCTTCCTCGACGTGACCCGGCCCAGCGCGTCGTGGCCGTACGTCGTCACCAGGTTCGACGGGTCCTTCTCCTCGGCCAGGTCGCCGGAGACGGTGTAGCGGTAGGCGGTCTCGTTGCCCTTGGCGTCCTTCTCCGACTCCAGCAGCCCCGCCGGAGTGAGGCCGCCGCCTACGGCGGGCTCGGTGCCGTCGGTGTAGGTGTACGTCGAGGAGCGGCCGTTGGGGAAGTCGGGGGTCGCGGGGGTCGTCTCCTTGAGCAGGTCGCCGAAGGTGTCGAACTCCCAGCGGGTCGCGTAGGTGTCGTCGGTCTCCGACGCCGACCTGCCGTCGCGGGAGACGACGAGCTGGTCGTTGCGGGCGTCGAACTCGTTGGCGGCGTTCAGGTAGTAGGAGTTGTACTCCGTCGTGCACGGGAAGGGACTGCTCCAGTCACTGCCGCACTGCGCCTCGAAGATCCGGTTGCCCCGCTTGTCGTGCCCGAAGTAGGAGATCTCTCCGTTGCGGTCGGTCTCCACCAGCGGGAAACCGCCCTCGTCGTACTCGGTGACGCTCTTCTTACCAAGCTGGTCGGTCTCGGACACCTGGCGGTAGCCGCGCAGCGCGTCGTGCTCGTAGAGGAGCTTGCCGTTGTGCGGGTCGGTGACCGTGACCACCGACATGCCGGTCTCCGGGTCGAACACCGGCACACCGACCTGCCAGGCGCCTCCGTGCTGGTCGGTGTGCGTCTTGATCCGCTCCGTCGCGGCGTCGTAGACGTTCTCGGCCCACACCCGGCCCGACGGCAGGGTGATCTTGGTGAGCTTGTACGGCACCGCGGTGCGGGCGGCGGTGTAGTGCGCGGTCACCTGCGCGGCGGAGAGCGGCGTGTCGTAGAGGGCGAACTCGTCGATCTGGCCGTTGAAGGGGAACCTGACGGGCTCCCCGGCCTCGGGGATCGTCGCCGGCCAGTTGTCCGCGATGAACCCGTTGCCCACGGTGGCCTGCGGCAGCCAGCTGTTGTCGGCCTTGCGGGCGAGGGTCCCGACCTGCTGGCCGTCGAGGTAGAGCGTCTGGGTCTGCCCGGTCGCCGACAGGACGACGTGATGCCACTGGTTATTGTTGACCGGGGCGGCGGAGGTGATGGGCGAGATGACGTGGTCGTCGTCCCTGCCGGTGCGGAACTGGCCGCGGAGCCTGCCGTCGGTGCCCACGTAGATCGTGGGCTCGGTGGCACCGAACCATTCGGCGATGTTCTCGTGGAGCGACAGGACGATGCCGTGGGAGGCGGTCTTGAACCACGCCTCGACCGCCAGGTCGGAGCCGAGCCTGGGGACGACGTGGTCGGGAAGCTTGACCTCGCTGACGTTCTCGTCCGCCGAGGAGAAGGTGGCCGCGCCGTTGCCCGATCCGGTGAGCGCCCCGGTCTGGCCGAGGGTCACCCCCTGGTAGTCGGCGCTACCCGCCGCCCAGCCCAGGCCGGTCGCCGTGGTGGTCGGCGTCCCCTCGCACTCCTCGGGGTAGAGCTCGCAGAAGGGATCGGGCGGGCCCGTCGGCTGGGGCCGCGGAACGGTCGGGGGCTCGCCGAACCGCCAGTACCCGGCGGGGTCGGCGTCCTGGACCACGCTCTGGTACTGCGAGCCGGAGCCGTAGGCGTACGAGGTGCAGTTGGGCGCCGCGACCGGCGAGCACGCCTTGACGAGCTTGCCCGCCTCGTACTGGTAGGTCCAGGTGAGCGGGGCGCCGCCGACGGGGTCGGTGGAGACGGAGGTGACCTGGGCGCCGGTCCAGGCGAACGTCAGCGACCTGCCGCCGTCCGCGACGACCCTGGCGAGCCTGCCGTCGCCGCCGTAGGTGAGGTTCTGGGCCCGTCCCCTGCTGTCGCTGACCCTGGTCAGCCGGCCCGTCGCGTCGAAGGTGTAGGAGGTGGAGGACTTGTCCATCAGCCGCCAGCCCCCGCCGGTGACCTGTGCGAGCGTGGCGTGCATGCCGGGCGGCGGCTGGAAGGTCCCGTCACCGTTGGGGGCGAACCGGAGCCTGCGCCCGTCCGGGTAGGTGACCAGCAGGGCGGTGCCGCCCTCGAACGCCTCGGTTCTGATCCCCATGTCGAACCTGGTCGACCAGCCGGCGCCGAACATGCCGGTGGTGCGGGGGTCCTGGCTGTTGTAGGAACGCGTGACGTTGAGCTGGGGGCCGGCGGTCTTGACCGACGCGTCCACGAAGGCCGTCGTGTAGTTCCCGGCCAGCTGGTGGAACTCCTGGCCGTTCGCCCCGCGCGCGGTGAGCTGGGAGGTAATGCCGTGCTGGCGGACCCCGGTGGTGAAGGCCAGTTGCTCCGAGCTCGCCTGCGCGTCCCTGGAGGTGTCGGTGGCGGTGAACGACCAGACGTAGTTCTTGCCCCACGCGAGCCGGCCGGCGGGCACCCGGATGGTGTTGACCCCCGGGGGCTGGAGCCCCGACGACCAGCACCACTCCTCCTCGCCGTCAGGGGGGATCGGGAAGGGGAACTCTCCGGGCTCCTCCTCGAAGGTCCGGCAGACGTCGAAGGTGTAGCGCAGCGGGGTGTAACCGCTGTCGGAGGAGGCGGCGTGGGCCACGAGCAGCGGGGTCAGCGAGGAGACGGAGGCACCGTCGTCGGGGAACATGTCCACGATCTCGGGAGAGGACGGGTTGCCGCCCCCGCTGACGGCGCAGGGCCCCTTGTCGGTCCACCGGAAGTCGTCCGGCGCCACGCCCCGGGTCGGCCAGACGGCGACCCAGTCGTGATCGTCGTAGGAGACGGTGTCACCCGAGGTGTAGGTCACGAAGCTCGACCAGGCGGCGTGCAGGCAGCCGGCCGCGCCGGAGGCGGCGGTCTTCCTCGGGGCCTCCACCGGCTTCTCCTGCTTCTTCGACGTACCCGTCCGCTTCTCCGGCCGGCGCTCCGCAGGTCGCCGGTGCAGGGGGCGCGAGTCCGGGCGCAGTGCCCTCTTGGGCCACTTGGGCTTCACCACGGGGCCGGCCGGCCTGTCCGGCTTCGCCATGGTCGCGCTCGCGTCCGTGTGGGTGGGCCGGCCCTGTGCCGACCCTGTCATCTGCACCGGGGCGACGGGCTGCACCGGGGGTGCCGGTTCCGCCCTGGCGGGTTCCGCCGTCAGCTGGATCAGTCCGGGGACGGCGAGGAACAGTGTCGCCATCACCGCCCAGCGCAGCAGGCGGGTGTTTCCGAGCAGCCAAGCAGAACGGCCCATGTGCCGTCATCCTCCGACCCGTCGACAATCAGGGAGCCCTGTTCGGGCGCGCGAGACCGCCAGGCGAGGATGCCTCACAGCAAGTTCCCAGCCCGCTCACAAATGATCGTCAGGAATGTAACCCGACCCACTCATAAGCCACAAGTTCCACTTGAACAGCCGAAAACCCCAAACATCCGCAATTCACTACAAATCACTAAATTTCATGATTAAAAGCACATGGCCGGATGCGGTCAGGAAGCGGGCACGCGCGCGAGGTTTGAGAACAGGGCCCGGGAGCCAAGAGGATCAGGAGCCCGCGCGGGCGAGGACCTCGAGAGGGTCGGCGAGGACCTGGGAGAAGGCCAGTTCGGCGGCGCCGACGAGGGTGGCGTCATCGCCGAGGGCCGAGGTGCGCAGGCGCAGCTGCTCGCGGCACGGGGGCAGGGCGTCGAGGGCGAGGCGGCTGCGGACCTGCGCGGCGGAGCCGAGGTAGATCTCCCTGAGCGTTCCCCCGAAGACGACCATTTCGGGGTTGAACAGGTTGACGAGGTTGGAGACGCCCAGGCCGAGCCAGTCGCCGACGCGGCTCAGGGCCGCCTGCGCGACGACGTCCCCCCGGTCGGCGGCGTCGACCGCGGCGCGGACGGCGTCCCTGCCGACCCGGGAGCCGAAGCGGCCCGCGGCCTCCAGGAAGGCGCGCTCGCCGACCTCCGCCTCCAGGCAGCCGTGCGAGCCGCACCCGCAGATCCGGCCCTTGTCGGGATTGACGATCATGTGCCCGACCTCGCCGCCGAAGCCCAGGTGGCCGCCGAGCAGCTGGCCGTTGACGATCACTCCCCCGCCGATGCCGACGTCGCCGTGGAGGTAGACGAGGTCCCGGCAGCCGACGCCGACGCCCCGGGTCTGCTCGGCGAGGGCGGCGAGGTTGGCGTCGTTGCCGACGGTGACCGGCAGGCCGAAGCCCAGCCGGCGGGTCATCTCCTCGGAGAACGGCACGTCGTCCACGGTGACCATGTTGGGCCCGAACCTGACGACCCCGTCGCCGCGTCCCACTCCCCCGGAGAAGGCCGCCGCCACCCCGACGCACACCGTGTCGGGGCGGGTCCTGCGGTGCATCTGCCGGGCGAAGGCGGCGAGCGGGCCGACGATCTCCTCCAGGGAGAAGTCCCCGCGCCGCCGTACCGTCTCGCGGCGGTCGAGGATGGTGCCGCCCAGCCCGACGCGGGCGGCGACCAGCCGGTCGACGCCCACGTCGAAGGCGAACACGTAGACCCGCGCCGACTCCGGGCGGACCACCAGGGACGGGCGCCCGGCCCGGCCCGTCTCCCGGGGGAGCTCCTCCCTGACCAGCCCGGCGGCGGTCAGGTCGGCGGTGAGGGCCATGATGGTGCTGCGGTTGAGGCCCATCCGGTTGGTGAGCTCCGCG
Source organism: Streptosporangium sp. NPDC002721 (assembly GCF_042888905.1). Classification (NCBI taxonomy): domain Bacteria; kingdom Bacillati; phylum Actinomycetota; class Actinomycetes; order Streptosporangiales; family Streptosporangiaceae; genus Streptosporangium; species Streptosporangium sp. NPDC002721. The sequence goes on from NZ_JBIAQI010000016.1 coordinate 97,617, forward strand.
CGCGAGGTGGGGCCGCTCAGGTGGACGTGCCTGAGCAGTGCCCCGAGGTTGTGGCGCCTGATCTCCTCTTGGGAGGGGCCTGCCCGCATGGCGTGGTGTTCCTTCGGTGAATCGGAGTCGCTGATCACCTTAGACCAGTGGCGGCCGCCCGCTTGCGGGACAGCGCGTCCACCATGGCGGCCAGCAACAGGACCGATCCGGTCACCATGAACTTCACCCCGGAGCTGTAGCCCATCAGGCCCATGCCGTTCTCGATGACCGCGACCACGGCACCGCCGAGGATGGCGTCCAGCACCCGGCCCTTGCCGCCGAACAGGCTGGTGCCGCCGATGACGGCGGCGCCGACCGCGTAGAGCAGCACGTTGCTGCCGCCGGTGTTGGGGTCGACCGAGCTGGCCCGCGAGGCGGCGATGATGCCACCGACGGCGGCCATGGAGGAGCAGATCACGAAGGCGCTGATCTTCATCCGGTCGACGTTGATGCCCGCCCGGCGCGCGGCCTCGGCGTTGCCGCCGACCGCGTACAGGTGGCGCCCGTACGCCGTGCGGCGCAGCACGAACGTCAGGACGAGCAGCAGCACCACGATGATGGGCACCACCAGCGGCACGCCCGCCAGGGAGACGACGGCGACGTTGCGGCTGCGCTCGATGTTGAGGAAGTAGACCGCCAGGCCGCCGAGCAGCGCGAGGGCGCCGACCCTGACCGCGATGAGCGAGATCGGGTCGGAGGTGAGGCCCCGGGAGGCCCGCTTGCGGGAACGCAGCAGCTGGAGGCCGGCGTAGGCGGCGACGCCCACGGCCAGCAGGATCCAGCCCAACGTGGGCGGGAGGTTCTTGTTGGCGATCGACAGGATGGTCTCGTCGCGGATGGCGATGATGGTGCCGCCCTTGACGAGCAGCAGGACCAGGCCCTGGAAGGCGAGGAAGGCCGCGAGCGTCACCACGAACGACGGGATGCCGAGTTTCGCGACGATGGAGCCGATCGAGGTGCCGATCACCACGCCGGTGAGGATCGCCGCGCCCACCGCCACGTACCAGGGCAGCCCCTGGCTGCTGAGCATGATCGCGAGTACCGCGGCGCAGACGCCGCTGGCGAAGCCCGCCGACAGGTCGATCTCGCCGAGCAGCAGCACGAAGACCAGGCCCATGGCGATCACGGTGACCGCGGCGCCCTGGGTGAACAGGTTGGCGAAGTTTCCCGCAGTCAGGAAGGAGGGCCGCAGGACGGCGAAGATCGTGCAGAGCACCACGAGGCCGAACACCGCGGGCAGCGCGCCCATGTCGCCGCCGCGTACCCTCTCGGCGTAGCCGCGGACGTTCGTCCTGATCGAGGGTGCCTCGTGTGCGGTCTTCGGTGAGATCGTGGCGGTCATACGGTGGCTCCGTTGGTGAGGCCGAGGTCCCCGCTGCGGCCGGAGGTGATCAGTTCGACGACCTGCGCATGGGTGACGTCCGAGGTCTTGACCTGGGCCGCCATCCGGCCGAGGTAAAGGGTGGCGATCCGGTCGGACACCGCGAAGACGTCGTTCATGTTGTGCGAGATCAGGACGACGGCCAGACCCTGGTCGGCCAGGCGCCGGACCAGTTCCAGCACCTGCGCCGTCTGGGCGACGCCGAGGGCGGCGGTGGGCTCGTCGAGGATGACGACCTTGCTGTTCCACAGCACGGCCTTGGCGATGGCCACCGTCTGGCGCTGGCCGCCGGAGAGGCTGGCGACGAGCTGGCGGATGGACTTGACGGTCCTGACCGACAGGCTCTCCAGGGTCCTGGCCGCCATCTCCTCCATCGTGTCCTCGTCGAGGACGATGCCGCGCCGGTGCTCGCGGCCGAGGAACATGTTCTGGACGATGTCGAGGTTGTCGCAGAGCGCGAGGTCCTGGTAGACGATCTCGACGCCCAGGTCGGCCGCGTCGCGCGGGCTGCCGATCTGGACGGGCTTGCCGTCGAAGAAGTACTCGCCGGAGTCGATCGAGTGGATGCCTCCGACGCACTTGACGAGGGTCGACTTGCCTGCGCCGTTGTCGCCGACCAGCGCGGTCACCTCTCCGGCGTACGCGGAGAGGGAGACGTCGTGCAGGACCTGTACGGGACCGAAACTCTTGTCGATCCCGCGGAGTTCCAGTGCGGGGGTCATGGGGTTGTGCTCCCTGTGTTCGGTTCGCGCGGCGAAGCTCGCGCGGCTCGGGCGCCTGCGGGCGGCGTCCCGCCCCGTGACGCCGGGAGACGCTCGCCTGTCGCGGCTCCCGGCGTCACAGGATGAGGTGTGCCGCGATCGAGCGCGAGGGCGCGGCCGGCCGGGGGAGGTCCGGCCGCGCCCTCCACGCCCTACTGGATTCCGGCCTCGGTGCACTTGTCGGCGAACTCGCCGGTGCACAGCTCTTCCTTGGTCACGAAGCCGTCGGCGACGACGTCCTTGACGCTGTCGAAGAAGATCGGCTGCGGGTCGAGGAGGACGGCGGGCACGTCGGCGCCGCTCTCGCTGTCCTTGACGCTCCCGGTCGCCGCGGGCTTCTCGCCCTTGGCCAGGCCGATGGCCAGCGTGGCGGCCGCGTCGGCCTCCTTCTTGATCGCCTTGTAGACGGTCATGCACTGGTCGCCGGCGAGGATGTTCTGCAGGCCCTGCACGGTGGCGTCCTGGCCGGTGACCGGGACCTTGCCGTTCAGGCTGTTCTTCTTCAGTACCGCGATGGCGGCGTTGCCGAGACCGTCGTTGGCGGCCAGGACACCGGCGATCTTCGGCTGCTCAGTGAGCATCTGCTCGAAGATCGTGCCTGCCTGGGCGTTGTCCCAGTCGGGGACGGACTGGTCCGGGCCCTTGACGTAGTCGCCGGAGTCGTACTTGGGCTTGAGCACGCCGTCGTAGCCGTTCTTGAACAGCGTGGCGTTGTTGTCGGTCGGCGAGCCGTTGAGCTCGGCGACGATCGGCTTCTCGGCCTTCTTGTCGGTCAGGCACTTCACCAGGCCCTCACCCTGCAGGGTGCCGACCTTGGTGTTGTCGAAGCTGACGTAGTACTGGGCGCCGCCGTTGAGGGTGAGGCGGTCGTAGTCGATGGTGGCCACGCCCTGCGCCTTGGCCTTGTCGAGTACGGCCTTGCCGGTGCCGCTGTCGAGGTTGACGATCATCAGGACCGTGGCCCCGTTGGTGATCATCTGGTCGGCGATGGTCTGGAACTGGGTCTTGTCGCCCTGGGCGTTCTGGATGTCGTAGGCGACACCCGCGGCCTTGAACGCCTCCTCCAGGTACTTGCGGTCCGCGGTCTCCCAGCGGGCGGAGGACTTGCTGTCGGGAAGGATGACGCCGACCTTGCCCGCGGCGGCCGCCGTGCTCTCAGCGGGGGCGGCACTGCTCGAAGCGCTGGTCTCGGGGCTGTCGCTCCCGCAAGCGGTGAGGCCGAGGGTCATCGCCGCGGCGGCGGCGGTAAGGCTGAGGATCCCCTTGCGCATGGTGCACGGGTCCTTTCTTCGAAATTGGGGGGTACGGACGTGCGGCATGCCGAATTCGCGGGTACGGCTGTCCGGGTCTCGGCTCACCGTTCCGTTGAATGTTGTTTGCGGCAACGTATTCCGCCGTTGGCCTGGAGCGCCAGACCCACCCGAGGTAAAGTTTGTTGTGGCCGGTAACAATCCAGAAACGCGCCCTTAACCGCCTCGGGACCGGGTGCCCCCTCCCCTTTCCGACACCTTCGCCGTTACCGGGACCGCGGCTCCGAGCTGCCCTTTTCCCCGGACCTCTCCTTGAAACGCCCTCGGAAAGCACGGAACCGCCCGGCGGGATGGTGTCCCGCCGGGCGGTTCTCGTCTGGGGTGTGCCCCCATGCGGGCGAGGCTTACGTGCGGCCTCGCCCCCCTGCTCAGCTCTTGGCGAGCAGGGAGCGCAGGACGTACTGCATGATGCCCCCGTGCCGGTAGTAGTCGGCCTCTCCGGGGGTGTCGATGCGCACGACCGCCTGGAACTCCTTGCCGTCGGCCCTGACCGTCACGGTCTGCGGGACGCCGCCCTCGTTGAGGGCCTCGACGCCGACGACGTCGAAGGTCTCCTCGCCGGTCAGGCCCAGCGACGCGGCCGTCTCGCCCTCGGGGAACTGCAGCGGCAGCACGCCCATGCCGATGAGGTTGGAGCGGTGGATGCGCTCGTAGGACTCGGCGATGACGGCGCGGACGCCGAGCAGCGCGGTGCCCTTGGCCGCCCAGTCGCGCGAGGAGCCCGAACCGTACTCCTTGCCCGCCAGGACCACGAGCGGGATGCCCGCGGCCTGGTAGTTGGCCGAGGCGTCGTAGATGAAGGACTGCGGCGCGCCCTCGACGGTGAAGTCGCGGGTGTAGCCGCCCTCCACGCCGTCGAGCAGCAGGTTCCTCAGCCGGATGTTGGCGAAGGTGCCGCGGATCATGACCTCGTGGTTGCCCCGGCGCGAGCCGTAGGAGTTGAAGTCCTTGACCCCGACGCCGTTCTCCTTGAGGTAGTCGGCGGCGGGGGTGCCGACCTTGATCGCGCCGGCCGGGGAGATGTGGTCGGTGGTGACCGAGTCGCCCAGCTTCGCGAGCACCCGGGCGCCGGAGATGTCGGTCACCGGCTCCGGCTCGGGCGGCATGCCCTCGAAGTAGGGGGCCTTGCGGACGTAGGTCGAGTCCGGGTCCCACTCGAAGGTGTTGCCGGTCGGGATCGGCAGCGAGCGCCAGGTCTCGTCGCCCTTGAACACGTCCGCGTAGTCGTGCAGGAACATCTCCTGGTCGATCGAGGAGGCGACGACCGCCGCGATCTCCTCGGGCGCCGGCCAGATGTCGGCGAGGAAGACCGGCTCGCCGTCCGAGCCCACGCCCAGCGGCTCGTTGTTCAGGTCGAGGTCCATGGTGCCCGCGAGGGCGTAGGCGACGACCAGCGGCGGCGAGGCCAGGTAGTTCATCTTGACGTCGGGGTTGATCCGGCCCTCGAAGTTGCGGTTGCCCGACAGCACGGCGGTGACCGCGAGGTCGTTCTCCTGGATGGCGGCGGAGATCTCCTCCTGCAGCGGGCCCGAGTTTCCGATGCAGGTGGTGCAGCCGTAGCCGACCAGGTTGAAACCGATCTTGTCGAGGTACGGCTGCAGGCCCGAGCGCTCGAAGTAGCCGGTGACGACCTGCGAGCCGGGGGCGAGCGAGGTCTTGACCCACGGCTTGCGGGTCAGGCCCTTCTCGACCGCGTTCCTGGCGAGCAGCGCGGCGCCCATCATGACGTACGGGTTGGAGGTGTTGGTGCAGCTGGTGATCGCGGCGATGGTGACCACGCCGTGGTCGATCTCGAAGTCGGTGCCGTCGGCCAGCGTGACCCGCACGCGCTTGTGCGGGCGCTCGCCGTTGAGATTCGCCGGGTGCGGCTTGTCGCCGTTGTCGTCGTGGGAGACGGCCGGGGAGTCGGAGGCGGGGAAGGACTCGCCGGACGCCTCGTCGAGCGGGCCCTGCTCGCTCGACACGTAGTCCTTGACGGCCGCGCGCCAGGCCCTCTTGGCGTCCGACAGCGCGATGCGGTCCTGGGGACGCTTGGGACCGGCGATCGACGGGACGACCGTCGACAGGTCCAGCTCGATGTACTCGGAGAAGACCGGCTCCTCGGCCTCGGGGTCGAGCCACATGCCCTGGGCCTTGGCGTAGGCCTCGACCAGGGCGACCTGCTCGGCGGGGCGGCCGGTCAGCGTGAGGTAGTCGGTCGTCTGGCCGTCGATCGGGAAGATCGCGCAGGTCGAGCCGAACTCGGGGCTCATGTTGCCGATCGTGGCCCGGTTGGCCAGCGGCACGCTGGAGACGCCGTCGCCGTAGAACTCCACGAACTTGCCGACGACGCCGTGCTTGCGGAGCATCTCGGTGATCGTGAGCACCAGGTCGGTGGCGGTGGCCCCGGCCGGGAGCTTGCCGGTGAGCTTGAAGCCGACCACGCGCGGGATGAGCATGGAGATCGGCTGGCCGAGCATCGCGGCCTCTGCCTCGATGCCGCCGACGCCCCAGCCCAGGACGCCGATGCCGTTCTCCATGGTGGTGTGGGAGTCGGTGCCGACGCAGGTGTCCGGGTACGCCTTCCCATCGCGGACCATCACGACGCGGGCCAGGTGCTCGATGTTGACCTGGTGCACGATGCCGGTGCCCGGCGGGACGACCTTGAACTCGTCGAAGGCGGTCTGGCCCCAGCGCAGGAACTGGTAGCGCTCGCGGTTGCGCTCGTACTCCCGGTCGACGTTGCGCTGGAAGGAGTCGGCGCCGCCGAAGAAGTCGACGATGACCGAGTGGTCGATGACCATCTCGGCCGGGGCGAGCGGGTTGATCCTGGCGGGGTCGCCGCCGAGGTCGCGCACGGCCTCGCGCATGGTCGCCAGGTCGACGACGCACGGGACGCCGGTGAAGTCCTGCATGATCACGCGGGCCGGGGTGAACTGGATCTCCACGTTCGGGGCGGCCTTGGGGTCCCACTGGCCGATCGCGCGGATGTGGTCGGCGGTGATGTTCGCGCCGTCCTCCGTGCGGAGCAGGTTCTCCAGAAGGATCTTCAGGCTGTACGGGAGACGTCCCGCCCCCTCCACGGCGTCCAGCCGGTAGATCTCGTACTCCGCGTCACCGACGCGGAGCGTGTCACGGCTGCCGAAGCTGTTCGCGGACACGGTTCGCCTCCCTCATCACCTGATGTCTGGCGCGCCGGCACATAGGGCGCGATTGAATCCTGCCGCACCCCCTGAGCGCCCTTGACTGTTAGGTTCGCCTAACTTCCAGGTCACCGACAGGTTGCAGCGGATGTCTCGATATCAAGATATCGCCCGGAGTATCTCGACATCAAATTACTCCCCAGTATGATCACTGCGGGGCGAGGCGAAGATACAGCAGCCCGAGAACGATGACGGAAAGTACCGGGGCGAGAAACTTCTGCTCGAAGGCGCGGCCCGTCTTGATGCCGATCTTCCACGGCAGCAGCCACTTCTGCCGCATCGGCCAGAGCACCGGACAGCCCCTCTCGGTGCAGCAGTCACCCACGACGTGGGTGAGGCACCCGATCGCGACCGCCAGCCCCAGCCAGGCGTACTCCACGTGGTCGCTGCGGAACACCACGAACAGCCCGGCCGTCATGCCCACGTTGAGCATCGCCGAGGCGAACTTCTTGCCCGGGATGCCGATGCCGATCGCCCGCAGCGCCAGGCCGATGAGCAGGACCACCAGGATGTCGCGGCCGATCGGATAGGTGTTGGCCAGGTAGTGCGCGCCGAAGCCCGCGGCGATCGCGAACACCAGCGAGTGGGTGGCGTTGCGGTGGCCCCCGGCGAGCCACGAGACCGCCTTGCTCAGCCCCCAGGTGACCGGCCCGAACGTCTGCGCGATCGTCGCGCTCGGATGGTCGAGGTCCGGCAGCATCGCGGCACCGGCGCAGATGATGGCCCCGGCGACGAACTCGGCCGGGTTGAGCGCGTTGACCATGACGCCGGTCTCGATGAACCTGGACGTCTCGGTCAGCAGGGGCAGCGCGGCCAGCGCGGGCGCCACCCCCAGCCACGCGATCGCACCCGTCAGCGCATGCGTATGCCCCATCATCGGTCAAAAACCCCCATCAAGATCACCTCGGGAGACTGTACGTCAAAGCCTCCTCCAGATGGAGGACCGTGCCATTTCACGCCTTCGGCGTGTCGTGGGGGCGACATGGCCCCACCGCGCGTGCGCTGATCGTTTCCGGCCGACTCCGGGGTCGCCCGGGGGCGACGACGGTCCGCTTCGATCTCCCCGTCCCTTCACGAGAGGTGACTGCCATCCGAATCTTCCTACGGATGGGGAACGGATGGAACGGGTGAATGGTGCCTGGGGCAAGGGTTCCGGAGCGTCCCGGCGGAGTGATCGCCTTCAGGAGGCGAGCCGGGAGTGGTCACGGGCGGGCCCGGAGCGGTCACGGGCGGGCCCGGAGCGGCCGGAGGCGGCGTTGGAAGCGGAGGGAGGCGGCGCCGGGAGCGGAGGGCCTCGCGGGAGTCTTCACCGGAAGGCCGGGAAGTGATCCCGGGAGAGTCGCGATCAAGAGGTGACGTGCGGAAACGTCGGCGCGACCAGGAAGGAGGTGCGGAAACGACAGACGGGACCGTTCCGCGCCGAAAGCACCCCCCAGCCCTTCCGGCACGGAACGAATCCCGTCTACGTCCTTTGTAACGTGCAGGTCTCAGTACTTGTTCCAGAATCCGGCAAGAATTACGTGATCTGCCTCACTTCTACTTAGAGTAACCAGTCACTACTCTCTGCAATTTAGGCCGAAAGGTGGGCAAAAGCTGACAAAACGGGCCCCTGTGGCTCATGACAGCAGCCAGATGCCCCATGTCGCACAGAACCCCAATTTCATGACATGAGGTTGCTGGCAGAATGTTCTCGATATATCTTTGAAGCATCGAGAGCGATCAAAAGACGATCGCGTCATGGAGGTACGACATGACACCGTCCAACGCGATGGACGCCCCCTGGGGCGGGTTCGGCTCCCCCGAGGTCAGGCGCGAGATGAAGCGCGCGGCCAGGCGGGCGTGGCGGCAGATGGCCGCCGGATGGCACGAGGGTGGCCCCGAGCACGGCCCCCGCCCGCCGCACCACACGCACCACGAGCACCGTGAGCACCACGAGGGCGGGCCTCACGAGCACCGTCACCGCGGCCACCGCGGCCCCTTCCCCCTCGGCGGCTTCCCCTGGGACATGGGCCGGGGCGGCAGGGGGGGCAGAGGCCCGTTCGGCGGTGGCCCCTTCGGCGGCCCGCCGTTCGGCAGGGGGCGCAAGGCGAAGCGCGGCGACGTCCGCGCGGCGATCCTCGCCCTGCTCACCGAGTCCCCGCGCAACGGCTACCAGATCATCCAGGAGATCGAGCGGCGCAGCGAGGGCGGCTGGAAGCCCAGCCCGGGAGCGGTCTACCCGGCCCTGCAGCAGCTCACCGACGAGGGCCTGGTCCTGGCCGAGGAGAGCGAGGGGCGCAAGACCTTCGCCCTCACCGACGCCGGACGCGCCTACGTGACCGAGCACGCCGACGAGGTACGCGCCCCGTGGGAGGAGATGACTCCCGACGTCGACGACAGCACCTGGGAGCTGATGGACATCACCCGCCAGTCGGGGTTCGCCATGCTCCAGATCCTGCAGACCGGCAGCGACGCGCAGATCCGGCAGGCCAAGCAGACCCTGGTCGAGACGCGCCGCAAGCTCTACCAGATCTTGGCCGACGGCGACACCGGCGAGGAGTGACCTGACCATGACGCCCCGAGACGACCTCCGTATCGGAGACGCCGAGCGTGACGTGGCGATGGAGTCCCTGCGCGAGCACTACGTGCAGGGCCGCCTGACTCGCGAGGAGCTCGACGAGCGCCTGGAGATGACCCTGTCCGCGCGGACCGGCGGCGAGCTGGCCCGGGTGAGCGCGGATCTTCCCGGCCCGAACGCCTCCCGGACGGAGGAGTCCGAGGACGCCCGGGGTCCCTGGGGCGCGGGGGCTCCCTGGGGCCCGGGGGCTCCCTGGGGCCCGGGAAGAAGGCCGTGGGAGCCGGGCCACCGGCACCGCGCGCACGCCCACCCCTGGGGGCGTCACCGTCCCAGGGATCACCGGGGCTGGAGCCACCACCGCATGGGGCACCGCGGCGGGCCGCCGTTCTTCCCCCTGATCATCCCGGTGATGGTGGCCGGGGTGCTGATCGGCGGGTTCGGGGCGCTCAAGTTCGTCTTCCTCGCCTGGCTGGTGATGGCGGTGCTGAGCACGCTCCGCCGCGGACGCGGGCGTTCCAGGACCCGCTCCCGCCGGGTCGGCCCCCCGGCCACGTTCTGACCCCGGCCACGTTCCGACCCCGTCCCCGACGGGCCCCGGGCGGGCGCGGCGCGCTCGCCCGGGCGGCTCAGGCGAGGGACTCGCGGAGCCTTCGCATCTCCCCCGCGATCCCGTCCAGCGTCCAGTGCGCGTTCAGGCCGCTCGGGTTGGGCAGCACCCACACCGCCGCGCCGCCGATCTCGCTCTCCTGCGGCCCGATCACGGCCTTGGGCACACCGAACGCCTGCCGGTAGGCGGTCACCCCCGCCACCGCCAGCACCTTCGGCCGGACCTCGGCGACCAGCCCCGCCAGGCGCTCCCCGCCCGCGCGGAACTCCGCCGCGGACAGCTCCGCCGCCTGCGCGGTGGGCCGCCGCACCACGTTGGTGATCCCCAGCCCGTACGAGGGAAGCAGGTCCTGCTCGGCGGGCGAGAGCAACCGGGGGGTGAAGCCGGAGCGGTGCAGCGCGGGCCAGAAGCGGTTGCCGGGGCGGGCGAAGTGGTGGCCGGTGGCCGCGGAGTACAGGCCGGGGTTGATCCCGCAGAACAGCACGTCCAGCGAGGGCCCGAGCACGTCCTCGATCGTCCTCTCCTCCCCGGCCGCCTCGATCTCGGCGCGGCTCGGCCGCGCCGGGACCCGCGCTCCGGAGGTCACGCGCCTCACGGGCGGGGTGTTCTCCTGCTCCTTGGACGGCACGGGGCGAACCTAACCCATCTCCTCGAGCTTTCGCCCCTTGGTCTCCCGTACCTTGAACAGCACGAAGACGAAGGAGAGCGCGGCGAAGGCGGCGTATCCCACGTAGGCACCGGCCAGGTTCCACTCGCTCAGCGACGGGAACGAGACGGTGATCAGCCAGTTGGCCACCCACTGGGCGGCGGCGGCCACCGAGAGCGCGGCGGCCCTGATGCGGTTGGGGAACATCTCCCCCAGCAGCACCCAGACGATCACACCCCACGACAGGGCGAAGAACAGCACGAAGACGTGCGCGGCGATCAGGGCGACCGTGCCCTGGGCCTCGGGCAGCTTGACGGCCTCGCCGCTCGGGACGCCCGCGCTGAACGCCCACGCGGCCACGGCGAGCGCGACCGTCATGCCCGCGGAGCCGATCAGCAGCAGCGGCCGTCGGCCGATCCTGTCGACCAGCGCGATGGCGACGAACGTGCCGACGATGTTGATGATCGAGGTGGAGAAGCTGATGAGCAGCGAGTCCGACTGGTTGATGCCGACCGACTGCCACAGCGACGCCGAGTAGTAGAAGATGACGTTGATGCCGACGAACTGCTGGAAGACGGAGAGCAGGATGCCGATCCAGACGATCGGCAGCAGCCCGAGCCGCCCGCCGCGCAGGTCGCGCAGGCGGGGGCGGCGCTCGCTGCGCAGCGAGGTCTCGATCTCCGCCACCCGGGCGTCCAGGTCGCTTCCCTCGCCCTCGACCTCCGCCAGCACCTTGCGGGCCGCGTCCGACCTCCCGACCGCGATGAGGAAGCGCGGCGACTCGGGGATGACCGTCGCGAAGACCAGATAGAGCAGGGCGGGGATCAGGCAGGCGCCGAGCATCCACTGCCAGGCCTGCAGCCCGAGCAGCTCGTTGTTGACGTCGCCCCCGGCCCGCTCCGCGATCGCGTAGTTGGCCAGCTGGGAGACCGCGATGCCCAGCACGATCGCGAGCTGCTGGAAGGACCCCAGGCGTCCCCGGTAGGCGGGCGGCGCGACCTCCGCGATGTAGGCGGGGCCGATCACCGAGGCCATGCCGATGCCCACGCCGGCGAGCACCCGCCAGAAGGCCAGGTCCCAGAGCGCGAAGGGCAGGGCCTGGCCGATGGAACTCACCGCGAACAGGATCGCGGCCACCTGCATCGTCCTGGTGCGCCCCCAGCGGTCGGCCAGCCCTCCGGCGATCCAGGCGCCCAGTGCCGAGCCCAGCAGCGCGATCGCCACCACGAAACCGGTCTGGACGGGGCCGACGTCGAAGTTCTTCTCGATCCCGGTGACGGCGCCGTTGATGACGGCGCTGTCGTACCCGAAGAGGAAGCCGCCGATCGCCGCGGCGGCGGTGATGAAGACGACGTGCCCGATGTTCTCACCGGAGGTGCCCGTGGGAGCGGTTCTGGCCATAAGGGTTCTTTCCCCCGGAAGGGGGTTTGAGACATGGCCCCGGCCTTTCGGGGACGGCCCCATCCCGGCCGTCCCCCACCGGCGCCGTCCCTGTCGGCATCGCGGCCGGGGGCTACAGCCGGGGGTCGACCGGTTCGGACTCCAGGGCCAGGACGGCGAAGACCGCCTCGTGCACCCGCCACAGCGGCTCCTTCTCGGCCAGCCGGGAGAGCGCCTCGAGACCCAGCGCGTGCTCGCGCAGGGCCAGCGAGCGCTTGCGGCCCAGGAACCGGTGGCGCAGGACGTCCAGGCTCTCGGTGTAGTCGGGACCGTAGATGATCCGCAGGTACTCGCGCCCGCGCACCTTGATCCCGGGCTGCACCCGGCTGCGCCCGTCCGGCGGGTCCAGCGGCTTGACGACCATACCCTCGCCGCCCTCGGCGGTCAGCTCCGACCACCAGGCCGTGGCCGCCTCCGTCGACTCCGGCGAGGTCAGGTCGGCGAAGACGTGCCGGGTGGGCGCGATCAGCGGGTCGTCGAGCCGGGACAGCAGGTCCAGGTGCCAGGAGTGCGGCTCCTGGATCGCGGTCGCCCTGCCCTCGCAGGCGAGGATCTGGAACGGTGCCAGGCGGAGGCCCTCCAGCCCGGAGACAGGCCAGCAGTAACGTGCATATGCCTGCCTGAAACGGGCAGCGTTGGTGGAGCGGCGGCGGGTGCGGTCCAACAGATCGCCCACATCCAACCCGCGCCCGGCCGCCGCTTCCAGCACGGTGACCGCCTCGGGCAGCACCGTACGCGCCGCGGCGCCCACCGAGGCGTACTGGCCGCGGATCAGCCCCTCGGCCTTCGCCGACCAGGGCAGCAGCTCGCAGTCGAGGGCGACCCAGTCAGACCCCAGCTCCTCCATCAGCGGCGCGCACACCCGCCTGAGCCTGTCGACGAGCTCGGTGGTGTCGGCGAAGAACGGCCGTCCGGTGCGGGTGTAGACCGCCCCGGCGCCGCCGTCGGTGATCCCGAAGCGCGCCGCCGCCACCCCCGGGTCGGCGGCCAGCACGGCCACCGCCCGCGAGCCCATGTGCTTCTCCTCGCACACCACCCGGGTCACCCCGGCCGCCGCGAACTCGGCGAACGCCTCGGCCGGGTGCTCCAGGTAGCCGTCGAGGCGGGAGGTCTCCGGCGGCGCCATCGTCGGCGGGAGGTAGACCAGCCAGCGTGGGTCCACCGCGAACCGGCTCATGATCTCCAGTGCGGCGGCCGAGTTCTCCTCGCGGACCTTGATGTGACCACCGCCGTGACGCACCTCGATGTGGCGGGTGCCCCGGACGTCGTCGACGGAGAGCAGGCCGGGATCGCGGTGGCCGGGAGCGGTGAGCGGCCTGACCGATTCGTACCAGACGCGCTCGGCGGGCACCGAGACGATCTCCCGCTCCGGGTAGCGCAGGGCGGTGAGCCGCCCGCCGAAGACCACCCCGGTGTCCAGGCAGATCGTGTTGTTGATCCACTCGGTCTCGGGGACCGGGGTGTGGCCGTAGACGACCATGGCCCGGCCCCGGTACTCGCGCGCCCAGGGGTAGCGCACCGGCAGGCCGTACTCGTCGGTCTCGCCGGTGGTGTCGCCGTACAGCGCGAAGGAGCGGACCCTGCCGGAGGCGCGGCCGTGGTAGTCCTCCCTGAGCCCGGCGTGGGCGACGACGAGCCTGCCCCCGTCGAGCTGGTAGTGGCTGATCAGCCCTTCCATGAAGGCCAGCGCCTCCCGCCTGAACTCCTCCGGCTCGGCGGCCAGCTGGTCCAGCGACTCCTGGAGGCCGTGGGCCACCCGGACCTTGCGGCCGTTGAGCGCGCGGGCCAGCTTCTGCTCGTGGTTGCCGGACACGCACAGCGCGGTCCCGGCCGCGACCATGCCCATGACCAGCCGGAGCACGCCCGGCGAGTCGGGCCCCCGGTCCACCAGGTCGCCGACGAACACCGCGGTCCTGCCCTCGGGGTGGACGGCCCCGGCGCCGCCGGGATCGACCTGCCAGCCGAGGTCGCGCAGCAACGTCTCCAGCTCGGCGCGGCAGCCGTGCACGTCGCCCACGATGTCGAACGGGCCGGTCAGCTCGCGCCTGTCGGTCCACGCCTTCTCGGTGACGACCGTGGCGGCCTCGATCTCCTCGGTCCCGCGCAGCACGTGGACCCGGCGGAAGCCGTCACGGGAGATCCGGCCCATGGAACGGCGCAGCTCCTTGCGCTGCCTGATGACCACGCGTGCCCCGAAGTCCCGGTCGGGCCTGGACTCGTTGCGCGCGACCGCCACCTCCTCGGGCACGTCCAGGACGATCGCGTCGACCAGCACGTTGTGCGACTTGGCGAGCGCGATCAGCTGCTTGCGGGCCTCCCACTGCACGTTCGTGGCGTCCACGACCGTGAGCAGCCCGCGCCGCAGGCGGGTGCCGACGATGTAGTGGAGCACGTCGAAGGCGTCGGGGGTGGCGGCCTGGTCGTTCTCGTCGTCGGCGACCAGCCCCCGGCAGAAGTCGGAGGAGATCACCTGCGTCGGCGCGAAGTGCCTGGCGGCGAAGGTCGACTTGCCGCTGCCGGACACCCCCACGAGCACGACCAGCGACATCTCGGGTACGGCGATCTCAGTCATCTCCACCTCCCTCGTTTCCCGTGCTTCCCGTGCTTCCCGTGCTCACGGACGTGTCCGTGCTTCTTCCGGAATCTTTCGTGTCCGTGAGGCCGAACAGGGCCATCTGGGTGGGCGGGCCGACCTCGGGGTCGTCGTCGCCCACCGGCAGGAACTCGACGCGGTAGCCGTACTCGCCGCACACCTTCGCCGCCCACGCGCGGAACTCGGCGCGGGTCCACTCGAAGCGGTGGTCGGGGTGACGGGCGCCGTTCAGGAACTCGTAGCGGACGTTGTACTCGACGTTCGGGGTCGTGACGATCACGTGTCCCGGCCGGGCGGTTCCGAAGACCACCCGCTCCAGCGCGTCCAGGCGCGGCGGGTCGACGTGCTCGACGACCTCCATCAGCACCGCGGCGTCGTACCCGGCGAACCGGGCGTCGGTGTAGGTCAGCGCGCCCTGGAACAGCTCCAGCCGCTCCCTCCGGCGCTCGGGCATCCGGTCGAGCCTCAGGCGCCTGGCCGCGAGCGCCAGGGCCTGGGAGGACACGTCCACCCCGGCCACCCTGCCGAAGCGGGGGCGTTCGAGCAGCGCCCCGACCAGGCGGCCCGAACCGCACCCGAGGTCGATGACGGTGCTCACTCCCAGCTCCTCCAGCGTGGCGAGCACGGCCTCCAGCCGGAGGGTGTTCAGCGGCCGCCTGGCGGCACCGGCGGTGCCGGCCTCGTCCGGCGTCCCCGGCGCGCCGGAGGGCGTACCGGGCGGCGAAGAGGCGGCGGCGGGCGTCACGGAGGTGTCATCTTCCGTGGCGGAGCCTTCCCGAGCGGGGCTCCCCTTGGCCGGGGCCCCGTCAGGGCCTCCACCGTCGCCCCCCTCCGCGACCGGGCCTTCCTGGGCAGAGCTCTCCTGGACGGGACTCTCCTGGGCAGAGCTCTCCTGGGCGGGGTCCGGCACGCCGGGGTCGGCCGAGGGGTCCTCCTCGACGGGGGGTTCGAGGTCCTCCTCCACGTCGTCGCCGATCTCGGCGAGGCGGGCGAAGGCCGTACGGGTGAGGGCCCAGCGACGGCCGAGGTAGCGGCGGGTGATCAGAGCCCGCTCGGGGTGGGCGGCCAGCCACGACTCGCCCGCCCTGATCAGCTTGTCCACCTCGTCGGGGGCCACCCAGTAGTGCTTGGCGTCGTCGAGCACCGGCAGCAGCACGTAGAGCTGGTTGAGCGCGTCGGCCAGGCGGACCTCCCCGCGCAGCACCAGCCGCACGTAGCGGGAGTCGCCCCACTCGGGGAACTCCTCGTCCAGCGGCAGGGCGGTCGCCTCGACCCGCCAGCCCAGCGGTTCGAACAGCCGGTGCGCGAGCTCGGGGCCGCCCTTGCACGGCAGCACGGGCAGGGTGATCTCCAGTGGTATCGGCCCCGCGGCCAGCTCGGGACGGCTGTCGCAGCGTCCGGTGCGCGCCGTGCGGAACACGTCGGCCAGCGCCACGGCCAGCAGCGACGACGCGGCGTAGGGCCGGTCGTTGACGTACTGGCCCAGCGTGTAGTCGGGCGTGGACCGGTCGCGCGAGCGCACCAGGCGGATCGGGTCGACGTCGAGCATCAGCGCGGCCGTGCAGCGCTCCTCACCCGCCTCGGGGTAGAGGACACGTGCCACGCCGTACGACTGCCCGAACTCCTGGACCCGGTCGGGATGCTTGTGCAGCAGGAAACCGAGGTCCGTGGCGGGGCGTACGGTGGTGGAGATCGTCAGTAACACCCGGTTCAGTTTGCCGCACCCATGCCGGGACGGCCATCGGTTAACGGCCCGATGATGATCTCGTATTCACACGGGACGGTCATTCACACGGAACGTTAAATCACACGGAACGGTCCCCGGAGGTTCACGGGCGGGGGAGAGCGGAGGGCGAGCCGGTCCGTGACCGGCTCGCCCGTGACCGGTCCACCCGTGACGTGCGGGGGCGGAAACTACACGTGGGTCAGAAGCTCGTCCGCGATGAGCTCCAGGTGTTCGAGGTCGTCCAGGTCCAGCACCTGCAGGTAGATCCGCTCGGCGCCCAGCTCGGCGAACCGGCCGATCTTCTCGGCCACCTCGGCGGGGGTGCCAGCCAGGCCCGTCGCGCGCAGCGCGGCGAGGTCCTGCCCGATCACCCCGGCCCGTCGTGCGATCTCCGCGTCGTCGGCGCCGACGCAGACGGTCTGCGCGGCGGAGAACACGACCGGCTCCCTGCCCTCCGCCTCGCACGCCTTCCTCACCCGGTCGAAGGCCTCCGAGGTGTCCTCCAGGGTGCGGAACGGCACGTTGTACTCGTCGGCGAACCGGGCGACCAGGCGCGGGGTGCGCGTGGCGCCGGTGCCGCCGATGATGATCGGCGGTTTGGGGCTCTGCGCGGGCTTCGGCAGCGCGAGCGAGTCGGCCAGCCGGTAGTGGGCCCCTTCGAAGGAGAACGTCTCGCCCTCGGGCGTGGTCCAGAGCCCGACCAGTATCTCCAGCTGCTCCTCGAACCGGCCGAACCGCTCACCGATCGGCGGGAACGGGATGCCGTACGCGGTGTGCTCGGCGTCGTACCAACCGGTGCCCAGGCCCAGCTCCACCCGCCCGCCGCTCATCTGGTCGACCTGGGCCACGCTGATCGCCAGCGGGCCCGGCAGCCGGAAGGTGACCGGCGTGACCAGGGTGCCGAGACGGATCGTGGTGGTGTCCCTGGCCAGGCCCGCCAGGGTCGTCCAGGCGTCGGTGGAGCCGGGTCCCGGGTCGCCGGGTCCGATCCGCATGTAGTGGTCGGAACGGAAGAAGGCGTCGAACCCCAGCCGCTCCGCGGCCAGCGCGACCGCCAGCAACTCGTCGTATGTGGCACCCTGCTGCGGTTCAGTGAAGATCCTCAACTTCATGGAACCATTATCCGGGCACTCCGGACGGCATCCGCTGAAAGCCCGCGCCGTGGCGGGGGCGCTTGCTAACGTTCTGGCCTCTGACGCAACGGGTAGCCGATCGACCACTCACAGCGATCACCCTTTGTCCGTCGAGGAGGGGATCACATGCCTGTGGCGACCGACCGCCCCGACACCCGCCGGACCCGAGAGCCCGGCACCCCGCCCCGCCCCCTCGTGGTGCTCGCCTCGATCGTGCTCGCCACCGGCACCGGCGCCGCGATCTGGCTGCTGCCCTCCAGGGCGCAGGGCGAGTGGGCCGCCCCCGGGGAGCGGGCCGGGGCCGGGGCGACGCCCGCGAAGACGGCCCTCGCCCCCACACCCTCACCCTCGCCCTCGCCCTCGCCCTCGCCGACCGTCGCCCGCCCCTCGGGCTTCGTGACGTTCGTGGACGCGGTCCGCGAGCCGCGCTTCAACCTGTCCAGGGAGGCCAGGAGGAGCCACGTGCGCTGGTTCACGCTGGGCCACCTCACCGCCGGGCTCACCGAGCGGAAGGGCTGCGTCCCCAGGTGGGGCGGGCTCCAGGAGCAGGGGGGCAACCCGGTCGCCAACCGGCTCGCCTCCCTGCGCGCGGCGGGCGGGGACGCGGGCCTCGCCTTCGGCGGCCCGGCGGGGCGCGAGCTCGCCTCGGCCTGCTCCGACCTCGCCAGGCTCACCGCCGCCTACCGCCGGGCGATCGACGCCTTCGCGGCCACGTACGTCGACTTCGAGGTCCGCGACCCGGCGGGCGGCGCCACCGTGCTGCGGCGGGCCAGGGCGATCGCGGCCCTGCAGCGCGAGGCCGCGGGCGAGGGCCGTTCCCTCACGGTGAGCTTCACCCTCCCGGTCACCGGGACCGGTCTGTCCCCCGGCGACCAGGAGATGCTCCGGGCCACCCGGGCGGCGGGCGCCGAGATCGCCATCGTCAACCTGCTGGCGCCCGTCGGCCCGGTTCCGGGCGCCGGGAGCCGCCTGCGCCCGATCGCCTCGGCCGTCCGGGCCGCGCACCCGCAGATAGCCCGTTCGCTGGGCGAGAGCGCCGCCTGGCACCGGATCGCCCTGACACCCGTGCTGGCCGGGTCCGGCGACCTCACGCGGCCGGAGGCCCGCAGGCTCGCCGCCTTCACCAGCCGCAACCACCTGGCGTGGCTCTCCACCAGGGGTGTGACCCTCTCCCCGGGCATCACCCGGTTCCTCAGCGGCGCGACGCGCTAGACGGGCCCCGAAGGCACGCTCGGCAGGACTGGACAAGTCCACCCCTTTGGGGTTATGAATGGGTTATAACCCTACTGTAACCCCAAAGGGGAGACGAGATGCCGAAGATCAATGTCTATCTGCCCGACGAGCTGGCCGAGGCGGTGAAGAAGGCGGGCGTGCCGGTCTCCGCCGTGTGCCAGCGGGCCCTGGAGCAGGCCGTCCGGCGGGTGACCGCCATCCGCGAGACGGCGCTCAGCGCCGCCGAGCTCGGTGACCTGACCGCGCGTCTCACCCACTTCACCCCGCGGGCGCGGGAGGTGGTCAAGCTGGCGGTGGAGCAGGCGCGCGCCCTGGGCGCGGCCGAGGTGGGCACCGAGCACCTGCTGGGCGGCATGCTCGCCGAGGGGGGCAATCTAGCGCTCCAGGTTCTCGGCGCCCTGGAGATCGACCCCGAGGAGGTACAGCGCCGCCTGGACCGGCTCGGCCTCGACGCCCCGGCCACGGCCGGTGCCGCCGAGACGGAACTCGCCTTCGGCGCGCCCGCGGCGACGGCCCTGGAGATGACCGTCACCGAGGCCACCTCGCTCGGCCACAACTACGTCGGCTGCGAGCACCTTCTCCTCGGGCTGGTCGCCGAGCCCGACGGGGCGGCCGGGCGCATCCTGCGGGAGCTGGGCGCCGAGCACCGGCTGACCCGCCACGCCGTCTCGGCCGCGCTCGCCGGCTACGTCCACCTGCGCGCGCAGACCGCGCCCGCCGCCCCTCCCCAGGCCCCGGCCCTGCCCCTGCCCGCCGAGGCGGCGAGCGCCCTGTCGGCGGCCGTACGCGAGGAGCTGCGCCCCGTCCTGCTCAGGCTCGAACGGCTGGAGGAGCGTCTCGGCACGGCGGACGAGGCGTAGTGGCGGGCACGCCTACCCGCACGGCCGGGCGCCTGGTCGTGGGCGTGGTCGCATGGCTGGTCACCGGGATCGCCGTCGGCGTGCTCGTGGGGATGGGCTCGGGCGTGCTCGCCGGGGTCCTGGCGGGCCTGAGCGCGGGCCTGGGCGTGCGCGCCCTCACCGGACGCCTCCTGGCCGAGGTGGGCACGGGCTCGGACCGGAAGTCGCCCCTCGGCCACCGGCCCCCGGCGGCCGCCGGAGAACGGCGGCGGCACCGGGGGAACCTCACGGCCTCACCGGGCCCGGCCGCACAGGGCGGCGTCGAAGGCGGCGATCAGGTGCTCGCGTTGCCCGGCCGTACCGGCCTGGCCCGTCGTGTAGACGGTCGCCTGGCGTCCCGACCGGTCACGCCCGCTGACGACCGACACGCCGGGCACGTCACCGCCGTGGAACCAGGCCGGGCCACAGCTCAGCCGGGCGCGGGCGACGCCGAGACCGTACCGGGCCTCCTCGGGCCAGCCCTCCTCCCCGACGGGCACGGGAGCGCCGACCATCGTCCGCAGCGTCTCGCGTGACAGCACCTCGCCGTCGAACACCCCCCGCCAGAACCGGTCGAGGTCCTCGGGCGTGGAGACCAGGCCACCGCTGGCGCCGAACTCGTAGCCGGGCAGCCGGGTGAGGTCGACGATCCCGGCTCCGGGGTCGGCGGGATGCACACCGTACGTGTGCGCGTGCGCCCCGCGGATGCCCGTCTCGCCGGCGGCCGGCCAGTAGGTGTCGCGCATGCCCAGCGGCTCCATCACCAGGTCGCGGCTGACCTCGCGGAAGTCGCGGCCGGTCACGGCACGCACGATCATGCCCGCGACCAGGTAGTTGGTGTTGGAGTAGGCGAACCGGCCGAGGGGCGTCGGCGTGCGGGCGAGCGCGAGCGCGAGGTAGTCCTGGGGGATCTTGGACCAGTCGACCGCGTCGGCGTACTCGGGCAGCCCGCTGGTCTGCCGGAGGAGGTCGCGCACCGTGATCTTCCGCCCGTCCGTCGCCGCGCCCGCGCCCTTCCCGCGCACGACGCCGGGCAGGTAGCGGTCGACGGGCGCGTCCAGGTCGATCTTGTTCCGCTCGACCAGCCGCATCACGGTCACCGCCATGACCGGCTTGGTCACGCTGCCGATCCTGAACCTCCCGCCCGCACCGACCATCGGCCGCCCGGTGCCCCGCTCGGCGGTGCCGGACGCGACGGTGACGCCCCTGCCGTGACGGTCACGGACGTGGGCGAGCGCGCCCGGCAGCCCGTCCGCGCCGGTGAGCCGGTCCAGCCGCGCCTGGAGGGAGGTGGGACGAGGTGTCTCCGGCTCGGCCCGCGCGAGAGCGGGACTCGGCGGGAACGGCAGTGCCGACAGGACCAGCGCGCCGGCGACCGCGGCCGCGAGCGACCGGCGGGAGTACTTCCAGGACATGACTTCGCCTCACGGCTCGGGGACGGATGACGCCCCCGGCTCTGTCGCGGGGAGAGGAGAAGGGCAGTGACGCCCGCACCGCTCTTGCGGGGAGGGCCTCCCCTACTCCCTCCGGTCGTGCCCGCCCAACGGCGAACCGGCCGCCGGACCGGGGGAGAGCGCCCCGCGGGACGAGCACGGGCCGGACCGGACGTACCGGCTGTACTACCGGCCGCTCTCCCCCGCGCGAAGGTCCCCGTCCTCACGGGCACTCCCCGCCTCACGAGCGCTTCGGCGGGCCTCCCGGAAGCTCTCCGCGAGCAGTTTCAGACCCGGTTCGATCCTGTCGAGGGGGATGGCGCCGTACCCGAGCACCAGTCCCGCCCGCGCGCGGGACTCGCCGTAGTAGGTGGCGAGGTCCTTCAGCACGATGCCCGCCCTCCTCGCGTACGCCGTCACGAGGGCGGTGTCGACCCCGGCGTCCGGCGTCAGGTAGGCGCAGAGGTGCAGGCCCGCGGCGGAGGGGACCGGCTCCAGCCAGTCGCGGAAGTCACGTCGCAGGATGGTGAGGATCCGGTCGTGGCGGGCCGCGTACTCGCGCGTCGCCCTGCGGATGTGCCGCCCGAGGAGGCCCTCGTCGATGAAACCGACGAGCGCCGCCTGGGTGGGGAGCTCGCCGCTCCAGTCGGTGAGCCGCTTGGCGGCGCGGAGGGCGGGCTGGAGCGAGGCGGGGGCGATCAGGAAGCCCAGCCGCAGCATCGGCAGCATCGTCTTGGAGAAGGAGCCGACGTAGATGACGTGACCGCTGTGGTCGAGGCTCTGGAGCGGTTCGAGCGGGCGGTCCCCGAAGCGGAACTCGCTGTCGTAGTCGTCCTCGATCACCACGGCGCCGCGCCGCCCGGCCCATTCGAGCAGCGCGGCGCGGCGGCCGAGCGACATCGGCGTACCCAGCGGGAACTGGTGTGACGGCGTGACGTAGACGAGGCGGGCGGAGTCGGGGAGGGCGGCCACGTCCAGGCCCTCCCCGTCGACGGGGACGCCGACGACCCGCGCGCCCAGGGACCGGAACAGCAGCCTGGCCGGAGGGTAGCCCGGCTCCTCGACGGCCACCCGGCAGCCCGGCTCGATCATGACCCGGCCGATGAGGTCGAGCGCCTGCTGGGCTCCCTGCGTGATGAGCACGTCATCGGCGCTCGCCCGCACCGAGCGGGAGACGCCGACGTGACGGGCGACGGCCTCCCGCAGGCCCGCGTACCCGGAGGAGGCGCCGTAGCCGGCGGAGCGCACCAGCGCCGGGCGCAGCTCGCGGGCGACGAGCCTGCGCCACGTCTCGAGCGGGAACAGCTCCGCGTCGGGGAGACCCACCCTGAAGTCGTAGACCGCCTCCTCCGGCGGTTCGGCCGGTGGGGCGGCCAAAGAGCGCCAGAGGCGGCGGGGGCGCACGCCGCCGCCCTCGGGCGCGTTCCTCGCGCGGGTGCGGGCGAGAGGCTCGTCGCACACGAAGGTACCCGCTCCGACCCTGCCGACGAGAACGCCTTCGGCGGTGAGCCGCTCGTAGGCGACGGCCACGGTGTTGCGCGAGACGTCGAGCCTCCGCGCCAGCTCGCGGGTGGGGGAGAGGCGCTCCCCCGGGCGCAGGCGGCCGTCGAGGACGGCGTCCAGGAGCTGGCGGTAGATGCGGGCGGACAGGTCACCACGACCGGTGAGGCTCACGTGGAAGTCCATCGTGTTCCCCCCGTATTGGCCCGGTGGATTTCCCGTGTATTGGATCTTACACGGGACCAATGGGCTCCATAGAGTTGCCCTCCGTGCGGCTCGCGGCGGGCCTTTCCGGCCCGGGACCCCGCCCGGGACCCGGCTCGGGATCCAGCCCGGGACCCGGCTCGGGACCCCGCCCGGGCGCGTCGCGGGTGCGTCGTGGGTGCGGGACCGGAGACGGACGCGCATCCGGGTGACGCCGACCTGATGCCGGGACGCCGTCCGAGCCCACTCACTCTTGCCCGCACCCATCCGAGCCCGGCCCAGCCCAGCCCGGCTGAGCTCACCCGCACCCACCCGGGCCCTGCCGAGAGGGTTCCGGGCCGGGCCGGGCCGGTGACGACCGCACGATCGAACGGCCGAACGGCCGAACGGCCGACGAAGGAGTCCCATGTCCAGCAGGATCACGCCCTCGTCCGGGCCGTCCCGGATCATGCCCTCTCCCGGGCCGCCCCGGGTCCTCGCCCTCGCGCAGCTGGCCAACTCCGTCGGGGACGGCGCGTACTACGTGTGCTCGGCGCTCTACTTCACCCGGATCGTGGGGCTCTCGCCGACCCAGGTCGGCTTCGCCCTGACGCTCGGCTGGGCCGTCGGCTTCGTGGCGGGCGTCCCGCTCGGTCACCTCGCCGACCGCCGTGGACCCCGTGGCACGGCGGTCCTGCTCGCCGTCGCCACGGCCGCCGCGGTCGGCTCGTTCCTGTTCGTCCGCTCCTTCCCGGTGTTCGTGGTGGTCGCCTGCCTGTACGCGACCTCGCAGTGCGGTCTCGCCGCGGCCAGGCAGGCGCTGCTCGCCGGTCTGGTGGACAGGGCGCGGCGGACCCGGATCCGGGCCCACCTGCAGGCGACGGTCAACGCCGGGCTGGCGGTCGGCGCGGCGCTCGGCGGGGCGGCGCTGCACCTCGACACCCGGGCGGCCTACCTGACGGTCCTCGCGACGGACGCGCTGAGCTTCCTGCTGTCGGCCCTGATCCTGCTCCGCCTCCCCCCGGTACCGCCCACGGCGGCCGCGCCGGCGGGCGAACCGGCGCTCGCGGTGCTCAGGGACAGGCCGTACGCGCTGGTCTCCCTGCTCAACATGGTCGCGCTGCTGAACATGCCGCTGCTCAGCCTGGTCGTCCCCCTGTGGATCGTCCAGCGGACCGAGGCCCCGAGCTGGACGGTCTCCGCCCTGCTGATCCTCAACACCCTGGGCGTCGTGCTCTTCCAGGTGCGGGTGGCCCGGCGGGTCACGGACATGGAGAGCGCCGCCGGGTCCGTACGGCGCGCGGGTGCGGTGCTGCTCGCGGCGTGCGCGGTGTTCGCCCTGTCGTCGGCGTCGTCGGCCTGGTCCTCGGCGTGGGCCGCCGCGCTCGTCCTGCTCCTCGCGGCCTGTCTGCAGGTGTTCGGCGAGATGACGCACGCCTCCGGCTCCTGGGAGATCGGGTTCGGCCTCGCCCCGGCCGACAGCCAGGGGCAGTACCAGGGCTTCTTCGGCTCCGGCGCGGCGGTCGCCAGGATGCTCGGCCCGCTGCTGCTCACGACGCTGATCCTCACCTGGGGGACCCCGGGCTGGCTGGTGCTCGGCGGCCTGTTCCTGCTGTCCGGCCTCGCCATGGGACCGGCGGTGCGCTGGGCCCTGCGGACCCGGCGGGCGGAGCCGGCCGCCGAGGGGGCGTCCGGGTAGCGGGCGTCCCGTCCGGGGCCCCGGCGGCTCGGGGGCGTCGTACGAGTCGTCTGTACGAGTCGTCTGTGTGAGTCGTCTGTACGAGTGCCTGTACGAGTCGTCGTCGGCGGGCCTGTCGTCAACGGCCGGGGGATCTCCGGTCGGCCGCGAGCGGGACCACGGGGTCATCCTCCAGGGGGACGCCCTCTCACCACGGCCGCGCCCAAGATGTGATCTTCACCCCAGCCGCCGCTTCGCACGCAACGGCACTCGGAAGGGAACCCGGAAAATGAGGATCTACAGCAAGGCCGTACCCGCCGCGCTGGCGGCCGCCGCCCTGGCGGTCATGACCGCCGCCACCCCCGCCTCGGCGTCGTCCGCCACGGCGGTGACGATCAGGGTCGAACGCGCCTACGCCGAGTACGTGCCGGAGTGGAACACCAACTTCACCTGCCCGACGAACCAGGTGCTCACCGGCCGCTCGCACGTCGGCGACGAGAACGCCTGGACCACCTACCACTGCAGCTGGATCTTCATCAACGACGAGCAGGTCCAGGTGCACCTCGGTGACTGGACCCCCGGCCAGAAGGAGAGCAGGTCCGACTACACCGCCCCGCTGGACCAGGCGCTCGTCGGCAGGTCCCACACCGGCGACGAGAACGGTACGACGAGATACCGCACCGCCACCCTGTACTGGCAGGGTCAGCAGGTGCGGCTGACCGGCGCGGCCTGGACCGGCAGCCACAAGGAGAGCAACCACACCACGAACGCGGGACACAACCAGGTCATGACCGGCCGCAAGCACAGCGGTGACGAGAACGGCAAGACCTGGTACCAGTACTCCACCGTGGCCTTCACGGGCTGATCCCGCCGCGAGGCCCGGCCACGCCGACCGGCGGACGGGCAGCAGGGCTGACAGCAGGGCGTCCCGGCCCTGACCGGCCGAATCAGCCGCCGGCGCGAGCGCGAGCGCACGTTCACATCACCGCGCGCATGACCGGCGCGCGATCGTCACCGCGCACGTTCACATCACCGCGCGCATGACCGGCGCGCGATCGTCACCGCGCACGTTCACCACCGCGCGCATTCACCACCGCGCGATCGTCACCGCGCGATCGTCACCGCGCGATCGTCACTCCGAACATCACCACCGCGCATCCATCAGCAGCCGAGCAGCCGGGGAATCTCCGGCCGGCCGCGAGCGGGACCACGAGGTCGTCCTCCGGGATGACGCCCCTCGCCCCGGCCGCTCCCTCGCACGCGACGGCACCCGGAAAGGAAAAGAAGATGAGGACCCGCAGCAAGGCCGTACCCGTCACCCTGGCGGCCGCCGCCCTGGCGGCCATGACCGTCGCCGCCCCCGCCTCGGCGTCGTCCGCCACGGCGGTGACGATCAAGGTCGAGCGCACGTACTCCCAGACGATGTACGAGAACAACTCCCAGTTCACCTGCCCGCCGAACCAGGTGCTCACCGGCCGCTCGCACTACGGCGACGAGAACCGCCCGACCACCTACTACTGCAGCACGATCTTCATCAACGGCGAGCAGGTCCAGGTGCACTCCGGCGACTGGAGCGCCGCCCAGCGGGAGAGCAGGTCCAACTACGTCGCCCCGCTGGACCAGACGCTCGTCGGCAGGTGGCACGACGACGACGAGAACGGCGACACGCGATACCGCACCGGCGCGCTGTACTGGCAGAACCGCCAGGTACGGCTGACCGGCGCGGTCTGGAGCGTCAAGTACAAGGAGAGCAGCCACACCACGAACGCGGGACACAACCAGGTCATGACCGGCCGCCTGCACAGCGGTGACGAGAACGGCGACACCTGGTACCAGTACTCCACCGTGACCTTCGCGGGCTGATCCCGCCGTAGGGCCCGATCCCGCCGGCCGACCCGGAAACGGTACGGGTCCGGGTCGGCCGGAACGCCGGGCCCCGCGAGATCACCGAGGTCAGGGGGGCCGTTCCCGCCGGGTGACCCGCCGCGCCGCTCCACGGGCCGGCTCATGGACACCCGGCGGGTCATCCGCGGCCCCGCCGCGAGGCCGCGTCACCGGCCACGCCCACCACGAGGCCGAGGACGATCATGATGACGTAGCTGTAGACCTCGTAGCCGCCGGGCACGAGGAAGCGGACGAAGCCCATGAAGTGGAACCAGTCGAACCACTCGCGCAGGAGACCGCTCACCCCGCCGGCGACGAGGACGAAGCAGATGAAGCCGGACAGGGCCGCCAGGGGGGACTTCGAGGTCGAGGACATGGCCCGACGGTAGGCGCGTGGCGCCCGGCACCGGATCGGGCGCAAGATGGCCGGGTGGCGACCAAGGTCGGTCATCGGCGGGCCGGGGGTCGTACTTAAGTATCCGGACGCGGCGGGAACGCCCGGTCACGGACGGGGGCCGCGTAGATTTCCGAAGTATGGGCCGCATCCACCGCACCCGCCGCGACTGGGTCGCCGACCTGGCGCTGTTCCTCTTCGCCACCTGCTTCGCCGCCGTCAGCTCGCAGTCCATCCCGGTCCCCGACGGCCTCGATCCCCTGTGGCGGGACGTCGACCAGGTGGTCGGCGGGCTGGGATGCGCGGCGGTGTTCCTGCGGCGGCGCTGGCCGGTGGCGCTGGCGGTGACGCTGCTGCTGGTGGGCACCCAGGCGCACTACCTGACCGGCCCCGCGATGGTCGCGGTGTTCACGGTGGCCGCGACCCGGCCGTGGAGGATCACGGCGTGGGTGGCGGCGCTGGCCTTCGCGCCGCTGCCCGTCTTCCTGTGGCAGGTGGCGGAGCTGTCCGAGGACCGCACGGGCTCGGCGCTGACGTACTTCGCGCTGATCGCCGGGACCTTCGGGTGGGGACTGTTCCGGCGCTCCCGGCAGCAGCTGATCGCCTCGCTGCGCGAGCGTGCCGAACTGGCCGAGGCGGACGCGGAGTTGCGCTCCGAGTGGGTCCGGCGGGAGACGCGGGAGGAGATCGCCCGCGAGATGCACGACGTGCTCGGCCATCGGCTGTCGCTGCTGAGCGTCCACGCGGGGGCGCTGGAGTTCAACCCGGGCGCCTCCGGGGAGGAGATGGCGCGGGCCGCCGGGGTGATCAGGGAGAGCGCCCACCTGGCCCTGCGCGACCTGCGCGAGGTGATCGGGGTGCTGCGGGCCGGGCCCGAGGAGAGCGAGCGCCCGCAGCCGGACCTGGCGGACCTGGCCCGGCTGGTGGCGGAGGCACGGGCGACGGGCGGCCGGGTCGAGCTGACCGGTCCTCCGGAGGGACCGGCGCCACCGCCCGTGGTGGGGCGTACGGCGTACCGGATCGTCCAGGAGGCGCTGACCAACGCCCGCAAGCACGCGCCCGGCGCGGCGGTCGCGATAGAGGTGACCGGGAGCCCGGCGGGCGGGCTGGCGGTGGAGGTCCGCAACGCGCCGCCGCCCCGGCCGGCCCCGCTCTCCGGCGCGGCCGAGGGGGAAGCCGCCGGGCAGGGCAGGGGCGAAGGCACCGGAGCGGGCAAGGGGGAAAGCGCCAGGCAGGACAGGGGCGAAGGCACCGGGGCGGGCAGGGGTGAAAGCGCCGGGCAGGGGTTGATCGGGCTGGCCGAACGGGCCCGGCTGGCGGGCGGTGAGCTGACGGCGGGCCCCGCCGACGGTGGTTTCCGGGTGCGGGCCTCACTACCCTGGCCCGCGACGGACATCGCGCCCGTCACGGGCCGGAGCTGAGAAGCGGGACGAGGTTGATCGCGCCCCTCACGGGCCGGCGCCGGCGAAAGGGACAGGAGGCTCCGCGCCCCTCAGAAAAGGGACACCAGGATCCGCGCCCCTCACAGACCGGCGCCGGGAAAGAGATACGAGGATCCGCGTCCGCCGCAGGCCAGGGCCGGGAGGAGAACACGAGGTGATCCGCGTCCTGCTGGTCGACGACGACGCGATCGTGCGGGCCGGACTGCGCCTGATGCTGGGCGGTGCCCCGGACGTCGAGGTCGTCGCGGAGGCCGCCGACGGGGCGGAGGTGCCCGCCCTGGTCGCCGCGCACGGACCCGATCTGGTGCTGATGGACATCCGGATGCCGGGCGTCGACGGGCTGGCCGCCACCGAGAGGCTCCGGGCCCGGCCCGGCGCCCCGGAAGTACTGGTCCTGACCACCTTCCACACCGACGCGCACGTGCTGCGGGCGCTGCGCGCCGGGGCGGCCGGGTTCCTCCTCAAGGACACCCCGCCGCGGGACATCGTCACGGCCATCCGGACGGTGGCCGCCGGAGATCCGGTGCTCTCCCCCGCCGTCACCCGCCGCCTCATCGAGCAGGTCACGGACGGCTCCGAACAGGGCGACCGGGCGGCCGCCGCCCGCGCCCGGCTGGCGCTGCTGGCCGAGCGGGAGCGGGAGGTGGCCCTGGCGGTCGGGCGTGGCCGCTCCAACGCGGAGATCGCGCGGGAGCTGCACCTGGCGCTGCCGACGGTAAAGACGCACGTGTCACGGATCCTGACCCGGCTGGAGCTCAACAACCGGGTCCAGATCGCCCTGCTGGTCCACGACGCGAGCCCCCCGGAGGGCCGGTAGGAACAGAGGGCCGACAAGACCGGAGGATCGGCAGGACCGCCACCGGACGGGCACTCCTGCCGACCGGCGGCCCGCCGGGTGGCGCCCGGCATGACCACGCCCCGCGACCGCTCCGGCCACGAGACGCTCCACGACCGAGCGTCGTGAGCCCGCTTCGGCGAGGAACCCCGGAACTCGGCGCCAGACCGCGCGCCGCGTTCCCCGCGGTCAGCGGCTGGATCGTCTCGCTGACCGAACGCGCCACGTACTCCGCGCGGTGGAGCATCGTGGTGGATCGTCGACAACCCACCACGGTCATGTTGCCCCGGATCGATGTACTTCCACGGAATCTGTGCCTGCGGTGGTGGGCCCGCTCACCTGGGAACGGTTCACCGCGGCGGCGGGCTGGACGCTGGTGCCCGACGAGGGGACCGGCCGCGTGTACAAGGCGGAGCTGACGCTGCGGGAGCACCCGGTGGGCACCCTGCGCCGGATGAACATCTGGTACGAGCCCGGCCTCCGTGGCACCGGGCAGCCGAACCCGCACTCTCACCCGTGGCCGTTCCCCGCCCTGAGAAGGCTCCGAGGATGACGCCCCGTAAGCAGATGGGCGGCTCTGACACCCTGCGCGCGACGCTCAGTGAAATTGTCAACGGCCACCTGTGGGGACTTTTACATGTTCACGGACCAGAGCCGGTACCTAAGTTCTGCTCAGGAAACTTCAACCGCAAGGAGTGGCATGAAATTAATCGCAGCCATCGCCGCCACGATGATGCTCGCCTCCTCCCCTGCCGCGGCCGAACCCGAGGAGAGCGACAGGGAGATCCCCCTGGCGCACATCGAATACACGACCGGTCTCACCGTGAGCTTCTCCGACAGCCAGCCCTCCGACGAAGTGGGGATGTCCCAGCTCGGGATCATCGGCGGCGCGCCGCTCATCGACTGGGACCGGAGCAACAGTTACCTGCAGACCTACCTGGAGATCACCCCGCCCGACGTGCCGGTGCCCCAGCGCCTCGTCGACGACCACGGCACCGACCTCCCCGCCGGGCTGCAGGGGCGGCGGATCACCACCGATCCGGTCACCGTACGTGGCCTGACCGCTCCGGCCGGCGCCGTGCTCTCCGCCTCGTGCACCGCCGAACACTGGGGCTGGAACCTCTGGCACGACAACGCCCAGGCCGGACTGGCTCCCAAGTCGTACACCACCCTCGACTTCGGCGGTTTCAAGGAGCGTCGTGCGGAGAGCTTCATCTTCAACTGCCTGCCGGCGAACTCGCCGAGTCATCTGTGGGCCCGGCACCGGCTGTACTACTGGAACGGCACCAGTTGGTGGAAGCACGCGGACGTGAAGGTCGGCCCCGGGCTTCAGGCGGAAAAGGTCAAGGGCTCGATCAAGCGCCACCGCAAGGTCACCTATGACGACGGTTGGGAAGCCAGCCCCAACTGCCTCGGTGGGGCGTGCAAGTACACCCGTGAGGGACGTTTCACCAGCTGACGGGAGCTGCGAACCACCTGCGCGCCGCCGCCGAATCGCTGAATCCCACGCTCAAAGTCGAGTTCGTCTACCGCCACCGGTTAGCGCCTAGATCGTCTCGCTGACCAGGTGCGCCACGCACTCCACGTGATGAGTCATCGGAAAAGCATCAAAAGCCCGCAAATCGGCCAGACGGTAGCCCCGTTCGGCGAACCAGGCCAGGTCGCGGGCGAGGGTGGCCGGGTCGCAGGAGACGTACACGATCCGGGTCGCCTGGAGGGTGGTCAGGCTGTCGACGACGTCGCGCCCCAGGCCCGCCCTGGGCGGGTCGACGACGACCAGGTCCGCGCGCTCGATGCCGAAGCGGTCGAGGGCGTTCTCCACGCGGCCCCTGGCGAAGCGGGCCTGGGGCAGGTCGCGGAGGTTGCGCTCGGCGTCGCGGACCGCCACGGACTCGGACTCGACGCCGAACACGGCCCCCTCGGGGCCGACCGCCTCGGCCAGCCCGGCGGCGAACAGGCCGACGCCGCAGTAGAGGTCGAGGGCCCACTCCCCCGGCCGCGGGGCGGCGAACTCCATGACGGCGTCGAGCAGGGTGGCGGCGGCGCCGGGGTGCACCTGCCAGAAGCCGCTGCCGGTGACCTGGAAGTCGCGCCCGGCGACGTGCTCGACGAGGTGGTTGCGGCCGTGGACGACCCGGCTGCGGCCCTTGCCCTCGTCGACGAAGACGGCCACGCTCGTGTCGAGGTCGGGCACGGCCACCGTGCGCCGGGGCTTGGGCGCGACCACGACCGCCTGGTCACCGGTGCTGGAGGCGATGACCTCGACCGAGGAGGCGTTGCGCCAGTTCATCACCTCGGCGCCGACGTTCTCCACCTCGGCGTGGGCGATCAGGCAGGCGTCCACCGGCTCGACGTCGTGGGAGCGGTGGCGGCGCAGGCCCAGGCCGCCCTCGCGGTCGACGGCGAACTGGACGCGGGTGCGCCAGCCGAGCCCGTCAGGGGCCCCGGGGACCTCCTCGACGACGCCCTTCCAGTCGATCGAGGCCAGGCGCTGGAGCTGCTCGGCCACCACGTCGGCCTTCAGGCGGCGCTGGGCGTCGAGGGAGGCGTGCTGCCAGTCGCAGCCGCCGCAGCGCCCGGGGCCCGCGAACGGGCACGGCGGGGTCACCCGGTCGGCGGAGGGCTCCAGGATCTCGACCGCGTCGGCCCGCAGGAAGTGGGAGGTCTCCTCGGTGACCTCGGCGACGACCCGCTCGCCGGGCAGCGCGTGCCGTACGAAGACGACCCGGCCGTCGTGGCGGGCGACGCACCAGCCACCGTTCGCAACCGGTCCTACCGTCAGTTCGATGGCCATAGTCGTTGCCCCCAAGGGAAAAATCGTCGTCGGTCGAGCCTCCTCGCGTCAGGAGCGCATACGAAAGGTTATGCCTTGACGTCCTCGTCCCGTGCCGCCTCCTGGCGCGGACGGCGTACGGCGCCGGGCGCGAAGGGCTCGGGGCGGCCCTTGAGCCGGTCGGAGGAGTGCAGCTGCCAGGGCACGCTGATGACCATCACGCCAGGTTGGAACAGCAGGCGGCCCTTCAGCCGCAGCGCGCTCTGGTTGTGCAGGATGTGTTCCCACCAGTGGCCGACGACGTACTCGGGGATGTAGACGCTCACCACGTCGCGGGGCGAGCGGCGGCGCAGCGACTTGACGTACTCCAGGATCGGCCGGGTGATCTCGCGGTAGGGCGAGTCGAGCATCTTCAGCGGCACCGGGATGCCGCGCCGCTCCCACTCCTCCTGCAGCGCCCTGGCCTCGGGGCCCTCCACCCCCACGGTGATCGCCTCCAGCTTGGAGGGCCGGGTGGCACGGGCGTAGGCGAGGGCGCGCAGGGTCGGCTTGTGGATCTTGGAGACCAGGACGATGGCGTGGTTGCGCGCGGGCAGCATCGACTCGTCCACCTGGGAGTCCTCGGCGACGGCGAGCTCGGCGGCCACGTTCTCGTAGTGGCGGTGGATGCCCTTCATCATCAGGAACAGCACCGGCATGGCCACGCAGACGATCCACGCCCCGTGGGTGAACTTGGTGACCAGCACCACCACCAGCACCACGCCGGTCATGACGCCGCCGAAGAAGTTGATGGTCCGCGAGCGGTGCATCTGGTGCCGGACCTTCAGGTCGGTCTCGGTCCTCAGATGCCGGGTCCAGTGCCTGACCATGCCGATCTGGCTCAGCGTGAACGACACGAACACGCCCACGATGTAGAGGTTGAGCAGGCGGCTGACGTCGGCGTCGAAGCCCCACAGCAGCAGGCAGGCCGCGGCGGCGAGGATCACGATGCCGTTGGAGAAGGCGAGCCGGTCGCCCCGGGTGTGCAGCTGGCGGGGCAGGTAGCGGTCCTGGGCCAGGATCGAGCCGAGCACCGGGAAGCCGTTGAAGGCGGTGTTGGCGGCGAGGAACAGGATCAGCGCGGTGACGGCGGCGATGACGAAGAAGGGCAGCGAGCCGTTGCCGAAGACCGCGTCGGCCACCTGGGCGATGATCGGCTGCTGGTAGTAGCCGGGCCCGGCGGGCCTGCCGTCGATGAGGACGTCGCGGTAGGCGACGGAGGGCTCGGCGACCTTGACCCCCGAGGCCAGCCCCAGGGTGATGATGCCGACGAACATGGTCACCGAGACCAGGCCCATCATCAGCAGGGTGCTCGCGGCGTTCCTGCTCTTGGGCTTGCGGAAGGCGGGCACGCCGTTGCTGATCGCCTCGACGCCGGTGAGGGCCGCGCAGCCGGAGGAGAACGCGCGCAGGATCAGGAAGGCCGCCGCGAAGGAGGTCAGGTTCGACTGCTCGGCGATGATCTCGTACCCCGAGGTGGGCGCGTGCAGCTCGTCGCCGAGGACGAGCACCCGGAAACCACCCCACGCGACCAGGCCGAGGACGGCGAACATGAAGGCGTAGGTGGGGATCGCGAAGGCCGCGCCCGACTCCCGGATCCCGCGCAGGTTGACGATCGTCAGCAGCACCACGATGAGGATCGCGACCAGCGGCTTGTGCTGGGCGACGTACGGGATGGTGGCGCCCACGTAGTCGACGCCGTTGGCGACCGAGACCGCGACGGTCAGCACGTAGTCGACCATCAGGGCGCTGGCGACGGTGAGCCCGGCGCTCGGGCCGAGGTTGACGGTGGCGACCTCGTAGTCGCCGCCCCCGCTGGGGTAGGCGTGCACGTTCTGCCGGTACGACGCCACGACGGTGAGCATCACCACGACGACGGCGACGGCGACCCAGGGGCTGAAGTGGTAGAAGGAGACTCCGGCGAGAGAGAGGATGACCAGGATCTCCTGCGGGGCGTAGGCCACGGAGGAGAGGGCGTCACTCGCGAAGACGGGCAGCGCGATGCGCTTGGGGAGCAGCTGCTCGTGCAGCTGCGTACTGCGCAGCGCCCGCCCGATGAACAGGCGTTTGACAAGGTCCGTCACCTTCGACACGTCTGCAGATGCTAGCCGTTATTACTCGGCCCCACTCACGCGGCACTCCTGGGGCGGTCCATACTGGCTGAATACATCGGGCACAAGATCCGCCTCACAGCGACCGGCGGGGGAGCATGCATATCGTGATCATGGGGTGTGGCCGGGTCGGTTCGACCCTGGCGCACATCCTTGAGGACAGCGGCCACTCGGTCGCGATCATCGACCGTGACCCGCAGGCGTTCCGCCGCCTGCGGGCGGGTTTCAGGGGTCGCAGGGTGACCGGGATCGGCTTCGACCGGGACGTCCTGGAGGAGGCGGGCATCGAGGCCGCGGGCGCCTACGTGGCGGTGAGCAGCGGCGACAACTCGAACATCATCTCCGCCAGGGTCGCCCGCGAGACGTTCGGCGTCGACAACGTCGTGGCCAGGATCTACGACTCCCGGCGCGCCGAGGTCTACCAGCGGCTGGGCATCCCCACCGTGGCCACGGTCCGCTGGACCGCCGACCAGATCCTGCGCCGCGTCCTGCCCGAGGGCGCCGAGCCGCTCTGGCGCGACCCCAGCGGGCGCGTGGTGCTGGCGGAGGTGGCCTACCACCACGGCTGGATCGGCACCCCGACGAGGGACCTGGAGGCGGCGGCGGGCACCCGCCTGGCGTTCATCAACCGGATCGGCGACACCCTGCTGCCCAGGAACGACTCGGTGGTGCAGGAGGGCGACGTGTTGCACGTCATGGCGGTCGAGGCCGACATGGACCGCATCAACAAGGTGCTGTCCGGGGCGCCGGAGGAGGAGCACTGATGCGCGTCACCATCGCCGGCGCGGGGGCGGTCGGCCGGTCGATCGCCGCCGAACTCCTGGAGAACGGCCACGAGGTCCTGCTCGTCGACATCGACCCCAAGGCCATCAAGATCGACACCGTGCCGCGGGCGGAGTGGCTGCTCGCCGACGCCTGCGAGATCTCCTCGCTGGACGAGGCGGGCCTGGCCGAGTGCCACGTGGTCGTCGCCGCCAGCGGCGACGACAAGGTCAACCTCGTGGTCTCGCTGCTCGCCAAGACGGAGTACGGCGTGCCGCGCGTGGTCGCCAGGATCAACCATCCCAAGAACGAGTGGCTGTTCAACGAGTCGTGGGGCGTCGACGTGGCCGTCTCGACCCCGCGCCTGCTGAGCGCGCTGGTCGAGGAGGCCGTCAGCGTCGGCGACCTGGTCCGGCTGATGACCTTCCGCCAGGGCCAGGCCAACCTGGTCGAGCTCACCCTGCCCGAGGACGCACCGGTCGTCGGCCAGCGCGCCGGTTCGGTGCCGTGGCCCAACGACACCGCCCTGGTCGCGATCCTGCGCGAGGGCCGGGTGCTGGTGCCCACCGCCGACGACCCGCTGGAGGCCGGCGACGAGCTGATGTTCGTGGCCAGCCAGGAGGTCGAGGAGGAGCTGGCCGAGCTCCTGTCCCCGCACCACCGCACGCCCCGCTGAACCGGGCGCCCGTACGCCGCACCGAACCGGTCTCCCGCGCGCCACGCGGGAGCGGTCCTTGCGCGCCGCGCGCCGGAGGGGACCGGTGACGGTCCCCTGACCGCGAACAAGGTCGCGACCTCTCAGGAGAGTTGCGACCTTTTCGGAAAAGGTATGGCTTTTTGGGAGGAGCCGGCGAGCCGTCTCCCGGACGGGCCGTCTCCCGGACGGATTGCGGGCGGCGGGACCCGGGACCGGGCCCGCCTGCCGGGAGGCCCCGGCCCGCCGGTCAGGAGACCCTGATCAGGAGATCCCGGTCAGGAGATCCTGATCAGGAGGCCGCGGGGCGCACCGGGGTCCTGCCCCGGGCCAGCAGCCACACCATGGCGCCGAGCGCCGCGACCTGGAGCGGCCAGCCCATCGCGATCTTGAGGATGCCCAGCTCGGCGACCGCGTCGTCCCTGCCGATCAGGTAGACGGGGAGCTGCACCGCCACCCGGACCACGCACGGGATCATCAGCAGCCAGGTGAGCCTGGTGCACAGCTTCACCACGGCCGGATCCGCGCGCCAGGCGGTCGGGTCGCCGGTGACGGAGCCGATGAGGAAGCCCACCACCGGCCACCGGGTGACGATCGACAGCAGCATCACCACGGAGTAGCCGGCGTTGTAGAGGATGCCCGGCAGGAAGACGTCCTCCGCCTGGCCGGTGCGGGAGGCGAAGAACGCGCCGATGCCGATGCCGATCAGGCTGTTCACCACGAACTGCGGCGTCGAGCGCTGCAGCAGCCGCACGACAAGCAGCAGCACCGCGGCCGAGATGCTGACGATCAGGGACGTCTTCAGGTCGGAGGTGGTGATCCATGTGCCGGTGAAGGCGATGGTGGGCACGGCGGCCTCGATGACGCCCCGCACTCCGCCGAAGGCCTTGGCAAGCTGGCTGCGGATCGCGGCCTCGACCGTGTCGTGCGCGGCGGTCTCGCCGGTGGTGGTCATCTTCTCGCTCACCGTCTCGTGATCGTCAATCACTCACGCACCGCCAGCGGGGCGCAGCTCGTATCTCGGATTGAACATGACTTTGCGGCCATCCTGCACGCTGACGAGCCCTTCCGCCAGCACCAGACGCCCCGGCTCGATGCCCGCGATCTTCCTGCGGCCCAGCCATATCAGGTCGATCACATCGGAACCGTCGTAAAGCTCGGCCTCCAGCGCCGGGGCGCCCCCGCGAGGGCGCAGCGTCACCGTCCGCAGGGTGCCGGTCACACAGGAACGGCGGCGCATGCCGCACGAGACGATGGGCGTGGCACCGTGGCGGTCGAGGTCCTGCTGGAGCTCGTCGGCCTCCAATTCGGCCTGACCGGCGGTCAACCGGCGAAAGAATCCCCGCAAACCGCTCTGTTTGTGCGGCTCCTGAGAACCCACGGACCTCTCCTTCACACACGAGTCGAACCAGCGTACGCGATCCGCCCGGTCAGCGGATCTCGGCGATCTCCGGGCCCCGGTCGAACGGCTTGAGGTCGGGCACGTCGCCTCCGGCGGCCTGCTGCTCCGCGGCCTGCCTGGCCTCGGGCGGCAGCCGCAGCTCGATGGGCTCCTTGGGGGCCATCGGCTCGTCGCCGCGTACCACGACTATGTCGCGGACGACACCCTCCAGCGTCGCGGAGGCCTCGGCGTCCTCCGCGGCCCTCCCGCTGATCACCGCGCGCAGGAACCAGCGCGGCCCGTCGACCCCGATGTAGCGGACCGGCTGCTCGCCGCCCTCCGCGGGGATCCTGGCGGCCAGCTCGACGCCGAAGGCCCCCTCCCGCTCCTCGGCGGTGCCACCGGCGCTCTTGACCCCCTCGGCCAGCTCGGCCCTGACCTCGTCCCAGATCCCGCTCCGCTTGGGCGCCGCGAAGGCGTGCACCTGCAGGGCGCTCCCCTCGAACAGGACCACCGCGCCGACGATCTGGTCACCGGCCAGGTTGAGCTGCACCTCGAAACCGGCGTCGACCGGCAGGCGCATGCCCCCGAGGTCGACCCGCTCCCGCTCGGGGTGGGCCTCGTCGGCGTCCCACGGCCCCGACTCCCGCGCCGGGACCCGCTCGACCTCCTCCTCCACCACCACGGGCTTGGCGGCCGGGGACTTCTCACGGCGATTGCGTCCGAACACTTTCCTCACGCTCCTTGAAGATTCACTGGTCACTCGTCCCCCGCCGGGCCGGGCGGCGGGCCGGGGACACCCCTCGGCCCCGCCTCGCCGGGTCCGCTTCCTGTCAGCGGCCGGTGGACCCGAACCCGCCGGCGCC
This sequence comes from Streptosporangium sp. NPDC002721, assembly GCF_042888905.1. NCBI lineage: Bacteria > Bacillati > Actinomycetota > Actinomycetes > Streptosporangiales > Streptosporangiaceae > Streptosporangium > Streptosporangium sp. NPDC002721. The sequence continues at coordinate 135,069 of NZ_JBIAQI010000016.1, forward strand.
CCGCGCCGATCCCGGCAGCCGCTCCACCTCGTGGAACGCCGCCTTCTCCACCTTCTGGACCACCAGCTGCGCGACGCGGTCACCCCTGCGCAGCCGTACGGCGTTCCTGGTGTCGGTGTTGATCAGCGTCACCCTGATCTCGCCCCGGTATCCCGCGTCGACGGTGCCGGGCGCGTTGACGAGCGTCACGCCGTGCTCGGCGGCCAGGCCCGAACGCGGGTGGACGAACGCGGCGTACCCGTCGGGCAGGGCGATCGCGAGCCCGGTACCGACCACGGCCCGCTCTCCGGGGAGGAGCTCGACGTCCTCGGCGGCGTGCAGATCCGCGCCCGCGTCGCCCGGGTGGGCGTACGAGGGCGGCGGCAGGCCGGCGTCGAGCCGGTGGATCAACACCTCGACGGTGTGGGTCACGGGTTCACCTCGTACTCGTGGTGCTCGTCGGCGATCGTCTGGATGTCACCGTGCTTGGCGAAATGCTCCATGGCCACCTCGATGAAGAGCGCCGCGGCCCGCACGGCGACCGGCCCGTCCGGGGAACCGATCCGGCCCTCAGCCTCAAGGTACGCCTTCCGGCCGGACATGCCGTTGCACCAGGCGCGCATGTGCAGGACGGTGCCGACCGGGACCGGCGCGAGATAGTCGGTCTCCAGGCGGCCGGTGACGTAGGGGCGCTGGAAGAGCCACACGGACATGCCGATGACCTCGTCCATCGCCGCGGCGAGCACGCCGCCGTGCGCCAGGCCCGGCGCGCCCTGGTGGGTCTCCTCCACGGTGAACTCGGCGACCACCGAGACCCCGTCGGGGGTGAGGGCGGTCAGGTGCAGGCCGTTGGGGTGGTCGTCACCGCAACCGAAGCAGCGGCTGTAGTGGGGGCCGAGCGGGGTGCCGGGAGCGGGCGCGCCGGCGAGCGGCCTCGGCTGGGTCGCGTCCGGCGGGGGGGTGGTCAGGGTGGAACGGGTCACGGGGCAGAACGTTACCCCCTGGGCTGCGGTGATTCCTCATTCACCGGCTTTCCCGCGGCATCCGCCGCCGCCGGCCCGGCGGGATCGGCGCCCTGACCACCGGAACGGCCGGGACCGCGAGGACCGCCGGGATCGGCGCCGGAGGGGCCAGGATCACCCGGATCGCCTGGACCACGGGGACCGTCGGGGTCGGCGCCCGGATCGCCCGGCCGCCCCGGACCGCCGGGGCCGTCAGGGTCGGCGCCCGGGTCACCCGGCCGGCCCGGACCACCGGGACCGCCGGGACCGTCGGGATCGATTCCGGAGGGATCGGGACCGCCCGGATGGCCCGGACCGCCGGGGCCGTCCGGATCGGGGCCACCGGGATCGGGATGCGGCGGGGCCGGTAGCAGGGCCCGGTGCGCGCTGCCCGTGAGCTCGGGCAGCGCGCGGTAGATCACCGCGGCCACCGGCACCGCCACGGCGGCCCCGGCGATGCCCGCCAGGATGCCGCCCACCGCCAGCACCAGGATGATCGCCAACGGGTGGAAGTGGAGCACCCTGCCGACGATCAGCGGCTGGAGCACGTGGTTCTCCAGCTGCTGCTCCACGAGCAGGATGCCGAGGAAGATCAGGGCGTAGATCGGGCCCTTGGCGCCGAGGGTGACCAGGGTCGCCACCGAACCGGCGAAGAAGATGCCGACGATGGGGATGAAGCTCGCCAGGAAGATCATCACCGCGAGCGGCGCCCAGAGCGGCACGCCCATCCCCGCGAGCACGATGCCCATGATCACGCCGTGCACGGCGGCCACCGCGACCGTGCCCTGCACGTAGTGCGAGAGCGTCACCCAGGCGGTCCGCCCGGCCCTGTCGACGCGGGGCGCGACCTCGCCGAAGCCCTTCAGGAACCACGACCAGATCCGGTCGCCGTCCTTGAGCAGGAAGAACGTCACGAACAGCAGCAGCACGATGGAGGCCAGCACCTCCAGCGCGACCGTGGCGCCGGTGAGGACCGTCTGGGTGATCTGGTTGCGCTGGGTGGTGATCTGCTTGCCGATCTCGTCGACCCAGCTGGTGATCTGGGTCGGCTGAAGGTGCAGCGGCCCGGTGTAGAGCCAGTTCTCCACGGTCTTGGCCGTCTCGCGCACCTGGTCGACGAGGCCGGGGAACTCGTCGTTGGCGCGCACCCCGATGATCCAGCCGGTGCCGCCGAGCACGGTGAGCGCGATGATCATCGTGAGCCAGGTCGCGTAGATGGGCCGCATGCCCATCGCGCCGAACCTCCGGGTGAGCGGGAACAGCAGCGCGGTCAGCAGGAGCGCGATGGCCACCGGCAGGACCACGATGCGCAACGTCGCGATGAACTGCGCGAAGTAGAAGACCGCCCAGCCGATGATGATCAGGCAGAGGCTCCACATCGCGATGCGCAGCAACGCGCGAGGCACCAGGCTGGTCAGGCGTTCCCGATCGGAGATCACGTATTCCAGACTGTCACGCCCGCCGGGGAAATGCGCGAGAGTTATCGTCTGGACACGAAAAGCAGCGACCCCGCCGTACGACGCCCGCCGGGGACGGGCGTCCGCGGGCGAAGACGGGCGCCGGCCCCGGCGATGCCCGCCGGGGAAGGGCACCCACCGGCCGGGGACGAGGCCCGGCCGGACAGAGATGAGCGCCCGTCCCGTCGGGGGCGGGCGCTCATCCGGCCGAGGTCAGCGCTCATCCGGCGGGCGGGAGATCACCCTGTCTTCGAGGTAGCAGCTGCAGTTGCCACATCCTGGCGGCATGCCTGTCCTCCTCTCACCTGTCCTGCCTCGACCGTACGGCAGGATTCGCCGACGGCGAGGACAGATTCGCGTGCGCGCCCGGAGACCGCGCACTCGACGTCAGGTGAGGTCGACCTCCACCAGCAGCTCCCCCTCGCCCTCCTGGAGCACGAACTCGTCGATGACGCCCGCGCCGCACAGGTCGTCCTGCGCCAGGCGCACGAGGGCGACCCCCGCGCCGGTGACGGTGAGCCGGGAGACCTCCGCGCGCATGGACAGGCGGGCGTCGGACTTGGCCTTGCGGACCCGGCCGAGGACGGCGGCCACCACGGGCAGCAGCCCGGGGTCGCCGCCCCGCTCGCGCGCCTCGGGCCAGGCGGCCCGGTGCACCGAGCCCTCACGCCACCAGGACCAGACCTCCTCGGTGACGAACGGCAGGAACGGGGCGAACAGCCGGAGCATGACGTCGAGCGCCTCGCGCAGCGCCGCGTGCGCGGAGCGCGCCGCCGCGCTCGCCCGCCCCGCCCCGTCGCCGCCGTCGTTCGCGTCGTCGTAGGCCCTGGCCTTGACCAGCTCCAGGTAGTCGTCGCAGAACTCCCAGAAGAACCGCTCGGTCCGCTCCAGCGCGCGGGTGTAGTCGTAGCCCTCGAACGCCTCGGTGGCCTCGTGGACCACCTCCGACAGCCGGGCCAGCATCGACAGGTCGATCGGCTCGGTGACCTCCCCGCCCCCCTCGCCCAGGCCCAGGACGAACCTGGAGGCGTTCAGGATCTTGATGGCCAGCCTGCGGCCGACCTTGATCTGGCCGGTGTCGAACGCCGTGTCGGTGCCGGGACGGCCGCCGGCCGCCCAGTAGCGGACCGCGTCGGAGCCGTACTGCTCCAGCAGGCCGAGCGGGGTGACCACGTTGCCCTGGGACTTGGACATCTTCTTGCGGTCGGGGTCGAGGATCCACCCGGAGATCGCGACGTGGCCCCAGGGCAGGGTGCCCTGTTCCAGGTGGGCGCGGACCACGGTGGAGAACAGCCAGGTCCGGATGATCTCGTGGGCCTGCGGGCGCAGGTCCATCGGGAAGACCCGCTCGAACAGGTCCCGGTCGCGCTCCCAGCCCCCGGCGATCTGCGGCGTCAGCGAGGAGGTGGCCCAGGTGTCCATGACGTCCGGGTCGCCGATGAAGCCGCCCGGCTTGCCCCGCTGGTCCTCGGCGTAGCCGGGCGGGACGTCGGAGGAGGGGTCGATCGGCAGCGCGGACTCGGGCGGCACGATCGGCGCGGAGCGGTCGGGCTCGCCCTCGCCGTCCAGGGGGTACCAGACCGGGATGGGCACGCCGAAGAACCGCTGCCGGGAGATCAGCCAGTCGCCGGCCAGCCCCTGCACCCAGCTGTCGTAGCGGACCCGCATGTGCGGCGGGTGCCAGGACAGCTCCGCGCCGCGCGTCAGGAGGGCGTCGCGCAGGGCGAGGTCACGCCCGCCGTTGCGGATGTACCACTGGCGGGTGGTGACGATCTCCAGGGGCCGGTCGCCCTTCTCGTAGAACTTCACCGCGCGCTTCACGGGGCGCGGCTCGCCCTCCATGTCGCCGGACGCGCGCAGCAGCTCCACGATCCGCTCGCGGGCGCCGTGCACGGTCCTGCCCGCCAGCTCGGCGTACGGCTCCCGGGGCACGCCCTCGGGCGCGTCCGGCAGCAGCCTGCCGTCCCAGCCGATGACGGCGCGGGTGGGCAGGTCGAGCTCGCGCCACCAGACGACGTCGGTCACGTCGCCGAAGGTGCAGATCATCGCGATGCCCGAGCCCTTGTCCGGCTCGGCCAGGTGGTGGGCGAGCACCGGCACCTCGACGTCGAACAGCGGCGTCCTGACCGTCGTGCCGAACAGGGGCCGGTAGCGCTCGTCGTCGGGGTGGGCGACGAGCGCGACGCAGGCGGGCAGCAGCTCGGGACGGGTCGTCTCGATCCAGACCCGGTCGCCGAAGCCCCTGGCCCGCTGCTCCTCGGACAGGCCGAAGCCCAGCCGGTGGAAGGCGCCGGGCCACTCGCGGTCCTCCAGCTCGGCCTGGGCGACGGCCGTGCGGAAGGTGACGTCCCACAGCGTGGGAGCCTGGGCGACGTACGCCTCCCCCCTGGCCAGGTTGCGCAGGAAGGCGCGCTGGGAGGCGGTCCGCGCGGCGTCGCCGATGGTGGCGTACGTCAGCGACCAGTCGACCGACAGGCCCAGGCGGCGCCAGAGCTCCTCGAACGCCTTCTCGTCCTCGACGGTGAGCCGCTCGCACAGCTCGATGAAGTTGCCGCGCGAGATCGGGATCTGCCGCTTGGGGTCGGGTCTGGCCGGGGGCTCGAACGAGGGGTCGTAGGCGATGGAGGGGTCGCAGCGCACGCCGAAGTGGTTCTGCACCCGGCGCTCGGTGGGCAGGCCGTTGTCGTCCCAGCCCATGGGGTAGAAGACCTCGCGCCCGCGCATGCGCTGGAAGCGGGCGACGGTGTCGGTGTGGGTGTAGGAGAAGACGTGGCCGACGTGGAGGGAGCCGGAGACGGTCGGCGGCGGGGTGTCGATCGAGTAGATCTCCTCGCGCGTCCGCGACCTGTCGAAACGGTAGGTCCCTTCGCTCTCCCAGCGGCCCGTCCATACGGCTTCCAGGCCATCGAGAGTCGGTTTCTCGGGCATGGGCGCAGGGCGCGGTCGCTGTTGTGTCATGCCTCCCTATGGTATGGCTTCACGCGATGCGCCGCTCCGGGAGACTAGTGTTCTTGGGGCGAACAGTGAACGGGAGGACCACATGGCCGACAAGACCGAGAAACAGGACATGGCGTGGAGGGCCATCGGCGGCCTCCTGGGCCTCGCCACCGCGTGGGGGGCGAAGAAGGTCATCGGGTTCGCCTGGGAGAAGACCACCGGCAAGAAGCCGCCCGTCGACAACGAGTCCCTGGAGATCAGCCTCGGCGAGGCGATCGGCTACGCCGTGGTGATGGGGGTCGGCATGCAGGTGACGCAGATCGTGGTCGCCCGCACCGCCAGGAAGCGCTACAACGCGTGGAAGGCCGTCAAGGACGCGGCCAGGGAGGTCACCTCCTGACGGCGACCGCGCCGCGGGGGCGATGCCCCCGCGGGGGCGATGCCCCCGCGGCGACGCCGCTCCTCACGGCCTCGGAAGGCCGCGGTCCGGCCGGCAGGTCAGGACTCCAGGGCTTCCGGTGACTCCGGGGACCCCAGTGACTCCAGGGGCTCCGGGAGCTCCGGGGAGGGCGTGGACCCCGAGGACTCCAGCGAGGTGAGAAACTCCTTCGCCCAGCGGTCCACGTCGTAGGTGGACACCCTCCGGCGCAGCGACCGCATCCGGCGCGACAGGTCGTGCGGGGTGGCACGCATCGCGGTCAGCATCGCCCGTTTGAGGCCGTCGACGTCGTAGGGGTTGACCATGAACGCCTGGCGCAGCTCGTCGGCCGCCCCGGCGAACTCGCTGAGCACCAGCGCGCCGCGCAGGTCGTTGCGGCAGGCGATGTACTCCTTGGCGACCAGGTTCATCCCGTCGCGCAGCGGCGTCACCACCATCACGTCCGCGGCGAGGTAGAGCGCGGCGAGCTCGTCCCGCCCGTACGACTGGTGCATGTACTGCACGGGCTGCTGCCCGAGCTCTCCCTGCTCGCCGTTGATCCGGCCGACCTGGAGCTCGATCGAGTCGCGCAGCCGCATGTACTCCTCGACGCGTTCCCTGCTCGGGGTGGCGATCTGCACGAACGCCGCCTCGCCCGGCTTGATCGCCCCCTCGGAGAGCAGCTCGCCGAACGCCTTCAGGCGCTGGCCGATGCCCTTGGTGTAGTCGAGCCTGTCGACGCCGAGCAGCATGCACTCAGGGTCGCCCAGCTCCGCGCGGATCTCCCTGGCCCTGGCGATGATGTGCGGCTCCCTGACCAGGGAGTCGAGCTCGCCGAAGTCGACGGAGATGGGGAACGCCCCGGCGCGCACCACCCGGTCCCCCACGTAGATCTCGTGCTTGTGGTGCTGGAGGCCGAGCAGGCGGCGGCAGAGCCGGATGAAGTTGGACGCCCCGCCGGGGCGCTGGAAGCCCACCATGTCCGCGCCGAGCAGGCCCTCGACGATCTCGCGCCGCCACGGCATCTGGGAGAACAGCTCGACCGGCGGGAAGGGGATGTGCAGGAAGAAGCCGATGCGCAGGTCGGGGCGGAGCTTGCGCAGCATGGCCGGGACCAGCTGGAGCTGGTAGTCCTGGATCCACACGACGGCGTTCTCCGCGGCCTCCGCGGCCGCGGCCTCGGCGAAGCGCTCGTTGACGGTGCGGTAGGCCTCCCAGGTGACCCGGGAGTAGACGGGAGAGGCGACCACGTCGTGGTAGAGCGGCCAGAGGGTGGCGTTGGAGAAGCCCTCGTAGTAGAGCTCGACCTCGGATTCGGACAGCGGGACGGGGACGAGCTGCATGCCGTCGTGTTCGAAGGGTTCGAGGCTCTCGTCGGGGGCTCCGTGCCAGCCGACCCAGGCCCCCTCCCTGCGCTGCAGGACGGGGGCGATCGCGGTGACGAGGCCGCCGGGGCTACGCCGCCACATGTCCTCACCGACCCTGTCGACGGGGAGACGGTTGGCGACGATCACAAATGCGCTGCGGCCCAGCACAGATTCCTCCAGGTAGTCGGGGGCTTACTGAAGTAACTACCCGTTTGAGAGGTTTCTATGACTTTCCAGGTGGGAGGGCACGGTGGATCCTCAGATCGGCCCGTACGACCTCGCCGAGCTTCTTCGTGGCGGCCCGGTTGAGGAACCCTCCGGCCACGGCGCCGGTGAGGAAGGGGCCGAAGGTGGTGAGGTGGCGCCCGAGGGTGCGCATCAGCCTGTTGCGCAGGGCGGTCTTGGCCGCGGTGCCCAGGGCGACGGTCATCGTCCCGGGGGCCATGGGGTCGACGCCGCGCTGCTTGGACCAGGCCATCGCGAAGGCCATGGCCCGCTGGGAGCCGGTGCCGGGCACCTGGATGCCGTACACCTCGTGAAGCTCGGCGATGAGCTTCACCTCGATCGCGGCCACGACGAGGGTCTCGGCCACGAGCTGGGCGGGGGCGGAGAGCAGGAGGGGAGGGGCGGCGAACTCGGCGGCGGCGACGGCCCCGCCGATGGCCCCGACCGCCATGGTCGCCTTGGTCGCGGTGCGCACCAGGTCGTCGGCGAGCGCCTCGGAGGTGAGACCGTGATGGTGCTCGGAGAGGGTCTGCAGGTCGCGGATGGGGATGCGGGGCGCCACGGCCATGAACACGTCGGTCAGCCAGCGGCCCCGGCTCGCCCCCGACTCCTTGGCCCTCTTCGCCCCTCGCGCCAGTGATTTCGTGAGACGGCCGAGCAGCCTTCGCCGCTCGGCCCCGTCCATGTCGCCCGGCTCGGCGAGCCTGCCGACGATCTCGGCCACTTCCCGTTCGGCCCGGCCGTCTTCCTCGCCGGCCCGGCCGTCCGCGGTCGCGTCATGATCGGGAACGGCGGTCACCTTGTGGCCGGAACCGGCGGCGCCGGTCACTTCCCGGCCGGCCCGGCCGTCCACGGTCACCCTGTGGTCACCCCCACCGTCTCCGGTCGCCTTCCGATCGGACCCGCCGCTCGCGGCCGCTTCGTGATCAGGCGCGCCGTCCGACTCCTCGGCCGTGGAGTCGTCCGGCGCGGCACCGGTCTGCCTGTTCTCTGACGTCATGTCTCGGAACCTCCTCAAGGCTGTCCTGGGGCCCTACCCGTACCTGGAAGAGCACACCTCGGACAGGCCATCGGAATCATCTCAAGCCGCGCATTCCCGACAAATCTGCTGGCCGTTCTTCTCGACGGCGAGTTGACTGCGGTGGTGCACCAGGAAGCAGCGCGCGCAGGTGAACTCGTCGGCCTGACGAGGAATCACCCGGAGCGAGAGCTCCTCATTTGACAGGTCCGCGCCCGGCAGTTCGAGCGACTCGGCGAGATCCGTCTCGTCGATGTCGATGCTGCCCGAGGACTTGTCGGTACGGCGGGCCTGCAGTTCCTGAAGACTGTCCTCGCTGAGGTCGTCGTCGGTCTTGCGTGGGCTGTCGTAATCGGTAGCCATCGGTCTGCTCCATCCCCCTCATCTATCTGTCTGCGCTCACTCGCGCGTGTGTAACGTTCGAGAGGCACGACTTGTGCCCGATCCGCCAGAGAGATTCCTGCTTCGGTACCCCGCCGGAATGGTCACTGAACCTCCCTACACGTGAGGGACGTACTGCCAATGGCCACGGTTAGCCAAATATGGCGTAAACCACAGCATCGGCGGCATGCACCACCGTGTTCGACGGCACATCCAACCACATGTACGGCGTGAACGAGACGCCCCCCGCCGGATCAACGTGACCGAAGTCGCACCGTGACCACCAGACCGCCTCCGTCCCTGGGTATGGCGGTCACGTTGCCCTCGTGGGCGCGCACGACCGCGCGGACGATGGACAGGCCCAGCCCCGCGCCCTTGTCCGAGTCGACCCGGTCGGCGTTGAGCCGCCTGAACGGCTCGAAAAGGCTGTTCACCTCGTACGCGGGCACATGCGGCCCCGTGTTGGCCACCTGAACAACCAACGCACCCTCCACCATTCCCGTCCTGACCCACAGACGTCCGGAATCGGAGAGGTTGTGCTTTATAGCGTTCTCCACCAGATTGGCCACGCACCGCTCCAGCAGCACCGGATCGCCCACGGTCTCGGCGTTCCGCAGCTCGGCGACCACGGTGACCCCGGCCTCCTCGGCCCGCGCGGCGAGCTGGTCGACGACCGTCTCGGCCACGTCCTTCATGTCCACCGGCTTGCGCACGCTCAGCTCGCGCTCGCTGCGGGCCAGCAGCAACAGGCCCTCGATCAGGCGCTCGTTGCGGGCGTTGACCTCCAGGAGCGTGCGGCCCAGCGCCTTGAGGTCACCCGACGCCTCCGGATCGCCCAGGGCGATCTCCAGGACCGTCCGGTTGATCGTCAGGGGGGTGCGGAGCTCGTGCGAGGCGTTGGCCACGAATCTTCGCTGTGTGTCGAAGGCCACATTGAGCCTGGTGAGCATCGCGTCGAAGGTGTCGGCCAGCTCCTTCAGCTCGTCGTCGGGGCCCTTGAGGTCGATCCGCTCGTGGGCGAGCGTGGAGCCCGACAGCTTGCGGGCCGTGGCGGTCATCTGCTGGACGGGCTTGAGCGCCCGGTCGGCGACGATGTAGCCGATGATGACGGCCAGGATGCCGACCCCCAGCAGGGCCAGCAGCGAGCGGGCCAGCAGCTCCCGCTGCGCCCCGGAGATCGCGACGTGCTGGTACCAGTACCACTGCTTCTTGAGGGTGTTCGCCGCCTCGGGTCCCACGAGCTCGTCGAAGTCGACGATCGGGAAGTCCGGCCACGCGTCGTTGAGCGCCCAGCCCACCATCAGGTAGACCACGACCATGAGCAGCGCCCCCGCCGTGAAGAACAGCACGGCGTAGGTGATGGTCAGCCGCCACCTGATGCTGACCCGGTCCAGGATCGACCGCAACCGCTCCAGCGGGGTCCGCGGAGCCGTGGCGGCGTCCACGGGGGGCGGCCCGTCCCAGGCGGGCGGGCCGGTCGGCGGAGGGGGTTGCTCGGCCGTCCCGCCCTCCTTCCCGGCGTGCCCGGCCTCCAGCTGCTCGCTCCTCCACGCGCCCCGCTCGGAGTGCGGGCTGATCATCGGGTGGGTCGGCACCGACTCGCGGCTCTCGCCCACCGGGACGAACGTCGGGCGTTCCTCTCCCCCGCCTGCCGGAGCGCTCACAACTTGTACCCGACCCCGGGCACCGTCTCGATCACCTGAGGCTCGCCCAGTTTCTTTCTCAGCGTCATCATGGTGACGCGCACCACGTTGGTGAACGGGTCGATGTTCTCGTCCCACGCCTTGTCCAGCAGGTCCTCCTGGCTGACGACCGCGCCCTCGGCGCGCATCAGCTCCTCCAGGACCGCGAACTCCTTCTTGGTGAGCGAGATCTCACCGCCGTCCCTGGTCACCAGCCGCTTGCCCGGGTCCAGGCGGACCCCGGAGCGCTCCAGCACCGGCGGCAGCGCCGGGGCCGAACGGCGGCCCAGCGCCCGCACCCGCGCGACGAGCTCGATGAACACGAAGGGCTTGGCCAGGTAGTCGTCGGCCCCCAGCCCCAGTCCCTCCACCTTGTCGTCGACGTCGCCGGAGGCGGTCAGCATGAGGATCCTGGACGCGGTGCGGGAGGCGACCAGGCGGCGGCAGACCTCGTCGCCGTGGACCTTGGGCAGGTCCCTGTCCAGGACGATGACGTCGTAGTCGATGTATCCCGTCCGCTCCAGCGCCCCGGCGCCGTCGTAGGCCACGTCCACGGCCATCGCCTCGCGCCGGAGCCCGGTCGCGATCGCGTCGGCGAGCACCCGCTCATCCTCGACCACAAGCACTCGCACGGCTTATGGCACCTCCCGTCAATTCCCAGGGCAACCGCTGGGGCGGCTCCCCATTCTCCCCGCACCACCTGTAAGCACACGGTAAGGCCCCTCACGAGATCGGGCACTCCATGTGATGTCGGGAACAGACAGGTTTAGCTTGTGGTTCACCCTGGGTACAGCCGGTTCCAGTCTCTATCGCGATACCTTCCGTCCCCATGAGCCCGTGAGAAAGAAGGTGAGATGGGCGAGTTCACCACCACAATCGAACACCGCCTCGACCAGGCACACAGGAATCTGCAGGAGGCCAGGACCTCCGGCGACGATTACCTCGCCGACACCTTCACCGCCGAGATCGAGGATCTCCACCGTCTGGCCACAGACAACGGCGTCCCCATCCAGCGCTGATGGGAAGGAGCCCCTCGGCCGCCCGTCCGGGGGGCTTTTTCATGCCCTGAGAGCCCTCGGGCCCCTTCATGCCCTGAGAGTCACCGGGTCCCGAGCCCCGGGGGCTCAGGCGTCGCGTTCCGGGTCGAGCGGGAGCAGCAGGTCGTGCAGCTCCTCGAACAGGCCGGGCGCCGCGCACAGGGTGAGACCCGGGTTGGCGGGTTTGCCCGCCAGCCCGCCGACCCTCGCCCCGGCCTCGGCGGCGATGAGGCCGCCGGCGCCGTAGTCCCAGTACTGGGGGCCGCGCTCGTAGTAGCCGTCCACCCGCCCCGCCGCCACCGCGCACAGGTCCGAGGCGGCCGAGCCGCCCCTGCGGATGTCGCGCACCCGCGGCAGCACGTGGCGGAGCACCTCCGCCTGCACCGCGCGCCGCCCGCTCTCGTAGCCGAACCCGGTGGCGATCAGCGCCCGTTCCAGCGGTACGCCGGTGTTGCAGCTCAGCCGCTCCCCCGCCAGCCACGCGCCCCCACCCTTGACGGCGGTGAACACCTCGCCGCGGGGCACGACGTTGACCACCGCCGCGATCACCTCGCCGTCCACCTCCACCGCGATGCTGACCGCCCACTCGGGCACCCCGTACAGGAAGTTGACCGTCCCGTCGATGGGGTCGACGACCCAGCGGACCCTGCCCTCGCCGGTGGGACCGCCCTCCTCGCCGAGGATCGCGTCGCCGGGCCTGACCGCCTTGATCCTGTCTCGGATGAGCTCCTCCGAGGCCCGGTCGAGGGCGGTCACCACGTCTGTGGGGCTGGACTTGGTGACCAGCACCTCGGGGCGGGCCGGTCGCTTGGCCAGCAGCATCTCACCGGCCTCCCTGGCGATCTCCTCCGCCAGCCGGCCGAAGGTCACGGCGCTGTCCACGATCCGCTCCTCACTGCTCACACGTCCCTCACTCGCTCCGGCGGGCCCACGACGGCACCCGCCGCCCCCACATGCCCAGCCAGGCGTACGGCATTCCCGCCCGCCTCCCGGGTCGTCCGCCGTCACTCCCGTCGCGCGGCGCCCCCGCTCGCCGCGCCGGGTTCACGACAGGGACTCCGGGCGCTTCCACTCGCGCCCGAGGACATGCTGGTCGAGGAAGGCCAGCACGGTCTCGTACCAGACGACCGCGTTGCCCGGCTTGAGCACCCAGTGGTTCTCGTCGGGGAAGTACAGGAACTTCGACTCCACCTCCGAGCGCTGCAGGTCCCACCACAGGCGCAGCGCCTCCCCGATGGGCACCCGGTAGTCCTTGTCCCCGTGGACGACCAGCATCGGGGTGGAGATGTTCTCCAGCGACAGGTGCGGGGAGAGCTTGGTGTACAGGCCGGTACCCGGGGAGCCGAACTCGCGCTGCCAGTACATGGACGCGTCGGTGGTGCCCGCGAACTGGTCGAGGTTCCACAGCGAGGCGTGGGTGACGATCGCCCTGAACCTGCCGGTGTGCCCGGCGACCCAGTTGGCCATGTAGCCGCCGAACGAGCCGCCCATGGCGGCGGTCCTGGAGGGGTCGACCTGGGGCAGCTCCAGGGCGGCGTCGGTGATCGCCATCAGGTCGGCGTGGGTGCGCGGGCCCCAGTCGGCCCAGCCGCGCCGGATCATCTCCGGCCCGTAGCCGGTGGACAGGCACGGGTCCGGCAGCAGCACGGCGTAACCGTGCTGGGCCATGATCCACGGGTTCCAGCGCCAGGACCAGTCGTTCCAGCTGGACAGCGGGCCGCCGTGGATCCACAGCAGGAGCGGGGCGGGGTTCTCCGCCGAGGCGCCCTCCGGGAGCACCAGCCAGGCCCTGATCCTCGCGCCGTCGTCGGCGGTCACGTCGACCTCGGTGAGCGTGCCGGGCAGCTCCAGCTCGGGCGCGGGGGAGGCCAATCTCTCGACGGTGCCGTCCGGGGCCACCCTGACCGGGGCCGCGGGCGCGTCCACGGCGCTGCGCAGCGCGTAGACGGCACCGTCGGGCGCGATGTTGAGCGAGGAGTAGGCGGCGTCGTCGGAGGTGAGCCGCTCCGGCGCGGACCCGTCGGCCGGGACCCGGAAGATCGGGCGGCGGCCGTGGTCGTCTGCGACCACGAACAGCGAGCGGGAGTCGGGCGCCCAGACGATGCCGGACGGCCAGAGCTCGCCGCCCGCCGGACGGCCCTCTCCGGTCGCCAGGTCGACGATCCACAGGGTGCTCTCGGGGATCAGGTCGATGTCGGCGTGGTTGTTCCTGACGCACGCGACCAGGCGCCCGTCGGGGGAGATCTTGACCGGGCCGTCGAAGTCGTGGTCGTCCGCGGCGGCCACGACCCGCCGGGCGCCGCCGTCGGCCGTGTCGATGGCGACCAGCTCGAAGCGGAGCTCGCCCCGCGGCATCGACACGCCCCAGGTCGTCACGACCGTGGAGCCGTCCGGTGACACGTCGCACGCGTTGTGGCTGGACAGCGCCTTGCCCGGCTGCGGGGTGAGGTCCCTGACGTCGACCAGCCGCTCGTCGTCGCCCAGGGTGCCCGCGAACAGCCGGGACTCCCCGGGGCCGAGGTCGTGATCCCAGTAGCGGACCGGGTAGCTCTCGTGCAGGATGGCGCTGACTCCCGCGTCCTTGCGCGTCTTGCGCCGCTCGGCCTCGTCCGCCTCGTCCCCGGGCAGGACGTCGGAGCCGAAGACCACGGTCCTCCCGCCGCTCATGAACCCGGCGATGCCCCCCGGCCTGGAGGCGATCTGGCGGGCCTCGCCTCCCGCCGCGGGCAGCAGCCAGAGCCCGGGAACCTCCTCGTCCGCCTCCTTGACGGTCGGGTCGGGCCTGCGCGAGCCGAAGAGCAGATCGCCGTCCCGCGTGAACTCGGCCCCGGCCTCGCCCTTGACGGATCTGGTCAGCCGGTACGGTCTGCGGCCGTCGAGAGGAATCTCCCACAGGGAGGTCCCGTAGGATCTTCCGTCGGGATTAAGCGCCTGCACCACGCTGACCAGGCGCGCTCCATCGGGGGACAGCCGCAGGGATGCCACCCGCGGCACGCCGACATAATCGCGGATGTCGTTAAAAGGGGTCACGGTTTCGAACCTACCTCGGCGATCGTCTCCGAACATGCATCCGAACACGCATCCACAAACCTTGTTGATAACGAACTACTCAAGGTGGCGATGCAAGAGGCGACCCGGGGATGCGGTTTGATAAATGCCATGGGGAATTACGACGCGCTTGTCGTGGTCTCGTTCGGGGGACCGGAGAAGCCGGACGACGTGATGCCGTTCCTGGAGAACGTGGTCCGGGGCAGGGGGATCCCGCGCGAGCGGCTGCTGGAGGTCGAGGCGCACTACCAGCGCTTCGGCGGGGCGAGCCCGATCAACCAGCAGTGCCGCGACCTGATCGCGGCCGTGGAGCCGACCGTCGACCTCCCGGTCTACTGGGGCAACCGCAACTGGCACCCCTACCTGGAGGACACCCTCCGCCGGATGGCGTCGGACGGCGTGCGCAGGGCCGCGGCCTTCGTCACCTCCGCCTACAGCTCCTACTCGGCCTGCCGCCAGTATCGGGACGACATCGCGCTGGCCAGGGCCGCGGTCGAGGGTGCCCCCGAGGTCGTCAAGCTCCGGCACTACTTCGACCACCCCGGGTTCGTCGCGGCGATGGCCGACCACACCCGCCAGGCCCTGGACCGGCTGCCCGCCGGGCTCCGTGACTCCGCGCGGCTGGTCTTCACCGCGCACAGCATCCCGATCTCGATGGCCACGACGGCCGGGCCGGGCGGCGGGGCGTACGAGGCGCAGCTGCGCCGGGCGGCGGCGCTGGTCACCGCCGAGGTGGGCGGCGGCGACGGCGGCCGGGAGTGGGACCTGGTCTGGCAGAGCCGGAGCGGCGCCCCGCACATCCCGTGGCTGGAGCCCGACGTCTGCGACCACCTGCTGGAGGTCGACGCCCCGGCGGTGGTGCTGGTGCCGATCGGCTTCGTCTCCGACCACATGGAGGTCGTCTACGACCTCGACGTGGAGGCGGCGGAGACGGCGAGGAAGATCGGCCTGCCGCTGGTCAGGGCGTCCACGGCGGGGACCCACCCGCGCTTCGTCTCGATGGTCGGGGAGCTGCTCGCCGAGCCCGAGCCGGTCGCGTGCGCGGCCACCTGCTGCCCGGCCCCACCGCGCCGCCGCCCGTGACCGCGGGGCCTCCGGCGACCGCGGGGCCGTAGCCGATCACAGGGCGCGTGCGGACGCGGGAGCGCGACCGGTCACGGACGGGGCCGGTCACGGACGGGGTCGGTCGCGGGCGGTTCAGGGGTAGGCGGCGGCGTAGCCGCGGGAGATGCCCATGACCTTGGCGACGTACGACCAGGAGTGGTTGTAGAACCAGATGGCCTTCTCCAGCTTCTTGCCACCCCGGCCCGCCCCGTTGGCGCACAGGTAGTTGGCCGCGCCGGGGACCGCGTCGTACGGGTTCCAGATGTCGGCGACCCCGTCGCCGTCGCCGTCCACGCCGTAGGCCTTCCAGGTGGCGGGCATGAACTGCATCGGTCCCAGCGCGCCCGCCGAGGAGGGGCCGTTGTTGCGCCCATGCGAGCTCTCCACCTGGCCGATCGCGGCCAGGACCGTCCAGGAGAGCCCCGGGCAGACCCCGGCCGCCTTGCGGTAGAGCTCCAGGTAGCTGCCCGGCCTGCCGACCGTGGCCTGCCGCACCCGGCCGATGCCGGCCTTCGCGGTCGTCTCCGCGGCGGCGGGTTCCGGGGCGGTCTTCGCCGTACGGGTGCCGCCGACGGCGACCACCTGGGAACCCGGGCCCAGCAGCCTGCCCACCCGTGTCCTGAGGACCGTGGCGGCCCTCTCCGAGCTGTGCACGAGCAGCGCCACGCCGGGCAGCAGGCCCAGCCTGCGGCCGGTCTCCTCCCCCACGATGCCGTCCACGCCGGGCAGGCCGAACCCGGCGGAGGCCGCGGCCCGCAGCCGGGGGCCGCCGTCCACCTGGTACTCCGAGCCGAGGACCAGACCGAGGCGGCGCGCCGCCGAGTTGTCGGCGACGAACTCCCCCCTGGCGAGGGCGTCCCAGATCCTCCGCTGCTCGGCGACGGCCCTGGGGGCCCACGCGCGGAAGCGGGCCGGATCGACCGCGATGAGGTTGAGCCCGACCCCGGACACCTTCACCGCCCCGCCGTCGAAGGAGTCGATCTTCTGGACGTGCTTGAGCCGGGAGATGTCCTCCTTGGTCTGCTCGGTCAGCGTCGAGGGGGAGATGACCATCAGCCGGGGCGGGGTGGAGACGAGCCCGGGAGCACCCGTCGCGCCCGGCTCCGGGGATTCCCCGGTTCCGGGCCCGGGGGTCGGCCCCTGGGAGACGGAATCTCGCGGGCCCAAATCCTGCGGGCCAGGGTCCTGCGGGTCAGGACTGCGTGGGTCGGGGATGCGCGGATCAGAGCTTTGCGGGTCGGGGCTGCGCGGGTCAGGGCTCTGGGAGTCGGGGCTCTGCGGGTCGGGGTTGTCTCCGGCTGATACGTCCGGATTCGGGTCGAGGCCCGAGCCGAGGTCCGCGGGGCCCACCGGGACCGCGGGAGGGTCGGCCACCGGCGCGATCGCCGACAGGTCCCGGATGCGTGACTCCACGACGGCGCTCTCGCCGGAGGTCGCGGGAGCGACGGGGCGACCGGCGTTGATCACCGCGAGCGCGACGCCGCCGAGGGCGAGGAGAGCGGTCATGACCACCGCTACTGGGACGAGCAACCGCAACCCGGGAAGACGTGACACCGCGCTCACGTTAGCTCCAATGGACCGTGTCGTGAGCCGTTGCCCGGAAAATCACTTGCCGATCAGCGGTTCTGTGCGAAATCGTCGGCGTGTTCCACGCGCGCAGAGCAGCTAGGGGTTCATCGGTGGTCGGGCCGTACCGGGGGCTTTTCGACATGCCCGGCGTCAAGGGTTTCGTCGTCGCGGGGTTCTTCGGGCGGATGCCCATGTCGATGCTGGGCATCGGCGTCATTCTGCTCATCGAGGCGCTCACCGACTCCTACGCGACGGCGGGCGCGGTCGCGGCCACCGTCAGCGTCTCCTTGGCCGTCGCGGCCCCGCTGTCGGGGCGCCTGGTCGACAGGTTCGGCCAGGCCAGAGTAGTCGTCCCGCTCGTCCTGACGCACGGCGCCGCGCTGACCGGCATGATGCTCTGCGCCCACCACGGCGCCCCTTACTGGACGCTCTTCGCCACCGGCGTCGCGGTGGGCCTGAGCGCGCCCTCGCTCGGCTCGCTCGTGCGGGCCCGCTGGTCGCACCTGCTGGCCGGGTCGGCGAGGCTGCACACGGCGTTCTCCTTCGAGTCGGTCGCCGACGAGGTCATCTTCGTCGGCGGCCCCGCCCTGGTCACCGCCCTGGCCACCATGGTCAACCCGTACGCGGGCCTGATCGTGGCCCTGACCTGCACGGTCGTGGGCACGATCGCCTTCGCGCTGCAGCGCGGCACGGAACCGCCCGTCCGCCCCAGGGAGACCCGGTCGGGCACCCCGATCACCATCCCCGGCGTCGCCCTCATGTCGTGCGCCTTCCTGGCGATGGGAGCGGTGTTCGGCTCGGTCGACCTGATCACGGTCGCGTTCGCCGAGGAGCGGGGCGCCAAGCCCGTGGCCGGGCTGCTGCTCGCCTCGTTCGCCGGGGGGAGCCTGGTCTCCGGCCTGTGGTACGGCGCCCGGCGGTGGAGCATCCCGCTGAGCAGCAGGTTCGTCCGCTCGCTCGGGGTGTTCGCGGTGGGCCTGACCCCGATCATGCTCATCGACGACCTCAGGGTGATGGCGGGCGCGCTGTTCCTGGCCGGGCTGGCCATCTCCCCGACCATCATCACCGGCTACAGCCTGACCGAGCGGCTGGTCCCGGCGAGCCTGCTCACCGAGGGCATGTCGTGGATCTCGACCTCGGTCGGGTTCGGCGTGGCGGCCGGCGCGTGGGCGGGGGGCAGGCTCACCGACGCGTTCGGCGCCTCCAACGCCTACGGGTTCTCCTTCGCCTGCGCCCTGCTGGCCGTGACGGTCGGCGTCGGCGGCTCCGCGTGGCTGCGAACCCCTGTCGCCCAGCAGTGATCGTGAGTATCGTTCATATTCGCTGGCGAACGCGAACGTGAACCGAACGTGAACCGGCGGTGGCCCGCCTGATCGCGGGCGAGACCCCCCGCGCCCGGGGGCGTCGGCGCCCGCGGACGGCCGGGTGCCGCCCGCGGGGCAGGAGTGACCATGGGCGAGACCTTCCGCAACTGGGCCCGGAACCAGTCCGCCACCCCCGCGGAGGTCCGTACGCCCTCCTCCGCCGAGGAGGTCGCGCGGGCCGTGCGGGACGCCGCCGCGGCGGGCCGCCGGGTGCGCATGACCGGCACCGGCCACTCGTTCACCCCGGTGGCGCTCACCGACGGCCTCCTGCTGCGGCCCGGCGCGCTGACCGGGATCCGCGAGGCCGGGGACGGCTGGGTGACGGCCGAGGCCGGGACGACGGTCGGCGCGCTCAACCGGGAGCTGCACCGTAGGGGCCTGGCCCTGGCCAACATGGGCGACATCGACGCCCAGACCGTGGCCGGGGCCATCCAGACCGGTACCCACGGCACCGGCAGGGACGTCGGCGGGATGGCCGACCAGGTGCTGGCGCTGGAGATGGTGCTCGCCGACGGCGAGATCGTCACGGTCCGCGGCGACGGCGACGGGAAGATCCGCGGGGTGGCCGAGCGGGACCTGTTCGACGCCGCCAGGGTGAGCCTGGGCGCGCTCGGCGTGGTGACCGCGGTCACCTTCCGGGTGGAGCCCGCCTTCCTGCTGTGCAACGTACGGGAACCGATGACGCTGACCGCGATCCTCGGCTCCCTCGACACGCTCGTCACCGGCAACGAGCACCTCGACTTCTTCTGGCTGCCGCACACCGACACCTGCCTGACCAAGCGCAACAACCGCGCCCCCGGACCGGCCAGGCCCCCGGGCGCGTTCAGGCACTGGCTCGACAACCACTTCCTGGAGAACACCCTGTTCGGCGCGCTGTGCGGCGTCGGCGGGCGCTACCCGGGGGCGATCCCCCGTCTCAACGCGCTCTCTGCGGCGACGCTGTCGGCCTCGACCCACACCGACGCCTCGTACCGGGTCTTCACGAGCGTGCGGGAGGTGCGCTTCCTGGAGATGGAGTACGCCATCCCGCGCGAGCACCTCGGCCAGGCCATCCGCGAGGTCCGCGACCTGGTGGAACGGCGCGACTGGAAGATCACCTTCCCGGTCGAGGTGCGGGTCACCCCGGCCTCTGACGCCTGGCTGTCCACCGCCTACGGCAGGGACTCGGCCTATCTCGCCTGCCACGTCTACCGGCCGACCCCGAACCCGGCCTACTTCGAGGGCGTCGAGGAGATCATGACGAGGCTCGGAGGCCGGCCGCACTGGGGCAAGCTGCACACCCGCGACGCGGCCTACCTGGCACGGGTCTATCCCCGTTTCGCTGACTTCCTGGCGGTACGCGATGTCCTTGACCCCGGACGCGTCTTCGCCAACGACCATCTCGACACCGTCCTGGGCTGAGGGACGGCGCGCCGGTCTCCCCCGGCCACATTCTCGCGGCGGCCGACGGCGCCTTCCGCTCTTCCCCGGCCACCCCCTCGTAGCGGCCTGAGACGGCTCGGCGCCGATTCCCCGGCCGTTCCTGGCCGCCCCTGGCCGCCCCTGGACGCACGGCCCCGTTCCCCCGAATCGGCCGCTTCTCGCCAGCTTTCGGTAAAGGGTGGCGCAAAGGCTCGCTCGAAGAGTGACACGCCCGCGTGTCCCGCCGTTCCCGGACGCGCGCGAGGGGCAGATTCGCAGACGCCCGCGCCGCTCGACCCCGAGGGAGTCCGCTGGAGATGACCTTCTCCCGCCGTCCATGCCAGCCGCCGCCGCGTCCCGTCCTCACGGACCTCGTCACAGACCTCGTCACAGACCGCGACGACCGGCCCCCGCACAACGCCGCGATCGCGGCATACCCTGCCCGGACCGGCGGACCGGCCTCACCGCCATCTCCCGGTTCTTGGTGGAAGTCCGCAGCGGTTCCCGGAGTTATCCGTGAGAATTCCTTGAGGACCCCGAAGTTGCTGCTCCAGCCCGGTGCCCTGTAATTAGATGAATGGAGCAAATGTGACCGGCGTCACATCGCTGCGAGCCCCATCCAGGAAGGCGATGTTCGGACATGCCGGGTACGGTGCTGGCAGGCAACCGGCACACGCGAGAGACTCAAGGGTCCGGGGGAAGATTGAGCACGACGACGAAGGGACTCGCATGCAGGAGCTCCGACTCGTCGCGGTGAGTGAGGACGGGACCTATCTCGTGCTGGCGACAGCCGGCCGGGGTACCCGGTTCACGCTGCCCGTCGACGACCGGCTCCGTGCTGCCGTCCGCGGCAACTTCTCCCGTCTCGGCCAGTACGAGATCGAAGTGGAGAGTCCGTTGCGCCCCAAGGAGATCCAGGCCCGGATCCGTGCCGGCGAGACCGCGGAGGAGATCGCCAACACGGCGGGAATCCCGGTCGAGCGCGTGCGATGGTTCGAGGGCCCCGTGCTCCAGGAACGTGAGTACATGGCACAGCAGGCGCAGCGCTGCGCCGTACGCCTGCCCGGCGACTCCGCTCCCGGTCCCACCCTCGGCGACCTGGTCGCCGAGCGGCTGACCCGCCGTGGCGTCCCCGCCGACGAGATCGAGTGGGACTCCGCCAAGCGGGACGACAACATGTGGCGCATCAAGCTCGGGTTCGTGTGGAACGGTCACACACGCAACGCCGAGTGGCTCTTCGACCCGCGCCGGCGCCACATCACGCCCCATGACGACGAGGCCCTGCGGCTGTCCAGCGGCGAGGAGGTCGAGGCGTTCGAGGACACCACGGTCACGCCGTTCGTGCCGCGCGTGGCCAAGCTCGCCCCGGTGCCGTCGCTGGCGCCCGAGCCACTGAACCAGCCGCCGGTGGCCTTCCCCTCGGTCCTGCGGCACGAGACCCCGGCCCAGCCCCGGCCCGCCTACGCGCAGGCCGAGACCGCCGCGCCTCCGGCGGCACCCGCGCCGTCGGCGCCATCGGTGCCCTCTGCGCCCTCACCGGCCCCGGCCGCCTACCAGCAGCCGCCCATGCCCCCGCTGCCCGCCGGATACGAGGCGCCGAGGGTGTCGGTGCCGCCGCTGCGCGCCCCCGACCCGGCCGGATACCAGCCGGAGAGGTCCCCGGAGCCCGCCGCCCCCGCGGCCCAGGGTTCCGATCCCGTCACGCGGGTCAGGCCCCCCGAGCCCGTGCTGCCCGAGCCCCTCGCCTCCTCCCCGTCCCCGTACGAGCCGGTCACACCGGTCGCGCACGAGCCCGTCACGTACGAGCCGTCCGCGTACGAACCGGTCACACCGGCCGCGTACGAGCCCGCCGCCTCGGAGCCGGAGCCCCCGGCACCCGTCGTGCCGCGGCCCGTCCCCTCGACGGCGGCCGAATCTCCCGCGGCGAGCGCGCCCGAACCGGCGCCCGCCACGCACGGACCCGCCGAGCAGGGGGAAAAGGCTCTTTCGCAGCCCGCCCCCGAGCACGGACCTGCCGCTCCTCCCGAGGAGGCGGTCATCGCGGCGGAGGCCGTGGCCAAGCCCGCGACGGCGGAGACGCCGGAGACCTCGGAGGTCGTGAAGACCCCCGAGGTCGCCGAGCCGCCCGCCGCCGAGGCTACGCCGGAGGCGGCGGAGACCGCTCCGGCCGCGCCGCCGTCCGATCCCGCCGACCGGCGTCCCCCCGCCGCCGAGAAGACCACCGAGCGGGTTCCCGCGGAAGCGGAGAAGACCGTCGCGGCGAAGGAGACCCCCGCCTCCGAGGCCGCGCCGGAGACCGGATCGGCCCAGGAGGGTTCGATAGCTGTACCGGCGGCGCGCGTCAGCGTGGACGAGCGGGCCAAGGCCGAGCCGGGCAGGCAAGAGACACAGGGGGACACGGGGGCAATGCAGGAGACCAAGGTCGACAAGCCCGCGGCGGAGAAGCCCGCGGAGCCGCCGAAGCCGGCACCGGCTCCGGCGCGGCCTGCCAAGAAGTCCCGGGGACGGCGCGCGTCCGTGCCCACCTGGGACGAGATCATGTTCGGCGCCCGCCGCCAGGACTGACCGCACCGCGCCAGGCGGGGGTGACCGGGACACCGGTCGTCCCCGCCTCGCCGTATGTCAGCGATTTCCAGGGCGTCCGGTGTCAGCCGTTCCCGGGAGCGTCCGGAGCGGCAGGGGCTCCTGGTAGGACAGAGGGTCCTGGTGTGGCAGGAGCGCCCGGGACGAGGAACGGGGCGATCCAGGCGGGAGTGACCTCGGCGGCGAAGGCGGGCCCCTCGGCCTCGCCGACGTCGACGGCGGCGTAGCCGCCGGTGCCCGCCCCCACGCCCGCGGTCACGGTCAGCAGACCGGCGCGCCGCTGGAACCAGGTCTGGCTCAGGGTCCAGCCGACCACTGCCCGCTCCTCCACCACCGCCTGGGAGCGCCGCAGCGACCCCGACCGGACCGACAGGCGGCTCCCGTCGTACGTGTGGCCGAGGGACCGGTAGCGGTCGAGGCCGAGCGGCACGCCCAGCAGAGCGAGGAGCAGGGCGGGCACCGCGAGCACCCACCAGAACCCGGACCACAGCAGGGCGGCCGTCACCGCGCAGGCGGCGATCACCAGCCACGGGAAGATCGCCCGGAACAGCCTGCGCCTGCGCGCCGCCGGCGGGTGCGGCCGCAGTCCGGTGGCGATCGGGCCGATCGCCTCGCCCACCACGCCGAGCACGATGTCCCTCGGGGCCACGGGCATCAGCTGGCCCCGGGTCTCCGAGTCGCCGAGACCGGTCACGATCGCCCACGCGCGGCCGAGCCCCGCCCGGCGCTCGGCGGGCCCCTCGACGAACTCGAACCCCCGCACCCTGCGCCGCTCCAGCGACACGCTCCTGCGCGTGATCAGGCCGCGCCCGGCGATCAGGTATCCCTCGCCGGCTCGGAGGGTGAAGTCCCAGTTGAACACCGCGTACATGATCACGGCGATCACCGGCATGGCGAGGAGCAGCAGCACCCCGGCCGCGATGAGCAGGGGCGGGTGCTCCCAGATCCACTCCCCCGCGCCCACCACGAGCCGCCTGTCGATCCTGAGCTCGCTGCCCCACTGGAACGCCAGGCCCACGGCACCGGCCACCAGCGCGAACGGGGTCAGCAGGTAGGCGCCGGAGAGGGGACCGTACGCGAGCCACTTCCTCGGCATCACGAAGAACACCTGATCGGGGGTGGTGTCGCCCACCTCGTGGCGAGCGGAGGATCCGGCGGCCACCTCCCGCGTTCCTGCGGGCGCGCCGGACGTGCCGGACCCGTCGGCGGTGAGCTCGTCGGGACCGGGATCGGGACCGGGGACGGCGCCCGTCGCCGAAGCGGCCTCGCGCGCCTGGACACGTCTCGCCGTCCGGGCGCGGGCGTGCCAGAGCAGCACGGCCTTGAGCCGCTCCCCCTCCTCGACGGTGACCCCGTCGAGCTCGCCCTCCTGCTTCTCGTCCCCGCCCGCGCCGGTGTCGATCCGCAGCACGGCGATGCCGAGCAGGCGGTGCAGCGGCGGGGCGCTGATGTCGACGCCGCGGATCCGCTCCAGCGGGATCGTCCGCACCGACCTGCTGATCAGCGCCCGGGTGAGTTCCAGCCGGTCGCCGACGATCTGATAGGTGAAGGTGAGCCAGCGCACGGCCGCGAACACGACGGAGCCGACGACGGCCGACGCCGCCCACCCGAACGATCCGAGAGAGAAGCCTCCGAGGAACAGGACACCGGCCAGCGGCAGGAGGAGCGAGGGCAGCATCCGGATCGGGTCGGTCAGCAGCACCTTCGGGCTGAGCCGCAGGGGCCTCTCCGTCGGCGTCCTCTCCCCCGGCGGGATCGGGACCCCTCCCCGCGCGGCCCCCGCTTCCGGCACGGCTCCCGTACCGGAAACGCCACCACCGTGAACGGACGGGAAACCCGGCGCGCCACCGCCCTGGACAGGCGGGAAACCCGGCACGCCGACGCCCTGGGCGGATTGGGAGGCCGGTCCGCCACCACCGTGGACGGGATGGGAAGCCGGTCCGCCACCAGAAGGATCCGGCGTGTCACCGTCTGGGGCGGTCCATCCGCCCACCTCGGGGCCGCCCGGCCCCGCCTGCGGACCGGACCCGACCGGCCGATGCCCTCCGGGAGCGGGTCCGGCCGGGCGGGCATCCGGTGAACGGTCGACCGGTGGATGCCCGTCAGAGGCGGCCTCGGCCGGTGAGCGGTCACCCGCCGGACGGTCATCCGGTGGAGGGTCGGCCGGTGAGTGGTCACCCGGTGCACGGTCGGCCGGTGAGTAGTCACCCGCTGAGTGGTCAGCCGGTGCACGGTCGGCCGGTGAGTAGTCACCCGCTGAGTGGTCAGCCGGTGCACGGTCGGCCGGTGAGTAGTCACCCGGTGGACGGTCACCCGACAGACGGTCGGCCGGTGATTGGTCGGAGGATTCGGTCACGTCGCGTCGTCCCTGAGCTCTTCCGCGCGGCGGGCGAGGCCCTCGGCCAGCTCGGCGGCGATCTGGTACTCAAGACCCTTGATGGTGGACGAGCCCGCGTGGGAGGCGGTGCGGATCTCGACCGTGGCCAGGCCCAGCATGCGCTCGAACCAGCCCTGCGCCTTGTCGACCGTCTGGATCCTGCTGACGGGAACGAACACCCACTCCCTGCTGAGCCACCCGGAACGGGCGTAGACGACGTCCCCGCTGAGCTCCCACCGGTGCACGGCGTACCGCCAGAAGGGCTCGACGAGCGTGCCGGGGATCAGGAGCAGCACCATCAGCCACGGCAGCCACCCGATGTTGTCGAGCGCCCACCCGGGCAGCCAGGACCACCGGTCGTCCTCGATCCACCCGGCCAGGAAGAAGGTGCCCCCGACCAGGACGACGGACCAGAACAGTCCTTCCAGCAACCACAACGCGATGGCCTTGCGGGAGACCGGGTTGGCGGGGGCGCGCAGGGAGACACCGGTGCGGCCGGGGACGCCGGCGTGGCGCTCACCCGGCAGACCGGCCACCCTGGCCTCTTCGGAGGCGGCGCTGTGCTCATCGGCTCGGTCGCTCACGCTGTCAGCCTAAACGCTCTTGTCCCGGCGGGCGCTCCGGCCGCGTCACGGAAAGAGGTCCCGCGGGCACCGGAGGCGGCGGCGCCGCGACCCCGTGAACGGGGCGCCCCGGGACGGCGGCTCCCGTCCGGCCGTTCTCCGGTGATCCGTCCGCGCTTCTTCCCCTCTCCCCCGGCTGGACGCCGAAAGTGTCGGGGGCGCAGGGCATGCTGGAGGCCCGAAGATTACGGAGAGGTGCGAACGATGACAGATGCGATCCAGGCCGAGGGTCTGGTGAAGCGTTACGGGGAGACCCGCGCGCTCGACGGGGTGGATCTCGTCGTGCCGCAGGGGCGGCTGCTGGGCGTGCTGGGCCCCAACGGGGCGGGCAAGACCACCGCGGTGCGCATCCTGGCGACGTTGCTGCGTCCCGACGCCGGCACCGCCAGCGTCGGCGGCTACGACGTGACGCGCCAGGCGCACCAGGTGCGCTCGCTGATCGGCCTGACGGGCCAGTACGCCGCCGTCGACGAGATGCTCACCGGCGTCGAGAATTTGATGATGATCGGCCGCCTGCTGGGCATGACGCGTGCCGACTCCCGGGCCCGCGCGAACGAGCTGCTGAAGCGCTTCGACCTGTCCGACGCCGGCGGGCGTGCCACCAAGACCTACTCCGGCGGCATGCGCCGTCGCCTCGACCTGGCCGCCAGCCTGGTCGGCCGCCCCCAGGTGCTCTTCCTCGACGAGCCCACCACCGGGCTCGACCCGCGCAGCCGCACCGAGCTGTGGAGCGTGGTGCGCGGCCTGATGGCCGACGGCGTCACGGTGCTGCTCACCACCCAGTACCTGGAGGAGGCCGACCAGCTCGCCGACGACATCGTCGTCTTCGACCACGGCAAGGTCATCGCCTCCGGCACCTCCGACGAGCTCAAGGCCGCCACCGGCGCCCAGGTCATGGAGGTCCGTCCCCTGCAGGCCGAGCACCTCGACCTGGTGGGCAAGGTCATGGCCGACGTGCTGGGCGAGACGCCCGACCTCAGCGGGGGCAAGGCCACCGCCCCCGTCCACGACCCCGCCGCCGTCCCCGCGATCGTGCGCCTCCTCGACGACCAGGGCGTCGTCGCCTCGGAGCTCGCGCTGCGCAAGTCCAGCCTGGACGAGGTGTTCCTGTCCCTCACCGGCCGCCTGCCGGACGACGAGAGCGCCCCCAAGGACGAGGCCACCTCCCAGAAGGAAGAGACCTTCGCATGACCACGCTGACGACGACCATCCCGCAGGTGGCCGCCAAGCGCGTCACCCCCCTGGCCACGCTGCAGCAGACCATGACACTGGCCTGGCGCAGCCTGGTCCAGATCAAGCACAACCCGTGGGAGCTGCTCGATCTGAGCATCCAGCCCATCATGTTCCTGCTGCTGTTCACCTACGTCTTCGGCGGCGCCATCTCCGGGTCCACCGGCGACTACCTGCAGTTCGCCCTGCCCGGCCTGCTCGTGCAGAACGCCCTGTTCTACACGCTGTCCACCGCCATCGGCCTCAACACCGACATCACCAAGGGCGTCTTCGACCGGCTGCGCAGCCTGCCCATCGCCCGCACCGCGCCCCTGTCGGGGCGCATCATCGCCGACACCGTCAAGCAGGTGTGGGCGTTCGCCCTGCTGATCGGTTTCGGCATGGTGCTGGGCTTCCGGGTGACCACCAGCGTCTTCGGCCTGCTGGGCGCGCTGGCCCTGCTGGTCGTGGTCGCCCTGGCCATGTCCTGGATGTCGGTACTGATCGGCCTGAAGGCCTCCAGCCCGGAGAAGGTGCAGATGATCTCCTTCTCCACGATGATGCCGCTCACCTTCACCAGCAGCGCGCTGGTGCCCTCGGCCACCTTCCCGTCCTGGTTGAAGACCTGGTCGGACATCAACCCGGTCACGCATCTGGCGGACGCCATCCGCGGCCTTCTCATCGGCGGCGACGTCGGCCAGGCGACCTTCTTCTCGCTGCTGTGGGCCGTGGGTTTCGCGGTGGTCTTCGCCCCGCTGGCGATCCGGGCATTCCGTAGCCACGTCTAGTCTGTCGGCAGGCCGGGCCGGGGGGCGCCCGCCGCATGACGGAGAACCAGAGGTGGTCACGTGCTCGTGGTCCATGGCGTGTGGGTGGACGGGCTCGTGGGGGTCTGGGCGGAGGACACCGCCCAAACCCCCACGGCCGTCTCCCGTGCCGCCCTGCGCCCGCACCCCTTCGCGGCGTCCACGGCCGCGCTGACCACCGCCCTCAGTGGCATTTCGGGCGATTTGCCAATTTCGAGTGATTTACCAACAGAAGCCCCGAATGAGCCTCTGAGCGAAGTTTCGGGTGGGGTCCTCCCCCGAGGTGCGGGCGGGCCTCACAGGGGCGTGAGGGCCCATCAGGGGGCCGTCACGGGTGTCCCCGTCGCCACGGGCGCCCCCTCCGTCGCGTGGATCCCGGACGTCACGAGCGCCGGGAGCGTCACGGTCCTGACGGACACCACGGCCGTCGAGGGGGAGCTGGTTCTCCTGCTCCCCGGTTCGGCGTCGGGCCCGCTGCCCTCTCCCGAGTCCGGCCTGGCGAGCCGGGCCCGGAGCCCGAGGATCTCCGCCTGGCGGGTTCCCGGCCTGCTGTTCCGTCCGGCCGACGCGCTCCGCCTGCTCGGCTCCCTGCCGGACGCCGGCTCCGTCTCCACCGGTCTCACCGCCGGGAACGCGGGTGGCGCCGGGGACGCCGGGGACGCCGGGGACACTGACGACCTCGCGTGGGAGCCCGCCCTCTCGCTGCGCTACCTCGCCGTGGTCGCCGAGCACGCTCGCGGCCTGGTCCGGCGCGGCCGGATCCTGCCCCAGCTCGTCGCCGAGGGCGACGTCCACGCGGCCCGCTGGCGCCCGGTGCTGACCGGCGCCGACCTGGCCGCGCTGCCCGGTCTCATCGGCGCGATGCCGCCGGTGTGCAGGACGGCGGGGCGCGAGAGACCTCCGGGGGAGGTGCTGGACGAGCTCCTGAACGGCCTGGTCGACGGCGCGGCGCGGCTGTCGCTGCCCGCCCGCCTGATCCTCGGCAACCGTCCCGGCCCCAAGGCCGCGCTGCCCGACCGCTGGCTGTACGCGCTGACCGGCGAGGACGCCTCGCTCCCCGGCGCGCGGCAGAACGAGGTCAAGGCGCTCGGCGAGGCCCTGACCGGCTGGTTCGACTCGGCACACCAGCTGGGCGGACCGGTCAGGGTCTGCTTCCGGCTGATCGAGCCCGCCGGCGACGGCGACTCCTGGAGGGTCGAGTTCGGCCTCGCCCCCGCGGACGACCTGGACGCCACCTCCGGCGGCGAACACCCGGGACATCGGGAACACGAAGGCGGCGGGGAGCACGCGGAAGGCCGGGAACGCATAAGCGACGCGGAGCACGCGAGCGAGCGAGAACGCGAAGGCGGCGAGGAACACCCGGGAGACCGGGAGCGCGAAGGCGGAGACGAACACCCGGGAGACCGGGAGCGCGAAGGCGGAGACGAACACCCGGGAGACCGGGAACACGAAGGCGGCGGGAACGGCCGGGGGCGTGAGGGCCGCGAGCCCGCCCGCTACCTGTCGGCCGAGCGGATCCGGGCCGGCGAGCGGGCGCCGTGGCTGCCCGAGCGGCCCGAGGAGCTGATCCGCGCCGACCTCGGCCGGGCCGTGCGCCTCCATCCCGACCTCTACGTCGCGTTGCGCGCCCCCGAGCCGGTCGCCCTGACGGTCGAGACGGCGTGGGCGTTCTCGTTCCTCCGCAACGGCGCGCCCGTGCTCAGGGCGGCGGGATACGGCGTACGCCTGCCTGCCTGGGCCGGACGCCAGGGGCTGGGCCTGAAGCTGACCACCCGCACGCTCGGCGGCGACGGCAGGAGCGAAGGCGAAGGTCTGGGCGGGCGGGTGAGCGTCCGGCTGGACGTCGCCGTCGCCGGTCACACGATCGGCGCGGAGGAACTGGCCGGGCTGGCCGGGCTGCGCATCCCCCTGGTACGGGTCAGGGGCCGGTGGGTCGAGCTCGACGACCAGCAGGTCAAGGCGGCCCTGAAGGTGATCGAGCAGCGCGGCGGCGGCGAGAGGACCGTCGGCGAGGTGATCCGCGAGGTCGTGGAGGGCGGTGACGAGACGCTGCCGCTGATCGCGGTCGACGCGGACGGCCTCCTCGGCGATCTGCTGTCCGGCGAGGCCGACCGCCGTCTCACCCCGGTCACCCCGCCTCGGGCGCTACGCGGATCCCTGCGCCCCTACCAGGAGCGCGGCCTGTCCTGGTTGAGCTTCCTGTCCGGGCTCGGCCTGGGGGGCGTCCTGGCCGACGACATGGGCCTCGGGAAGACCATCTCCACCCTCTCGCTCCTGCTGGCCGAGCGCGAGACCGGCACGCCCGCCCCGACACTGCTGGTCTGCCCGATGTCGCTGCTCGGCAACTGGCAGAAGGAGGCGTCCAGGTTCGCCCCGTCGCTGCGCGTCCACGTCCACCACGGCGGCACGCGCAGGCGCGACGAGGAGCTGGCCGCCGCCGTGCGGGAGGCCGACCTGGTCGTCACCACGTACGGCACCGCACTCCGGGACCTGGGGGCGCTCGCGGGGCTCGGGTGGGAGCGGGTGGTCTGCGACGAGGCGCAGGCGATCAAGAACAGCTCGGCGCAGCAGTCCAGGGCGGTGCGCTCCATCCCGGCCCGCACCCGGCTGGCGCTGACGGGCACGCCGGTGGAGAACCACCTCGCGGAGCTCTGGTCGATCATGGAGTTCTGCAATCCCGGCCTGCTCGGCCCGGCCAGGCGGTTCAGGAAGCGCTACCAGGAGCCGATCGAGACCCGCCGCGACCCCGACGCCACCGCGGCGCTGAAGCGGGCCACCGGCCCGTTCGTGCTGCGGCGGCTCAAGACCGACCGCTCGATCATCTCCGACCTGCCGGAGAAGCAGGAGATGAAGGTCTGGTGCACGCTCACCCCGGAGCAGGCCGAGCTGTACAGGGCCGTGACCGGCGAGATGCTCGGGAAGATCGACGCCTCCACCGGCATCGAGCGGCGGGGCAACGTGCTGGCGACCATGACCAAGCTCAAACAGGTGTGCAACCACCCGGCCCAGCTGCTCAAGGACGGCTCACGCCTGGCCGGACGGTCGGGCAAGCTGGCCCGGCTGGAGGAACTGGCCGAGGAGATCGTCGCGGAAGGCGACAAGGCACTGGTCTTCACCCAGTACGCCGCGTTCGGCGCCCTGCTGCAGCCCTACCTGGCCGCCCACCTGGACCGGCCGGTGCTGTGGCTGCACGGCGGACTGACCAAACGCAGACGCGACGAACTGGTCGAACGCTTCCAGCACGACCAGGAGCCGATGCTGTTCCTGCTCTCGCTCAAGGCGGCCGGGGTCGGCCTGAACCTGACCGCCGCCACCCATGTCGTCCACCTGGACCGCTGGTGGAACCCGGCCGTGGAGGACCAGGCCACCGACCGGGCCTTTCGGATCGGCCAGAACAGGAACGTCCAGGTCAGGAAGTTCATCTGCCTGGGCACCCTGGAAGAACGCATCGACGAGATGATCGAACGCAAGAAGGCACTCGCCCAGAGCGTGGTCGGCACCGGCGAGGACTGGATCACCGACCTGTCCACCGACCAGCTCCGCGAACTGTTCCGGCTCGGCTCCGAGGCCGTCTCATGAGCAACGCGAACGGCGAGCGGGCCGGCAGACGGACCAACACTCGGACCGGCGGCAAGCCGTCGGACGGACGGACCTTCGAAGAACCGACCTTCAAGGAACGAGCTCTCGAGGAGAAAGCCCCCGAGGAGCCGACCTCCGAGGAGCCGACCTTCGACGAGCGGATCGAGGACTTCTACTCCCCCGCCGTCTCGCTGAACCGCCTGCGGCCCCGGCCCGACACCACCGGGGCCCCGGCCGACCTGCTGCTGCGGGTCCTGGAGCCGCCCGCGGTCAAGGTACGGCACATCCCGCTGGTCGACCTGCTCAGGAAGCCCTACCGGGAGCTGGGCGGCGACTGAGACCTCGGGCCCGCCGCTCCCGCTCCCGAAGCGTTCCCAAGCCCTTCCGGCTTCCAGGTCTCGCGACTCCCATGACCCGTCCATTCCCCGGCGGAACCCCGTGGTTCCCGGCGCCTCGCGCGTCCCGGACGGCCCCGGGGCCCCCGGAACCTCACCGTGGCATGGACGGGTCATGGAGGGACGAGGCGGTGAACGAGTGGTTGACGGGGGGCGAGCCGTGGGCGGCGAAACTCGTTTTGGAAATCACTCCAACCCCTTCCGCCCCTCGATTTCCCCTCATTTCCGTCTTTTTCCCTGCGGCAGAACCTCGCGATCCGGTCTGCACATCTTCCAGACCCGCGTAGCATCATCGGGCATGGGGCAGCCGAAAACGTCTACGCGCCGCCCGCGGCACACCCCGAAAGTGGCGGTGGCCGCGGCGCTGGTCGTCATGTCCTCAGGCTGCGGGATGGCGAACGGCATGGCCTCCACGGAGCGGTTGCAGCTGGAGCCGATCAGCGTCTCCAGCCCTCAGGTCAGGGACGGTGGCCCCCTGCCGTCCGACTACTCGTGCAAGGGTTCGGCCGGTAACCCGCCGCTCCGCTGGTCTCGCGTGCCGGAGGGAACGAAGTCCGTCGCGATCGTGGTGGACAACAACTCCCGGACGGGCGGCGAGGTGAACTGGGTGGTTTTCGACATCGATCCGCGCACGAACGAGCTACCGGAGGGTAGCGTCCCGGTGGGAGCCGTGGAAGGAAGCACGACGAGCGGCAAGGTGGGCTATAGCCCTCCGTGCGACGCCCAGGAGAACTATCGTTTCACTGTCTACGCGCTGGACGGCGAGGTCGGTCTTCGTAAGGGAGCCCTCCTCGACGTGACCTTGAAGAACATCGCGGACAAGACGATCGCCTGGGGGCGGCTCACCGCGGCGCACATCGAGTGACCGCCCAAACACCGGAGGTAGTAATGGTTACCAATTCTTCACTTAGGGTGTGACAACGCTCATAGTGGTCCGACACAATCAGATCCAATGTCCGAGCGCAGGTGATGCATGGGGGCAGGTCGCGTCGATGGCCGCGCGACCTCACCGGCGCCGCTGTAAGGCCATGGCCTTGAGGGTGGTGCAATGATCGCGGTCGTAGTAAGCCTGGTCGCCGTCGTGCTCCTCGTGCTCGTCGTCGTGGCACTGGGGATGCGGTCGATGAACCGCAGGGAGAGCGCACTCCCCGCGGAGCGTCTGCGGGAGATGGCGGAGAAGGAGGCGCTGACTCCGACCATGTCCAGCGACGACTTCGCCACCAGAGAACCGAAGATGAACCATTTCACCCCCGACCTGACCCCGTTCGACGAGCCGAAGCCACCGCGCCAGCCGCGGCCGCCGAGCTCCCGGGGCAAGCGCGGGCTGAACGAGTTCGGCCAGGTGGACGACTATGACGACGACTACTGGACGCGGCTCCAGGCCGACGAGGGCGGTTTCGGAGGGTCCTTGGCGGCTCGGATGGGCGCCAGCCGTCCCGTCGAGCAGGACGACCAGAAGGTCGACGCCGACGCGGTGACCGTGCAGGCTCCGCTGCCGACCAGGCCCCAGCCGTCCCGCGGCACCCCGCAGCGGCCCCCGGCCACACCGGCCAGGCCCGCCCCCGAACCGGCCATCGCCTCCTCCTCGCTGCCCTCCGGTCTCTCCGACCTGGTGGCCCCGGTCCAGCCGAACCCGGCTCCCACGGCCGCCTCGCTCGCCGAGCAGAAGACCGTCACCTTCGCGGCTCCCACTCCCGGCGCCTTCGGCGAGAGCCGCCCGTCCCGGGCGAGCTCCCGTCGCGGCGGCAACAGGACGCCCTCGCAGCCGTCCGCCCAGCCCGCCCAGGGCAACGGCGGCCCGCCCCGGCCCGCCCAGGGTGGCTCGTCCAGGTCCGCCCAGGGCGGACCGTCCCGGCCCGACCCGCTGAACGACCCGCTCGGCGGCTCCTACCCCCGCCGTGGCGCGGGCTCCCCCGCGGGCTCCCGGCCCGGCGCCGCCTCCCCGGCGAACGGCAACGGCGCCCCCGGCGCCCGCCCCGGCCCGTCCGGCGCCCGTCCCGGCAACGGCGGCGCCCCGATGCCCCCCATGGGGCCGACGACCAGCGGCGGCTTCCCCGCCGCGGCCGCACCCGACCCGCTCGCCGCCTCCTACCGCACCCCGCCGCAGCCGCAGCCGCCCAAGACCGGCAACGTGGCGGACAACCCGTGGGCCCAGGCCACGAACCCCTCGTCGGGGGGCTGGCCGGCGGCGAACACCGCCGACATCCTCGACGATCCCGGCCCGTCCTACTCCTCGTACCAGACGCCGGTCTACAACGCTCCGACCACCGGCTCGTACGAGGTCAGCGCGGGCTGGGCCACCATCGAGGACGACGCGATCACCGGCCCGAGCCCGGCGGTCTCCACCTCGACCGGCCCCTCCCGGACCCTCCCCCCCACCCCCGACCGTCCGGCCGACCCGCGAGGCGGGGCGCCGGGTGGATACGGCTACGAGCCCCGTCCGGCGACCCCGGCCAGCCCGGCCGCGTGGCCGGAGCCCGGCACCCCCAACGGGAGTGACGCGGCGAGCTGGCCGAGCTACGGCGAGCTCTACGGCACGGCACCGGCCCCCGAGCCGGCGTCCACCGGCACCGACGCGCGGGGCCGGGCGAGCTCGCGGGGCAACCACCACCGGGCGGCCCAGGAGCCCGATTACCCCGACTATTACCGCTGATTCTTTCCGTCCTCCGTAAAAGCCTCCGGTAAACGCCCGGGCGGCGAGGGGCAGCACCGTAAGGTCTGCCCCATGGAGACGGACACGAAGAGCGACGGTGTTCTGACAGCGGGTGGCCTCGGCTCCGTGCTGCGGCATGATCTGCCCGCCTCCCTGGTGGTCTTCCTGGTGGCCGTGCCCCTCTCGCTGGGCATCGCGGTCGCCTCGGGAGCGCCACTGGCGGCAGGGCTCATCGCCGGCGTGGTGGGCGGCGTCGTGGCGGGCTTCCTGGGCGGCTCCGTCGTCCAGGTGAGCGGGCCGGCGGCCGGGCTCTCCCTGGTGGTGGCCGACCTCGTGACCACGTACGGCTGGCGGGCCACCTGCATGATCACTCTGCTCGCGGGCGCCCTGCAGCTGCTGCTGGGCGTCTGCCGGGTCGCCCGTTCGGCTCTGGCGGTCTCCCCCGCCGTGGTCCACGGCATGCTGGCCGGGGTGGGCGTGGTGATCGCCCTGTCCCAGTTGCACGTGGTGCTCGGCGGGAGCCCGCAGCGCTCGGCGATCGAGAACCTGATCGAGCTGCCCCAGCAGATCATCCACAACCACACGCACGCGGTCTTCGTGGGCCTGCTGACCATCGCGGTCCTGATCGCCTGGACCCGCCTGCCGCAGCAGTTGCGCAACCTCCCCGCGCCGCTCGCGGCCCTCTTCGCCTCCTCGGTGACCGCCTGGGCGCTCGGCTGGGAGGTCACCCGGATCGACCTGTCGGCCAGCCTGGACTCCTGGGCCGCCCCCGTGTGGCCCAAGGGCGACTGGCACGGGATCATCGGGGCGGTGCTGCTCGTGGCCCTGCTCGCCGGGGTGGAGTCGCTGCTGTGCTCGGTGGCCGTCGACAAGCTGCACGACGGCAGGCGCTCCGACCTCGACAAGGAGCTCACCGGCCAGGGCGTGGCCAACATGGTGACCGGCGCGCTGGGCGGGCTGCCCGTGGCCGGGGTCATCGTCCGCAGCACCACCAACGTCCGCGCCGGGGCCCGCAGCCGCTGGTCCACGATCATGCACGGGGTCTGGATCCTGCTGTTCGCGGTCGGGCTGGGGTGGATGATCGCGCTGATCCCGATGGAGGCGCTGGCGGCGCTGCTGGTCTTCATCGGCGTGCAGATGGTCAACATGGGGCACCTGCGCAACCTGCGCGGCCACAGCGAGGTCCCGGTGTACGTCGTCACGATGGCCGGGGTGGTGCTGCTCGGCCTCGCCGAGGGCGTGCTGGTCGGCCTCGGTCTCGCCGCGCTGTTCGCGTTGCGCCGCCTCACCCGGGTGACCGTGCGGGCGATGGCCGAGCCCGACGGCCGCTGGCACGTGGTGATCGCCGGCTCTCTGACCTTCCTGGGGGTGCCCACGCTCACCTCGGAACTGCGGGCCATCCCCGCGAGGGCCGCGGTCGACCTCGACCTGAACATCGACTTCATGGACAACGCGGCCTTCGAGGCCATCCACGACTGGCGCAACGAGTACGAACGCGCCGGCGGGACCGTGAACATCGACGAGATCCACGACGAGTGGTACGCCATGGCGGCCAGCGGGGTGCGGGTGCTCCCCGCCAAGACGCCGCCCCACGCCCCCGACCGGTGGTGGCTGCCCTGGTCCCACCGGCGCAACGGGCGGCGGCCGGGCGGCCGGGCGCCGGTCGCCGCCCGGCACGCGCCCCGCGAGGAGAGTCCCGCCGTGCCCGACCTGCTGGCCGGGGCGCGGGAGTTCCACCGGCGTACGGCGCCGCTGGTCCGTCCCCTCCTGCACGACATGGCCCGTGGGCAGGAGCCCTCGCACCTCTTCATCACCTGCGCCGACTCCCGCATCGTGCCGAACCTCATCACCGCGAGCGGCCCCGGCGACCTGTTCACCGTCCGCAACATCGGCAACCTGGTGCCCCGGCTGGGGTCGGTGCCCGCGGACGACTCGGTGGCGGCGACGATCGAGTACGCCACGAGCGCGCTCAACGTCCGCACCATCACGGTCTGCGGGCACTCGGGCTGCGGGGCGATGGCCGCGCTGCTCAGCGGGGGCGAGCAGGCGGCGGGCCTGCCCGCGTTCGGCCGCTGGATGCGCCACGGCAACCACACCCTGGCGCGGTTCATCGCGGGCGAGAGCGCCGGTGAGGACGACGGGCCGCTGGACCGCCTGTGCCGGGTCAACGTGATCCAGCAGCTGGAGAACCTGCGGACCTACCCGCAGGTGGACCGGCTGTTCCGCGCCGGGCACCTGGAGCTGGTCGGCATGTACTTCGACATCGGCACCGCCCGGGTGCACCTGCTGGAGCATCCTCCGATCACGAGCCGTCCGCTGTGAGCGGATGGCTTGCGCCACGGGTGAAAGCCTGTGGTCATCCACCGGCGGGGCGCCCAGGATGAGGCGTCATGAGAATCCTGATCATCGGTGGTTCGGTCTTCCTCGGCCGGGCGGTCACCGAGGAGGCGCTGCGGCGCGGGCACGAGGTCACGACGTTCAACCGGGGGCTCAGCGGGGTGGACCTGCCGGGCGTGGAGGCGGTGAGGGGCGACCGCGGGGTGGCGGCCGACCTGGACCGCCTGGTGGAGGGCCGGGAGTGGGACGCCGTCATCGACGTGATCGGCAGGGTCCCGAGGCTGGTCGGCGAGTCGGTGCGCAGGCTCAACGGCCGGGCGGGCGTCTACACGTACATCTCCAGCATCTCGGCGATCGCCGACTTCCCCGCGAAGGAGTGCGACGAGAGCTCGCCGCGGTTCGAGTGCGCGCCGGACGCGGGGCCGGAGGACGGCGAGTACGGCGCGCTCAAGGCGGGGTGCGAGCGGGCGGTGGAGGAGGGCTTCGAGGGTGAGGCGCTGATCATCCAGCCGGGTCTCATCCTCGGCCCGTACGAGAACGTGGGCCGGCTGCCCTGGTGGCTGGACCGGATCTCCCGGGGCGGGCGGGTCCTGGCGCCGGGCGACCCCGGCCGCGCGATGCAGGTCATCGACGTTCGCGATCTCGCCGCGTTCGTCCTCGACCGCACCGAGGCCGGGAAGGCCGACCGGTTCCTCGCCAGTGGGGTGCCGGGCAACATCACCTACGGCGGCTGGCTGGCCGAGTGCCGCGCGGTGACCGGCTCCGACGCCGAGTTCGTCTGGGTCGACGACCGGTTCCTGCTCGACCGGGAGGTGCAGCCGTGGACGGAGTTCCCGATCTGGGCCCCCGACGACGCCGACTTCGCCGCGGTCTGGCTGCCGTCGTCGGCGAAGGCCCTCGCGGCCGGGCTGACCTGCCGCCCGGTCGCCGAGACCGTACGCGACACCTGGGCGTGGCTGCGCGACGTCCCCCCGGCGGAGCGGTCGTTCGGCAGGCACGGCATCGATCCCGGGAAGGAGGCCAGAATCCTCGCCGAGTGGGCATAGGGGGTCCATGGAGATCCAGATCACTTTCGACGCCAACGATCCGCCGTCGCTCGCCGCCTTCTGGGCCGAGGCCCTCGGCTACCGCCTCCAGCCGCCCCCCGAGGGGTTCGACAGCTGGGAGGCCTGGGAGGACGCCCAGGGCATCCCCGAGGAGAAGCGTTCCAACTGGTCGGCCATCGTCGACCCGGCCGAGGGGCGGCCCCGCTTCTACTTCCAGCGGGTGCCCGAGGGCAAGACCGCCAAGAACCGCGTCCACCTGGACGTCAACGTGGGTGGCCCGTCCGACACGCCGCTGGAGGAGCGCCGCAAGCTCGTGGAGGCGGAGGTGGGGCGGCTCGTCGCCCTGGGCGCCGTCGAGGTGCGGACGGCGGAGGAGAACGGCGAGTATTGGACGGTGATGACCGACCCCGAGGGCAATGAGTTCTGCCTGCAGTAAGCATGCATTTCTACGCATACATCCTGCTGGTGGACGCATAGATTCATCGCTGTCCGGCTCCGTCCCCCGAATGCCGGACGGCGGTCCACGCTCCCAGGGCCGGAGGTGGAGGGCGGCCGATTCCGCCCTCCACCCACCCGGGCCCCGCGCCGGGTGTCCGTCCGTGTTCACCAGGCCGACGCCGGCCGCTCCCCGATCCGTGCCACGCGCGGCAGGTGTTCGTCCGCGTCCACCAGGCTGACGTCGATCACTCCCCACCCCGCGTCACACGTGGCGGGTGTCCGTCCGCGTTCACCAGGCCGACGCCGACCGCTCCCCGGCCCGTGTCACGCGCGGCGGGTGTGCCTCATCGTCCAGTTGGTCTCCCAGGTCTTCTCCCCGTCCGCGGAGAACGCCTGCTCCCACAGGGCCGAGGTCGGCGTGATCTCCGACCAGGTGTATCTCATCCGGATGGGCCTGCCGTCGCGGGTCTCGTCGCCGTGGAACACGCCCTTGCCGTCGGCGAACCTGCCGAAGACGGGGCTGTGCATGACCCCGGTCTCGCTGTCGACCCAGTAGATCGCCCACAGTTCGCGCGCGACGTCGAAGGTCCGTATCGACGCCCCCTTGAAGCCCTTGGTGGGGAAGGTGATCTCGTCGAAGACGCCCGCGCCGTCGAAGAAGCCGTGGCAGACGGCGACGCTGGGGAACTCCTCCCACTCGTCCTCCCCGCTCAGCGGTTTGAGGAGCCTGCGGTTGTCTATGTCCCAGGTGCCGTGCAGGAAGTCGAAGTCGCTGTTCATGCTGGGATGTTAGAGCCGTTTCCCCCGCATTCTCAGCCGATCGGGCACGAAGATCTCCCGCCCGTGCGGGCGTTGCGTGGTCCCCGCATGCGGGGTACCGTCACGGCCCTCGGGCTTCGTTTTTCCGTACGACGCCTGACGCAGCGACATTTTTCGCCTGACGGGGCATATAGCTCAGGCCACCACATACGCACACGGCATGGAGGTCGGCGATGACTGAGTGGCACGCGTTACGGGAAGAGCTGGTCGCGCAGGTACGCGCGCGCGGGATCAGCGAGGTCGTGGTCGACGCGTTGCGGGCGGTGCCGCGCCACGTGTTCCTGCCGGAGCTCTCGGCGAAGACCGTCTACCAGGACGACGCGATCGTGACCAAGCGCGACGCGGAGGGCCGTCCGATCAGCTCGTCCTCCCAGCCGGCGATCATGGCTCTGATGCTCGACCAGCTCGGCGTGGAGCCGGGGCAGCGGGTGCTGGAGATCGGCACGGGGACTGGCTACAACGCCGCCCTGCTCGCCCATCTGGTGGGGCCGGAGGGGCTGGTGGTGAGCGTCGACATCGACCCCGACCTGGTGGCGGCGGCCGGGGAGCATCTGGCGGTCGCGGGCCACCCCGAGGTGAGGCTGGTGTGCGGCGACGGCGCCGAGGGGTTCTCCCCCGAGGCCCCCTACGACCGGGTGATCGCGACCGTCGGCGTGTGGGATCTGGCCCCGGCCTGGCTGGACCAGCTCGCGCCCGGCGGGCGCCTCGTCGTCCCGCTGGACCTGCGGGGGGTGCAGCGCTCGGTGGCGATGGAACGGGACAACGGGCACTGGACGAGCCGTTCGGTGCTGCCCTGCGGGTTCATGCGGATGCGCGGCCCCTTCGCCGGTCCGGAGACGACGCTGGTGCTGGACCGGGAGTCCGACCTGGCGATCTCGCTGCCCGAGGCCGGCGAGATCGGCGACGTGCTGGGGGCGCTCGACGGGCCGGTGGTCGAGTTGTCCACCGAGATCAGCGCCAGCCTCTCCCAGCTCCTCGACGGATTGAGCCTGTGGCTCGCGGTGCACGAGCCCCGCTGGTGCACGATCTCGGAGGCACGGCCCGGGTGGCTGGCCTCGCCCCCGCTCGACATGACGGGGTTCAGGATGGCCGTCGGCATCGTCGAGCGCGACAACCTCTGCCTGCTGGAGCCGTCCCCCGACGGGACCCTGATCGCGCGCGGCCACGGGCCGGACAGGATGCGGCTGGCCCGCGAGATGGTCGCCCACATCCAGGCGTGGGACATGGCGGACCGGCCCATGACGACGGGCCTGCGCATCGACGCCTACCGGGGCGACCCGCCCGACGGCGGGCTGCTCATCCGCAAGCGCCACACCACGCTCGCCCTGTCCTGGAAGGACCTCTGACCGGCGTTCCCCCGTTTACGCGCCGCTGCGCCTGTGAGCTGTAGGTGGCGGCTGTGAACGATAGATGGCGGTTCGGAATCATCGACAGCGTAGGGGCCGCCGGTTTCTGCCCAACATGCTGTGCTTTGTCATTTTCTTTGCGCGACTCGGGATTAGTGCGGTCGGATCGCTGTGGGCTGGAGGAGTTATCTCTGGCCTTATTCGCGGGTGCGGCTCAGGACCCGCTGGAAGATCTCGGCGAGGCGGCGCAGGTCCTGCGGGTCGCAGTCGGCGAACGGGGTTTCGGCGAGCGTCACGCCGATGACGCGCTCGCGTACCCGCCGGCCCTGCTCGGTCAGCACGACGACCCGGGAACGCCGGTCGCCGGGGTCCACCACGCGCTCGACGTATCCGCGATCGGTCAGCTGGGTGACGACGAAACTGAGGTTGGGCGCGTTGCAGAACAGCCGGCCCGCCAGCACCCTCATCGACGGGGCGGGCTCTCCGGGATCGATCGCCCACAGGGCCTGCGCGGTCGCATGTGTGACCCGAAGCTCCTCAAGTGCCCTGGCGATGCGGTCACTGGTCAGCATGAAGACCTCGTGACTGGCCCGCACCACCTGCTCCAGCGCCTGGTTCGTCATCCCGCGAGGATAGCAGTTTGCTTCGAGTCTCGAAGCTGTTAGCCTGCTTTTGGTTCGAGACTCGAAGCAAATGAGGTGGGGCAGTCATGTACAGGTACCGCGGTGTCACCGCACTCGTCACCGGCGCGTCAAAGGGACTCGGCGCCGCCTACGCGCACGAACTCGCCCGGCGAGGGGCCCATCTCGTGCTCGTGGCCCGCTCCGGCGACGCGCTGCGCCGGGTCGCCGACGAGATCCGCACGGCACACCAGGTCCAGGTGACCCCCGTGACGGCCGACCTCGCCGACCCCGGCGGGGTGACGGCTCTGATCGCGGAGTTGGACCGGCAGGGCCGTACCGTCGATCTGCTGGTCAACAACGCGGGCGCGGGTGCCGTCGGCCCGTTCCTGAGCACCTCGCTCCAGCGGAACGTCGATTCGGTCGAGCTGAACATCACCGCCCTGATGAGCCTGACCCACGTGCTCGGCGGCCGCATGGCCGAGCGGGGGAACGGCGGAATCATCAACGTGGCCTCCACGGCCGCCTTCCAGTCGATGCCGTACCAGGCCAGCTACGCGGCGACGAAGGCGTTCGTGCTGTCGTTCACCGAGGCGCTCGCCGAGGAACTTCGCGGCACGGGAGTCCGTGTCATGGGAGCCCACCCCGGAGCCACCGACACGGGGTTCTTCGACCACTCCTCCGCCACCATGAACCCGGCCTTCACCGACGCGCCCGAAGGCGTCGCGGCCAAGACCTTCGACGCCTTCGCCAAGGGCGCCGTCAACTCCTACCCGGGGCGTACGATCAACAGGGCGGGGACGTGGGCCCCTCGCGCACTGCCCCGCACCACGGTCACCCGGCTGACCGGGCGCCTGAACCGGAGACGGGGCCTGCACCGCGCCCACGACATCGACAACGCGCGGCACTGAGATCGATCACCTGGCAATCGCCGCCCAGCGACCCGCTCAGACGCCCCGATCGGGTCTGAAGAGATCTTCGAGCGCGGGGTACGGGATGTCGGCAAGACTCGTGTCGCCAGGTACACGCGCTTGGGTTCGCCCAGCTCAGCGGTGCATCCATTGAGCGGTGAGGAGGTGGCTGACGGCGTCTTCGAGGTCGGCGCGGGTGGGCAAGATGTAGCGCCGGGTGGTGTCGTGCCGGGCGTGGCCGAGGATTTCGGCGGCGGCGACGATGTCGACGCCAGCGCGGAGCAGGTCGGTGGCCAGGGCGTGTCGGAGGATGTGGGCACGGACAGGGCGGGAGTGCCTGTTTCGTCGAGGACGCCGGCGTGGGTGGCGAGTTCGTTCATGACTGGTCGACCGCCTGGGTGGACAGGCGGCCGCCACGGCGGTTCACGGTGATCCGGTCGATGCGCCAGTGGCCCGCGGTGCGCGTCAGCTGGATCTCGCCGGCGGCGCCGTTGGCCCGCTTCCCCGGGGTCACGGCGATGGCGCCTCTTCCGCACCTGGAAGGACGATGACGAGCCGCGCCCACGACAAGGTCATCGTGGCCACCGGAGCCGCCCGCCGTTGAGGCAGAGCCCTGGCGGGCGCCGAAGGAGGCCGAGGCGCTCACCGCGCGAGCCTCCCACAAGGCATGTCACGGATGACCCGATGCGCCTCGATCAAGACAAAACCAATCACAAGCGCGCCGATCGACGCTTCCACAACACCCCGGGCCAACCTGGGGAGAAAAATCGGTGCCAAGTTCCTGAAAACCTGAGCGACTCAGACCAGGCCAGCTGCCGAAACGGGGCCGAGTAGCGAGAAAAGTCGCACGCACGCATCACGCCACGCCTCCGGCATCCGGCCGGCCGGTCAGCCCGCCGCGGACTCCTGCTCGGGCGCGTGCATCGTCTTGGCGATCTCGACGTCCTCGATCGACTTCTCGATGAGGGCGCGCATCGCCATCTCCGCGGCCCTGGCCTTCCTGCGCCGTACGGCCAGCAGGACCTCGGCGTGCTTGTCGGCCGACTCGCTGGTCAGGGTCGTGTGGACGAACTGGTCACGCAGCCGTAGGCCCACTTCGATCACCACGGACATCTGGGTGAGCAGTTCGTTGTGGGCGGCGTGCAGCAGCGCGGTGTGGAAGGCGAGGTCGGAGTCGATCTGGTGCTCGAGATCGCCCGCGGAGACGCGCATGGCGGAAAGGGCGTCCTCGAGGTCGGCGAGGTCCCTGTCGGTACGCCGCTCGGCGGCCAGACGGGCCACGGTGGGTTCCACGGTGAGGCGGACCTCGCCGAGCTCGTCGAGGAAGGCGTCGTCGACCCGGTGGGCGAAGCGCCAGCGCAGGACGTCGGCGTCCAGGAGCGCCCACTCGGTGCGGGGGGCGACGAAGGTGCCGCGCCTGGGGCGTGCGCCGACCAGGCCCTTGGCGGCCAGGACGCGGAGCGCCTCGCGGACGGCGGTGCGGCTCACGCCGAACTGCTCCTGGAGGGCGGCGACATCGAGATCGTCGTCAGGTGACAGTTGTCCGCCGACGATGGACGTGCCCAGGCTGACGACCACCCGGTCGTGAGCTCCCGTGCGGACGCTGCTTTCCATGGGGTGAATCATGTCATGCCCCTGGAGGGCATCCCGCGCCTCATCCGGCCTCCCCGATTGACCCAACACCATCAATAGTAGTATTTATTTTCTCTATAGTAGTACTGT
Organism: Streptosporangium sp. NPDC002721; assembly: GCF_042888905.1. Taxonomy (NCBI): domain Bacteria; kingdom Bacillati; phylum Actinomycetota; class Actinomycetes; order Streptosporangiales; family Streptosporangiaceae; genus Streptosporangium; species Streptosporangium sp. NPDC002721. The sequence continues at coordinate 178,521 of NZ_JBIAQI010000016.1, forward strand.
TTGACCATGACATCTGACAGGGAGACGGTGAGGGCGGTGTTGCGACTCAGTGTTCCGGAACATTTCGAAGAGCCCCGGGCGGGACATCTGGCGATGGGCGAGGAGCCGGGGCGGCCGGATGCCCTCACGGTGAACTCACGCCATCTGAGCAGGGGCGGAGTGCCGTGGTTCCCCATCATGGGTGAGTATCACTTCAGCCGCTACCCCTGTGCCGAATGGCGCGAGGAGCTGCTGAAGATGCGGGCCGGCGGGGTGGGCGTCGTCGCCGCGTACGTCTTCTGGAACATCCACGAGGAGGTGCGCGGCCGGTACCTGTGGGACGGCGACCGCGACCTACGCCGGTTCGTCGAGCTGTGCGCGGAGGCGGGGCTCGACGTGGTGGTGCGCATCGGGCCGTGGGGGCACGGTGAGGCCCGGTACGGCGGTTTTCCCGACTGGTTGATGGCGGCCGACTGCGAGCCGCGCACCGACGACCCCCGTTACCTGGCCCTGGTCCGTCCCTGGCTGGAGCAGATCGGCGCCCAGCTGCGGGGGCTCACCCGCGCCGGCGGCGGGCCGATCGTCGCGGTCCAGGTGGAGAACGAGCTGTACGACCAGCCCGGTCATCTCCTGACGATCAAGCGGCTGGCCGGGGAGTGCGGCATCGACGCCCCCCTGTGGACGGCGACCGGCTGGGGGCACGCCCAGCTGCCGCCCGGCGAGGTGCTGCCCGTCTTCGGCGGCTACTCGGAGGCGGCGTGGGACACCGCGCACGACGGGTGGCCCGCCCAGAGCCGGGCGCACTACTTCTTCGGCCCCGGCCGCGACGACGACTCCATCGGCGCCGACCTTCGCGAGACGGGCGCCGCTCCCGGAGAAGCCACGGGCCGGCCCGCTTCGGCGGCCGGCGGGGAGGAGCACCTGGCCGACTACCCCTTCGCCACCTGTGAGCTGGGGGGCGGCATGTACACCTCCTACCACCGGCGCGCGATCGTCGCGGCCCGCGACCTGGCGGCGCTCGCCCTGGTGAAGCTGGGCAGTGGCTCCTCCTGGCAGGGCTACTACCTCTACCACGGCGCCTCGCAGAAGATCGGCGAGCTGTCGACGCTGCAGGAGTCGCACGCCACGGGCTATCCCAACGACTGCCCGGTGGTGAACTACGACTTCCAGGCGCCCCTCGGCGAGTACGGCCAGTTCCGCGACTCCTACCGGCACCTGCGCCTGCAGCACCTGTGGCTGGCCGGCGACGGGGCCGCCCTGGCGACGATGAGCCTGGTCATGCCGGACGACGCGCCGTCCGACACCGCCGACCGCGCGTCGCTGCGCTGGGCGGTGCGCTCCGACGGCGAATCCGGTTTCCTGTTCGTCAACAACCACCAGCCGGTCGAGACGCTGCCCGCGCACGACGACGTCCGGTTCGCGATCACGATCGGCGGCCGGGAACTGCTCGTGCCGTCGCGGCCGGTGTCGATCCCCTCCGGCGGCTACTTCGCCTGGCCGCTGAACCGGCCCCTGGGGAGCACCCTGCTGCGCTGGGCCAGCGCGCAGGTGGTCTGCGTCCTGGACGGACCGGAGCCGGTGCTCGTGCTGACGCGGACGGCGGGCCTGCCGGTCGAGCTGGCACTGGACGCGGCGACGGTCACCTCCGTCGACGGTCCCTCGACGGTGACGCGCCTGGACGACGACGTCCTCGTGTCGGACCTCGTCCCCGGCCTGGACCGCCTGCTGCGGATCACCGCGCCGGACGGCAGCAGCGCTTGCGTCCTGGTCCTCGACGAGGACGCGGCGCTGGCGGCGGTCCGCGCGCGGGTGGCGGGCCGGGACCGGCTGGTGGTGTGCGACAGCCCGGTGGTGCCCGACGGCGGCCGGCTGATCGTCTACGGTGAGGCTCCCCTCCAGGTCTTCCCGCCCCTGGACGTTCCCCTGGAGGCGGGCAGGGCCCGCCCGCCGGTCCCGGCCGAGGTCACCCACGTCGCCAAGGCCGGCCCGCCGCGGGCACCGGTGATCGACGAGGCGACCGGGCGCGCGTCCGCGCCGGTGGACGCGGACTTCGACGACGCGGCCGTCCACCACGTCACCGTGCCGGAGAGCGCGTTCGAGGGTGAGGAGGAGCTCCTCCTGCGCCTGGACTGGACCGGCGACGTCGGCCGCGCCTACATCGGCGGACGGCTCGTGGCCGACCAGTTCTGGTACGGCCCCGTCTGGGAGATCGGCCTGCGCCGCTTCCGCGACGAGGTCGTCGAGCACGGACTGGAACTGCGGTTGCTGCCGCTGGGGCCGGACGCGCCCGTCTACTTCTCCCCCGAGGTCCGCCGGGACGTCGGCCCCGAGGGGCTGGTGGAGCTGAGGTCGGCCCGGCTGGTACCGGTGACGCGCACCGTCGTCCCCGTGGCGGAGGCCTGATGAGCGTCCTGGAACGGGCGCTGGAGGCGTGCCCGATCATCGCGATCATCCGCGCGGACGGCGTCCGCCACGTCCCGGCGGTGCTCGGCACGCTGGCCGCCGGGGGGATCCGGGCCGTGGAGCTGACCCTCACGACCCCCGGCGCGCTCGGCGCGATCCGCGAGGCCACCACGAACGGGCCGCCGGGGCTGGCCCTGGGGGCGGGCACCGTCCTGGACGCCGAGGGCGCGCGAGCCGCGGTGGAGGCGGGCGCGGCCTACCTCATCACCCCGGCGGTGCTGCCCGAGGTGATCGACGAGGGACGGCGGCTGGGGGTCCCCGTGCTACCGGGGGCGATGACGCCCACGGAGATCCTCTCCGCCCATCGGGCCGGGGCGGCGATGGTCAAGGTGTTCCCGGCGCGCGAGGCGGGCGGCCCCTCCTACGTGCGGGCGGTACGGGCGCCGCTGCCGGACATCCCGCTGGTGCCCACCGGCGGGGTGGGCCTCCAGGACGTCCGCGCCTATCTGGAGGCGGGAGCCCGGGCCGTCGCCATGGGGGCGCCGCTGCTGGGCACCGCCTGCGCCGACGGCGACCTGGTGGCACTGGCGGCACGGGTGCGCCAGGTGACGGAGTACCGGCGTGACTGAGTTCGACCTGGTCACCCTGGGTGAGGCGATGGCCGTCGTCCGGGGCGCGGACGTCGGCCCGCTGCGGCCGGGTTTTGCCGCGCGGCTGTCGTTCGCCGGAGCCGAGGCCACCGTCGCGATCGCGATGAGCCGCCTGGGCCATCGCGCCGCCTGGTGCGGACGCCTGGGCACGGACCCGGCGGGCGACATGATCCTCGGCGGGTTGCGCGGGGAGGGGGTGGACGTCTCCACCGTCGGGCGGGAACCGGACGCGCCGACCGGCCTGCTGACGCGCCACCAGCGCGTCGCCGGGCGGACCACGGTGACCTACTACCGCCACGGCCAGGCGGGATCGCGCCTGGCACCGGGCGATCTGCCCGGATCGCTGCTGGGTTCGGCACGCCTGCTGCACGTCACCGGCATCACGCCGGCGCTCGGCGAAACGGCCGCCCGGGCGGTGGCCGAGGCCGCGGGGCTGGCCAGGGCGGCGGGCGTCACCGTGTCGTTCGACGTGAACTACCGCTCGAGGTTGTGGCCGCCCGGGAAGGCGGGACCGGTCCTGGCCGAGCATGCTGCTCGACACGCCCCTCCGGCGAATCCCCCATCCTCGAAGGAGTTCCAGATGACCGACGTATCGCGTCGCGTGTTCCTGCGCCGGACCGCGGCGGTCGGTGGCGGCCTGCTCGCCTCGGCCGCGCTCGCCTCTGCGGCGGGGAGAGCGGCTCGGCACCGGTGAGCACGGGCAAGGTCGAGCTGAACGTGTGGACGCACGACCCCGGTTACGTGAAGACCTTCACCGAGTACGCCAAGAAGCTCACCGACGCCCCGGGCGGCAGGTACGACTACACGCTGAAGTTCACCAACGCCGACAGCGAGGCGCTGGTCACCCGCATGATCTCTACCGGCGCGGCGGGCCGGGGAACGCCCGAGATGATCGGCATCGTCATCAGCGTCTTCCCGCGCGTCATGGCCGACGGCATCGGCGAGCAGTTGCTGGCACCGCTCGACGACCTGATCGCGCCCGTCAAGGACGACCTGCTGCGCACCGCGCCGTACACGATCGACGGGAAGGTGTACGCCCTGGAGTCCGACACCTGCCTGAGCGTCCTGTGCTACCGCGAGGACGAGTTCGAGAAGAACAAGATCCCCACCGACGTCGCGACGTGGGAGGAGTTCGCCGAGATCGGCGCCAGGCTGCACGAGAAGACCGGCCAGTCCCTGGGCATGGTCTCCACCGGTGACAACACCTCGATCACCAACCAGTACCTGCAGCTGCTGCTCCAGCGGGGCGGCGGCTACTTCGACCGGTCCGGGCAGCTCGTCCTCGACTCCCCCGAGGCGGTCGAGGTCCTGGAGTTCATGGCCAAGGGCGTCGCCAGCGGCTTCCTGATCGCGTTGCCCGACCCCTACGGCGCCCCCAACACGGCGGCGCTGAAGAACGACAAGCTCATCGCGACGGTCATGCCCAACTGGTACAACGTCTACGGCCTGCAGGCCAACGTGCCCGAGCAGAAGGGCAAGTGGAAGATCCGCAACCTGCCCGGGTTCGCCGGCGGCGGCCACATCTCCTCGGCCCTGGGTGGCACCGGCTTCGCCGTCCTCAAGGACAAGCCGGGCACCGCGGCCACGCTGGAGCTGCTCAGGCAGACCTACCTGACCCCCGAGGGCCAGATGGTGCGCTTCGAGAAGGGCGGCTTCCTGCCCACCCTCAAGTCGCTCTACAACGACCGGAAGCTGCTGGCCACCGAGGACGCCTACCTCGGCCAGCGCCTGTTCGACGTCTACACCCCGGCCGCGGCCGACAGCCCGACGTTCTACCAGAGCGAGAAGCTCAGCGTGCTGATCGAGGCGCTGGGCGGCCCGGTGCTGGAGACCCTGCAGGGCAAGAGGAAGGCCGCCGACGCCGTCAAGGAGGCCGTGGCCGCCTTCAAGAAGAACGGCGGATGAGGGTGACGGCGGTCCGCGAGGTCCGGGCGCGGCGTGCGGTCGTGCCCGCACGCCGCGTCCGGAGAGGTGGGTTCGCGCCCTATGCCTTCATCCTCCCCTTCTATCTGCTGTACGGGTTGTTCCTGCTGATCCCGATCGGCGTCGGCGTCTACCTGAGCCTCACCGAGTGGGCGGGCCTGGGGACCCCGACGTGGGTCGGCCTGGAGAACTACCGGCGGCTGCTGGGGGACGACAGCTTCAGGGTCGCGGTCGGCAACACGGTCCTGTACGTCGTCTTCTCCGTCGGGGTCGTCGTCCCGGTGTCGCTGCTCATCGCCCAAGCGCTCAACACCCGCAACCTCCGTGGCCGCGACTTCTTCCGGCTCACGTTCTTCCTGCCGGTCGTGCTGTCGCCGATCATCATCGCCCTGGTCTTCACGCTCATCTACGACCGTGAGTACGGCCTGCTCAACGCCGCCTTTCGCGGCTTCTTCGGCTGGGGCGGCATCGACTGGCTCGGGGAACCGAGCTGGGCCAGGCTCAGCGTGATGCTGCTGGTCCTGTGGCGCTGGACCGGCTACCTGACGATCTTCTTCCTGGCCGGGCTGAAGAACATCCCGCGCGAGTTCTACGAGGCCGCCTCCATCGACGGGGCCGGCCGGGCGCGCACGTTCTTCAGCATCACCCTGCCGATGCTGCGCCCCATCACCGCGTTCGTGGCCGTGACCGTGATGGTGGGCACCGCCCAGATCCTGGAGGAGCCGATGCTGCTGACCAAGGGCGGCCCCGGTGAGGCGACGCTGTCGGTCGCGATGTTCATCTACCGCGAGGCGTTCACCCGCCGGCAGCTCGGCTACGCCGCCGCGGCGGGCGTCGTCATGTTCGTGATCGTCTTCCTCGTCGGCCGTACGGCCAACTCGGTGTTCGGCGTGGGGAGGGAAAGATGAACCGCGGCCGTCCCCGCGAGGGGCGTCTCTCCGGGGGGCGCGGGCTCGTCTACGTCTTCCTGATCATGCTGGTGGTGCTGTTCGCGCTGCCGCTGCTATGGGCGCTGACGTCGTCGTTCAAGCCTCGCGGCGACATCTTCTCCTATCCGCCCCAGCCGCTGCCGATCCCGTTCACCTGGGACAACTACACCCGGCTGCTGGAGACGCAGCCCTTCTGGGGCTGGTTCCTGACCAGCACGGTCGTCGCGGTCGTCTCCACGGCGGTCTCGGTGTTCGTGTGCGCGCTGGCCGGGTTCGCGTTCGCCAAGTACCGGTTCCGGGGCAAGCGCTTCCTGTTCGACGTGATGTTCAGCTCGATGGCGGTGCCGTTCGCCGTGATCGTGGTGCCGCTCTTCGTGCTGCTGATCAAAGCGGGTGTCACCAACGTCTACTTCTCGCTGATCGTGCCCTGGCTCGCGCCCGCGTTCGGCATCTTCATGATGCGCCAGTACGTCGAGCAGTCCGTGCCCGACTCGATCCTGGAGTCGGGGCGTCTCGACGGCGCCTCGAAGTTCGGGGTGTTCCTGCGGATCGTGCTGCCCCTGCTGCGGCCCGCGCTCGGCGCGCTCGGCGTGTGGAGCTTCCTCAACAGCTACAACAGCTTCTTCTGGCCGCTCATCGTGGTGTCGGACCCGGCCCAGTACACCCTCCCGCTCGGCATCCAGGCCCTGTACGGCGCCGAGAGCCGGCAGGTGGACATGGTGCTCGCCGGTTCCGTGCTCGCCGCGATCCCCAGCCTGATCATGTTCCTGCTGCTGCGCAAGCAGCTCCTCGACGGCCTGACGGCGGGGGCCGTCAAGTCTTAGGAGAGACCCATGCCCATCCCCTCCCACCTGCCCGAACGCCTCGCGATCACCCTCTGGGACTTCATCTGGTACACCCGGACCGGCCCTGGCGAGCCCTTCGCCGACCTCGACGCCGCGTTCGCCCAGGCCGTCGCCCGCGGGTACAACACGGTGCGGATCTGCGCGATGCCCTACCTGCTGTTCGGCTCCGGCCTGGACACCGGGACGCTCACCTTCTCCCCCCTCGGCGAGTACGGCCGGCGCACCCGCTGGTACGACGTGCGCCACCGCACCGTCCTCGACGGCCGCCGTCACCTGCTCGCGCTGTTCGAGGCCGCGCGCCGGCACGACTGCCACGTGATCGTCTCCTCGTGGGAGTACCAGCAGAGCTCCGCCTTCCTCGACGACCCGTCCTGGTACGAGGCGCTGCGCGCGGTACCGGCGGCCGGGCGGGCGAACGCGCTCGCCGACGCGCTCGCCGATCTGGTGGACTTCCTCGGCGAGCACGGCCTGGCCGACCGCGTCGCCTTCGTGGAGCTGCACAACGAGATCCAGTCCACCTGGCTCACCGAGGCCCTGGAGCCGGGCGAGACACCCGTGCTGGGACTGCGGCCCCACCTCGAGGAGGCGATCGGCCGCTTCAAGGCGCGCCGCCCCGACGAGCTGGTCACCGTCAACTACGCCTGGGTGCCGGTCGGCGAGATGCGCGGCATCCCCGCCAACCTCGACGTGGCCGTCTTCCACCCCTACGTGTACGGCGTGATCGACGAGCTGATCGACACCTTCGCCCTGCGCGACACCGGCAGGCCGTTCCCGCAGGAGCGCGCCTTCCGCGAGCTGCTGCGCCCCGACGCCCCGCCGCTCGCGGAGTGGGGCCCGGACCAGGAGTGGCGCGCCTCGGCCACCGTCGTGCCGGCCCGCGAGATCTACCTGCACGACTGGTGCGACCCCGAACGCTTCGACCGGTGGCTGTACGACCGCTACGCCTTCTACCGGTACGGCATGGCCGAACGCCTGCGCATCTGGATCGACGCCGCCGCCGACCACGCGGCGGCCGCGGGGGTGCCGCTCGTGCTGGGTGAGGGCTACGTCGGCTACACCCCGCTGCTGGGCACCTTCGAGGAGGGGCCGGTCGGCCGGGCGATCTGCCTGGAGGCGATCGGGCACGCCGTGCGCGTCGGGGCCTGGGGCGCCGTGGTGTGCTCCAACGCCGCCCCCCACCATCCGATGTGGCAGGACGTCGAGCTGCAGGTCACCGGCACCCGCCTGCTGACGGGCGCCCGCTCGTGAACCGCTTCTCCGGTAAGACGGCCCTGGTGACGGGCGCGGCCTCGGGGATCGGCGCCGCCACCGCGCGGCTGCTGGCCGCGCAGGGCGCGCGCGTGCTGCTGGTGGACATCGCCGACGAGGCCGGTGAACAGGTCGCCGCGGAGATCAACGGCTCGGGGGGCGAGGCCGCCTACCTGCACGGCGACGTCGGCTCCGCCGCCGCGTGGACGGCGGCCCGCGACGAGGTCGCCCGCCGGTTCGGCCGGCTCGACGTGCTGCACGCCAACGGCCCCGGGCGGGTGGTGGACGCCCGCCCGCTCCACGAGATGCCCGAGGAGGACTGGGACCGGCAGATCGGCGTGTCGCTGAAGGCCGCCTACCTGGCCGCGCACACCTTCTGCCCGATGCTCGCCGGGAACCGGGGCGCGATCGTCATCACCTCCTCGGTGCACGCCCACACCGGGGTCCCCGGCTGCGGCCCGTACGCGGCGGCCAAGGGCGGCCTGCAGTCCCTGGCCAGGCAGCTGGCCGTCGACTACGCCCCCGACGTCCGGGTGAACGTCGTCGTGCCCGGTCCGACCATGAGCGCCGCCTGGGACGCGATCGGCGCCGACGGCAGGGCCGCGACCGTACGGGAGACCCCTGCCGGCCGTTTCGGCCGCCCGGACGAGGTCGCCGCCGCCGTCGCCTTCCTCGCCTCGGACGAGGCCTCCTTCATCACCGGCGCCTGCCTGAACGTGGACGGCGGCTGGAGCGTCTCCACCTCCTCCTCCTGACCCCCTCCGAACGGAAACGGAAGTCCCAACCCCATGAAGATCGTGTCCATGGACACTTTTCTCGTCCCTCCGCGCTGGCTCTTCCTGCGGATCCGCACCGACGAGGGCATCACCGGCTGGGGCGAGCCGGTCGTCGAGGGCCGGGCCGAGACGGTGCGCGCCGCCGTCTCCGAGCTGAGCGACTACCTGATCGGCGAGGACCCGCTGCGCATCGAGGACCACTGGCAGGTCCTCACCAAGGGCGGCTTCTACCGGGGCGGGCCCGTCCTGTCGAGCGCGGTGGCCGGCATCGACCAGGCCCTGTGGGACATCGCCGGCAAGGCGGCCGGCCTGCCGGTGCACGCCCTGCTCGGCGGCCCGGTCCGCGACCGCGTGCGCATGTACGCCTGGATCGGCGGCGACCGGCCCGCCGACGTCGCCGACCTGGCCAGGGCACAGATCGCCGCGGGCTTCACCGCCGTGAAGATGAACGGGAGCCCCGAGCTCACGCCGATCGACACCCCCTCCCGCACCCGCGAGGTGGTCGAGCGGGTCGCCGCCGTGCGCGAGGCCATCGGCGAGGACAACGACGTGGTCGTCGACTTCCACGGCCGGATGTCGACGGCGATGGCACGGCGGCTGCTGCCGCTGCTGGAACCGCTCATGCCGTTGTTCGTCGAGGAGGCGGTGCTGCCCGAGCACAGCGGCAACCTGGCCGAGCTGGCGCGCGGCACCGCGATCCCGCTGGCCACCGGCGAGCGCCTCTACTCGCGCTGGGACTTCCGCGACGTGCTGCCCGCCGGCATCGCGGTCGCCCAGCCGGACGTCAGCCACGCCGGCGGGATCTCGGAGGTCCGCCGGATCGCCGCGATGGCCGAGGCGTACGACGTGGCGATGGCCCCCCACTGCCCGCTGGGCCCGATCGCCCTGGCGGCCAGCCTGCAGCTGGCGTTCGCGACGCCGAACTTCCTGATCCAGGAGCAGAGCGTCGGCATCCACTACAACCAGGGCAACGACGTCCTGGACTACCTTCTCGACCGGACACCCTTCCACTTCGAGAACGGGTACGCCGAGCGCGGCACGCTGCCCGGCCTGGGCATCGAGATCGACTCGGACGCGGTGGAACACGCCGCCGAACGCGGGCACCGCTGGCGCAACCCCGTCTGGCGCCATCACGACGGCTCGTTCGCGGAATGGTGAGAACGTTCTTGGAACAGTGAGAACGTCCGCGGAACGGTGAGAAGGGGCGCGGCCACCCCGGCGGCGCCCTTCACCGTCCCCCCTACCAGGTGTCGAACGCCGAGAGGCTGTTCAGCGCCCGGTGCGGGGAGCCGTCGCGTCACCCGGCGAACGGCAGCACCGCGAGCCCGCGAACGCCCGGTCGAGCGCGGAAGAGCGCCCCCGCGGCGGGCTCGGGTTCGGCGAGCCCGAACCGTGAGGTGGTGACGTACAGCTCGTCCAGGGCGTCGCCGCCGAACGCGCAGGCGGTGACCTGTCCGGCGGGCACCTCGATCCGCTCGTCCAGGCGCCCGCCGGGGGTGTACCGGTGCACCGCTCCCCCGCCCCACAACGCCACCCACAGGCCCCCCTCGGCGTCGACGGTCAGGCCGTCCGGGGAACCGTGGGCGGGGTCGACGACGACGGCGGTCCTACGGTTCGACAGGCCGTCCCGCGCGTCGTGGTCGAAGGCGTCCACCCGGCCGGTCGGCGTGTCGACGTAGTACGCCGTGCCGCCGTCGGGGCTCCAGGCCAGGCCGTTGGAGATGGTCACATCCGCGAGGACGGCGCGCACCCGGCCGTCGGCGTCCAGCCGGAACAGCCCGCCCCGCCCGGGGGCCGCGTCCCAGGCCATGGACCCGGCGTAGAAGCGGCCCTGGGGGTCGCAGCCGCCCTCGTTCATCCGCACGCCGGGACCGAGCACGTCGATCCGCCGCTTCACCGCCCCGTCCGCGTCCAGCAGGAGGAAGCCGCGCTCCACACCGGCCACCATGCCGCCACCGGCGCGCGGCCGGATGACGGCGGCGACGGTGTCGAGCCGCGTCCGCTCGACGGCGTGGCGGCGGTCCCGCTCTCCCCCGGGTGGCGGGCGAGGCGAGCCCGCCCCACGCTTCGAGCGCCCGGGGCGCCCCGGGGTTCCGGGCGCTCCGGGTGTTCCTGGTGTTCCTGGCGGCGTCAAATCTTGACAGGGGATCGCCAGGACACGCGTGCGGGCGCGTTCACGGGCCGCGGCGGTGCGAGGCTGGCCGGGGGATCAAGCCTCGCACCGCGAGAACAGGGGGACTCGGTGAAGATCGACCGATTCGGCGGGCCGGTGCTCTCGCTCTTCCGCATGGTGACGGGCTTCCTCTTCCTCTGCCACGGCGTGGCGTCGATGTTCGGTGTCTTCGGCGGCAACCCCGCCACCGGCCAGGCCGTCGACTTCGCGTCCTGGCCCGGCTGGTGGGCCGCGCTCGTCCAGGTGCTCTGCGGCGGGCTCGTGCTGGCCGGGCTCCTCACCCGTCCCGCCGCGATCCTCGCGTCCGGCTCGATGGCGTACGCGTTCTTCGTGGTGCACCTGCCGCAGGAGCTCCTGCCGCTGCGCAACGGTGGCGAGCCGTCGGCGATGTTCTGCTGGTCGTTCCTGCTCGTCGCCGTGCTGGGCCCCGGCCCCTGGGCGCTCGACAGCCTGCTCCGGCGCCGGCGGGACGACTCCCCGGAGCCCGGCCCCGCCCACGTCCCCGCGCGTTCCGGGGGGAACTGACCACCGGACGGGGGAACCGACCACCGGCCGCCCGGGACCCCGGCTCGCCGGGATCGGGCCGGCTCACGGCGGAAATCCGCATCTTTTTCGTCTCTTTCGCGGGATTCGCGAAAAGCCCACGTCAGCGCGTGCGAACCGGCTGGGAACGAAGTCCGGCGAGGCCGTACGACATCCCGCGTGTGGGTGCGTTTCCGCAGGTCAGGCCAAACATGAACGCACCTTTCACGTTTGCCAAACCCGGATCGCGTGGTCAAGGATGAGGCATCTCCAACCGAGCCCCTGACCAAGGGCTTGTTCAGCATGCCACCCAACGAAACTCCCCGGCCAGGGGTCTGTTCGGCATGCCTCCACCGCTCACGCCCACCCCAGGAGGGGACGATGATCCATGCCCGAGGGCTGACCCGGCGATTCAAGATGAAGAAGGGAAGCGTCGACGCCGTACGCGGCCTCGACATCGATGTGGAAGCCGGGCAGCTGGTCGCCTTCCTCGGCCCCAATGGCGCCGGGAAGTCCACCAGCCTGCGCATGCTGACCTCGCTGCTTCCGCCGACGTCGGGAACCGCGATCGTCGCGGGCCGCGACGTCGTGTCGGACCCGGCGGGGGTCCGCGCCCGGATCGGGTACGTGGGCCAGAAGAACGGCGCGGGCGAGAACTTCCGCGTCCGCGACGAGCTGGTGACCCAGGCGCGCTGCTACGGGCTCCGCCGGACGGAGGCGCACCGGCGGGCCGACGAGATCCTCGGCATGCTCGACCTGGAGTCGCTGGCCACCCGCAAGCCCGGCACCCTGTCGGGCGGCCAGCGCCGCCGCCTCGACATCGCCCTGGGGCTCATCCACCGGCCCGAGCTGCTGTTCCTGGACGAGCCCTCGACCGGACTCGACCCGCAGAGCCGCGCCAACATCTGGGAGCACATCCTGCGGCTGCGCGAGCTGCACGGCACGACCCTCTTCCTGACCACCCACTACCTGGAGGAGGCCGACAGCATGGCCGAGCGGGTGGTGATCATCGACCACGGCCGGATCATCGCCGACGGGACGGCCGAGCGGCTGAAGGGCGACCTGGCCGGCGACCGCGTCACGATCACCGTCCACGACGAGCCCGCGGCGACGAGGGCCGCCGGGATCGCCGAGCGGATCGCCGGTCCCGGCGCGGTCACCGTCGACGGGACGACGGTGCGGCTGCGGGTGCCCCACGCGGGCGCGGCGCTGCCGGAGTACCTCCGGTCGCTGGAGTCGTCCGGGGTGAAGGTCGGCACCGCCGAGACCACCCGTCCCACGCTGGACGACGTGTTCCTCGCGCTGACCGGCCGCAGCCTGCGCGAGGGCGACGAGACCGGCGAGATCGGCGAGGCCGGTGAGCTCCCGGGCGGCGTGGGTGGTGTCTGACCGTCCCCGCTCTCTCCCGTCTCTCCCGCCCTCCCCCGAGATTCCCCGAGATTCCCCCTTCCCCTCCTCCGAGATCCCCTCCCCCGCGATCCCTCTCTCCCCGACCGATTCTCTGTCGGCCCTCAGCGGCCGGAAAGGTCACACCGTGAGCGTGAAGTTCCTCCGTGACACCGGAACCGTCTTCTCCCGCGAGTTCGCCCCCGTGCTGCGCGAACCCCTCGGCCTTCTCTTCACCATGGGCCAGCCGTTGCTCTTCCTGTTCCTGTTCGGCCCGCTGCTCGGGGGGACACGGAGCTTCGACGGCCAGGAGTCGCCGTGGCAGTGGTTCGTGCCCGGCATCCTGATCATGATGTGCCTGACCGGCCCGATGATGGCCGGATACTCCCTGCTGATCGACCTGATCGGCGGTTCGATGGAGCGCATGCTGGTCACCCCGCTGAACCGCACGGCGATGCTGGTCGGCCGGACGATGAAGGAGTTCGCCATCCTGCTCGCCCAGGCCGTGCTGATCATCGTCCTCGCGGTGCCGCTGGGCTTCCGCCCGCACCTCACGGGCGTGCTGGCCGGCCTGGCGGTGCTGGTCGTGTTCGGGGTCGGCCTGGGCGCGCTCTCCTTCGCCCTCGCGATCGCGTCCAGCCCGGGTGGCGACCTGTTCTACGGGGTCACCCAGATGGTGATGTTCCCGCTGATGCTGCTGTCGGGCGTACTGCTGCCGACGGACTACGGGCCGGGGTGGCTCCAGACCGTCGCCGCGCTGAATCCGGTCTCCTACGTCGTCGAGGCGGAGCGGGCGCTGTTCTCCGGCCGCTTCGCGGACATGTCGGTGCTGTACGGGACGCTCTGCGCCTGCGTCGTCGCGGCGGCGGGCCTGGCGGTCGGCACCCGGGCGATGCGCCGCGCCTTCTGACGCTCCGGCCGGGGTCCCGCGACGCGTCCGGTCAGGGTCCCGCGACGCGTCCGGCCGCCCGTCGTGGCGGCGGCGAGCCCCGGTGGGGTACGGAGAGAACCTCCGCGAGGCACAGGGAACCTTGACGGGGTACGGAGAACGGCCGGCCGCCCGGGGTCTCCCCCGGACGACCGGCCGGTCAGGTCAACGACTCCGCAGATGAAGCTTCGCCGCCGAGGTCACCACGGGGACGGCGCCGGCGGCGCGACGACCGGCGGGCGGTCGTCACAGGTGATGGTGTTCGGCAGCATCCACGGGGCGAGCCAGGCCCCGGTGGTGCCGCCGCCGTCGTTGCCGCCGAGGTCCGTCAGCGAGAACTCCGAGCCGGTGGGCGGGAAGTTGAACGAGCCGCAGTTGTTGACGCCGACCGCGCCGACGTTGCGGGCGTCCACGTTCTCGAAGGAGGCGGACCCCTTCACCCGGGCGCTGACCACGGAGGTGCCGGTGCCGTCGACCCTGATGTCCTTGAAGTGGACGTTCGTGATCGAGTAGAGGTCCTTCACACCCCAGTCGCTGACCAGCATGATCGCGTTGTAGGTGTTGTCGAGGAAGTGGTTCCCGACCACCTGGATGTCGGCCTCGATGTTCTTGTCGAGCGCGTAGAGCCAGATGGCGCCCAGGCCGATGTTCCAGTTCAGCTCGTACGTTCCGGCCCGGACCGTGGTGTTGTCCTTGATCGACAACTGCCCGGCGAACGCCTCGGCGCCGAAGCGGGAGCCGACGTGGATGCCGCTGCCCTCGCGGATCGGGTCGGCGACGAGGTTGTTGGAGATCGTGTTGTCCGTGCCGCCGTAGACGGCGATGCCGTTCGCGAGGGTCGGCGTCTGCACGGTGTTGCGGTCGAACGTGTTGCGGGCGTTGGCGATCTTCTCCGACCACAGGGCGAGACCGTCGTCACCGGTGTTGCGGGTGAAGTTGTTCGACACGACCGAGTCGGTGACGCCGCCGTGGAAGTTGAGGGCGTCGGCGATCTGGTCGACGATGATGTTGTTCGTGATCTTCAGGTTCTTCATCGGCCCGTCGAACCACATGCCCACCTTGGTGCGGTGGATGTAGAGGCCGTCGACGGTCGAGTCGCTCAGCGCCCCGCCGATGCCGTTCACCTGGTCGGTGTCGATGCGCTCGCGGACGTCACCCTCGATCGCGAAGCCGGACAGGTGCACGTTCCTGCTGCCGCCGTCCGCCGCGTCCTTGCCGTAGAAGCCGACGCCGGTGTGCACCGAGCCGTCGGGGGCCGGGGACGGGAGGGCGACCTCCTTGCCCTTGATGATCGTGTACCAGTTGCCGGCGCCCTCGATCGTCACGTTGTCGACGATGATGTGGCGGTTCACCTGGTAGACGCCCGGCGGGATGTAGACCTTGAGGCGGTTGCGCTTGGCGAAGGCGATCGCCCTGTCGATCGCGTCGGCGGAGTCGCGCCTGCCGAGCGGGTCTGCGCCGAAGGCCAGCACGTTCGCCGCGACGAGCCTGACGTGCGGCGCGCCGACGAGCTCGGAGTCGAGCAGGTCGATGACCGTCCAGGCCGCGTTGCTCCCGGCCGGGACCGTGAGCCGCACCTTGTCACCCGCGCGGTACGTCTTGCCGAGCAGGAGACGCTGCTCGTCGTAGAAGTGGGTGGGACGGAACGGCTTGGTGATCGTCGGGGCGGGCGTCGTGGCGTTGGGCACGCAGGCGCACTCGGTGATCCACCAGTCGGGGTGCAGCAGGTCGGCGTTCGGGTCGTTCGTGAACGGATACTGGTTGTACAGCCACGAGTACTGCGAGGTGAGGGTCAGCACCTTCTTGCCCCCGCCGTTCACCGTGACGTTCAGCGGCGCGGTGATGCCGCCGCCGTTGGGGGCGTCCGGGATGCTGTAGCGCACGGTGATCGCGTTGGCCGTCTTCGGCAGCGTGAACTCGACGTGCTGCCCCGGCGTGAGCCTGACCGCCCTGCGGCCCGACGCCTCTCCCGCCAGCGTGTACGCGGCGCGGTCCGGGCCGATGGCCGTGCCGTTCGTCACGGCGTTCTCCGCCTCCTGCTCGGCGAAGGCGACACTGGCGCCCCGGCCCGCGACGAGCGACGGGTCGAGGGCGGCGCGCGTCACCACGGGAGCCGCCGTCCCGCCCGTGCCCGCGAGAGCCGGGGCGCCGGGCACGACGCCGAGGCCGACGGAGAGCGCGATCACCGCCGCGATCCCCGCCGATGCCCTTCGCGGTGGCCTGCCGGTCCGTCTCGACACAGCTCCTGTGATGCTCCGTGACATCGGATGCTCGTTTCTCTCGGGGGGTGAACACCTGAAGGCGCTCGGGGCGGAGCGAACGCCACGAGGGTGAGGTGACAGTAGGACTCCGATGCCTCGTTCCACAAGGCTCCTGCGAAATAGTTTCGTAATCTTGCTCTGTTGCTTCGGATACCTCGTAGATTCTTGCAGCGCCTGTCATGGGTCATTGCGGTGTTTCGCAATGCACGACCTGCCGCGATACGAAGTGAAGCACGCCCCCGAGGGTCGTCAAGGATCACGGGCCCTGACTCGGCCCCGAATCGCGCCGGACCCGGACCTCCGTCCCGAGCCGCACGGGAGTACTCACCGTCCGGGGTCGCGCGGGGCATTCACCGTCCCGAACCGCACGGAGTCGCGCGAGGCGGGGGACGCGGCCTCCGGCGCGAGGGGACGCGAGGGGACGCGAGGGGACGCGAGGGGACGCGAGGGGGAAGGTGGCGGTCGGCGACTTCACGACCGGCACATTTTGACGCTGTCCACCAACGGACACATCGGGTTGTCGAACGATCACTCTGGGTAGGCCGTCGTGGCGCGCCCCCAAACCATCATGAAAGGGTTCCTATGACCTACCCCCGCACGACCGCCGTCCGCCTTGCCGTGCTTCTCACGGCCCTCGTCCTGCCGCTGCTCGTGCCGGTCACGGCTCAGGCGGACAGCCACTACGTCTGCGCGGACGGGACCCGCTTCCAGGTCTCGGCGATGCTCGGCTTCCACGTCCTGGCGACCGGCTGCACGGGCGGCGGGCAGGAGA
This sequence comes from Streptosporangium sp. NPDC002721, assembly GCF_042888905.1. Lineage (NCBI taxonomy): Bacteria > Bacillati > Actinomycetota > Actinomycetes > Streptosporangiales > Streptosporangiaceae > Streptosporangium > Streptosporangium sp. NPDC002721. The sequence continues at coordinate 195,316 of NZ_JBIAQI010000016.1, forward strand.
GCCCGGTGACGATCGTCGTCTCGTCGGGCCCCTACGCGGGCGAGCATTTCTGCGAGCAGCTGCTGTTCCAGAGCCCGGAGCTGGTCAGTGCCATGCGGTGCGTCTGACTCCCCGCTCCCGGCACGGTCCTTCCGAGGTGTGGGGGGCGCCCGTGCGAGCGACCCCCCACGGCCACCGGTGGTTACGGCAGAGCCGAGATGACGGCGTCACGCCAGTCGTAGTTCATCCAGTCGTAGTTCGGGGGCATACCACCGGTGACGGCGGCGAGCTCGCTGTCGTCGAGCTGGTGGGCGTTCAGGTCGAAGTCCTTCATTTCAGCTGGTTCCTTTCCGGTTGAATCGTGCTCACCCAAGGTCGCAGGGGTCACTTGTGAAGCTCTTGTGATCCACTGTTGGTGGCTCGCCCAGTGGCTCGCCCAGTGGCTTGTCCAGCGGCTTGTCCGGCGGCTTGTCCGGCGGTTTCTCCCGTGGCTTCTCCATCGGCCGGTTCGGCGTACGGAGCGGTGATTGACGGCGGGGTTTGGGCGATGTGACGATTCGCCGGTGTCCGATCTACACGCCCGGATGGCCTCGCGGGCCGGTGACCACATCGCGGCCGTGGTCGCGCGCTGCTCGGCGGAGGTGCCGTTCTACGGGGCGCTGCCGCGCCGGACACTCGACGGCGAGGTGACCCGGTCGATCGCGGCGGTGCACGGCCTGCTGCTGCGGGCACTGCGTGACGACGGCGCGATGGGCCCGGGTGACCTGACCCGGCTCATCGAGTGGTCGGCGCGCCGGGCCGAGGAGCACGTACCCCTGGAGGCCGCGATCGCCGCCTACCTGATCGGCGCCGAGGTGTGGTGGCAGGCGCTGACCGAGAGCGCGAAGCCCGAGGAACTGGCCGGAGCGGGCGCGAGCCTGCTCTCCTGCCTGCACGCGGCCATGCCCGCCGTCGTGCTCGCCCACCTGCACGCCCAGGAGGACATCCACAGCGAGGCCAAGCGGATACGGCGGACCCTGCTGACCGCGCTGCTGACCGGCCGGCCGTACGAGGAGGCGGCGGAGGCGGCGCGGGTCGTGGTGACCGGCGAGCACGAGGTGGTGGCGTTCGCGTTCGCGTCGAACCCGCCGGCCAGGTTGGTGCAGTCCTCGCTCGACGCGCACACGGGCATCCCGGTGCTGATGGACCACGTCGCCGGGATCGCGCTGCTGCCCGGCGGATCCGACCTGCCGGGCCTGGTGGCCAGGCTCACGGAGGAAGTGGGGCAGCCCGTTCTCGCCGCCGCCGCCGTGGCCGCCGGACCGGCGGCCGTCCCGTCGGCGGCGGAGGAGGCGGGCCGCGTGCTGGAGCTCGTCCAGCGGCTCGGCCGTCCGCCCGGGTTCTACCGCCTGGACGACGTGCTGCTGGAGTATCAGCTCGCGCGCCCGGGTGACGGGCTGGTCCGGCTGGCGGCCAAGCTCGACCCGCTGAAGGAGCACCCGTACCTGCTGGAGACGTTGCGCGTGTTCGTCGACCACGGGTACAACCGCCGCCGGACCGCGCTGGAGCTGTGCATCCACCGCAACACCCTGGATTACCGGTTGCACCGGGTGCGCGCGCTGACCGGGCTGGACCTCGCGGTCCCCGCCGAGGCGCGCCTGCTGCAGGCGGCGCTCATCTCCAGGGATCTCACCTGACTCGTTTGCCTCACCTGGCTCGCCTGTCTCACCTGTTTCACCTGGATCTCTGGAGCCACACGCGCAGTTCCTCCTCCCGTGGCGCGAGGACCGTACCCGTGCCGGGATAATCGAAGACCATGACGGGCCGGCGCGCGTCCCAGGCGGGCCAGCCAGGGTCTCCGGAGGTGGCGAAGGCCACCCAGGCACGGTGCATGGCGTCGGCCAGCGGCTGGGGGGCGCCGGGCCCGGTCAGTTCCTCGCCGGCGCGCAGGGTGTCGAAGACGAATCCGATCTCCAGCGCGTGGCACGCGCCGAGCCCCATTACGGGCGAACGCCAGGCGAACTCGTAGACGAACGTCCGGGACGGCCGCGAGTCGGCCAGCCGGTTGAGGGGCCCGCGCAGCAGCAGGTCGGTCGCCATCTCGCCGAGGATCTCCCCGGGCGTGGCCCCCGGCCGGGTGGCCCGGTACAGCCGCGCCACCCGCCCCGGGATCCGGAACCTCAGCAGTGCGAGCCGCAGAGTGAGAGCGCTGATCCGGTCCACCGTCCCGGTCGGTACGAACCACAACCGGTACTCCTCCCGGTTGCAGCCCAGCAGCAGATCGGCCTCGGGGGGTGGCGGGTCGGCGGGCACCACGTCGCCGTCGACCACGATGTGGAAACCCGGCCCGCCGCCGATGGGGTCGGACCTGCCGACCACCGTGGCCTGCGCGTCCAGCAGCCGCTCGCGCTCCACCGCCGCGAACGCCTCGGCCGTGGCCGGTACCCGCAGCGCCTTCGCCATCGATCTCACGATCTTCGCCCCCTCGCCGCGCGACACCGTGTGCGGCGGGCCGCTCTGCAGGACGGCCCGGCGGAACAGGCCGGCCGCGCGGGGGCTGGTCATCAGGGCCGCGATGCCGATGGCTCCGGCGGACTCCCCGCACACGGTGACGTTGCCCGGGTCCCCGCCGAAGGAGGCGATGTTCTCCCTGACCCAGGTCAGGGCCGCGATCTGGTCGAGCAGGCCGCGGTTGTCCGGCGCGTCGGGGAAGACGCCGAACCCCTCGACCCCGAGCCGGTAGTTGATCGAGACGAGGACCACGCCGTCGCGGGCGAACGCCCTCCCGTCGTAGAGCGGCAGGCTCGCCGAGCCGTTGCGCATCGAGCCCCCGTGGATCCAGACCATCACCGGCAGCCCCTCCGCACCGGAGGCCGGGGTCCAGACGTTGAGGTTGAGACACTCGTCGCCGGGGATGTCCGGATCGGGGATGAGCCGGTCGAGAGGCGGCCGGTAGGGCCTCTTGGGAGCGGTCGGCCCGTACTCCAGCGCGTCGCGCACCCCCTCCCAGGGCTCGACGGGGGCCGGGGCGCGGAAGCGGTGGGCGCCGAAGGGCGGGGCGGCGTAGGGGACGCCGAGGAAGGTCGCGACCCCGTCCTGGACGCGGCCCCGGACCTTGCCGTGCCGGGTGGTCGCGATGATGTCCATCTCGGTCCTTTCAAGGGGGGAACGGCGGGCCGCCCTTGACCGTGGCGGGGCCAGGGGCGGGCGCTACGGGGATCGGGACGCCACGGGTCACCTTGGGTCACCTTGGGTCACTGTGGACGCGATCTCCCGGGCCGGGTCAGGGGGCGGTGGCGGGGATCTGGGTGGCCAGGGCGTTGCGGCGGACGTCGGACCAGGTACGGGTGTCGGTGCAGATGCCGCAACCGGCACCGAAGAACTGGCCGCGAGCCGTCTGGTCCCCCATGAGGTGCAGGCGGAACCAGGCGGTCGTCGGCGCGGCGAACGGCCCGGCCCCGCCCACCACGGTGAAGTGGTCGGCCCCGCGCAGTTCCCCGTAGATGGCCGGGATGTGGCCCGCGGCGTTGTAGAAGGCCCTCACCAGCGCGGGGAAGACGATGCTGTCGCGCTGGCCGGCCAGCAGGAGCGCCGGGCCGCGTACGGCGTTGATGTTGGCCAGCGGTCCGGGCTGGATGGGCAGGATGGTGTCCACGCGCGGGTCCGCGCCGACGACGATGGCGGCCGCGCCCCCCTGGGAGTGGCCCGACGCGCCGATGCGCTCCAGGTCGACGCGGTTGTGGAAGATGCTGCTGGAGTCGGCGTTCCTGCGGGTGAGCAGGTCGATGCCGGCGCGCATGGAGATGCCGAGGTTGGACTGCGGGGTGTTGGCTGCGGCGACGACGAAGCCGTGGCTGGCCCAGTGCAGCAGCAGGTCCCGGTAGACGACCGGGAAGGCGAAGGTGCCGTTGCCCCACACGATCACCGGATGGCGGCGGCCGCTCTGGGCGATGTCGCGCGGGTAGTACAGGGTGGTCACCGCCCCGACCTCCACGGCGGTGGCGTAGGGGCCGGAGGCACCGAAGTCGGCGGCGGCCGACGCGGCGCCCGTAGTGGCGCCCGTCGTGGCGGTGGACGCCGAGGCGGCGTTCACACCGGCCGGGGCGGACAGGACGAGGGCGATCGAGGTCAGCGGGACGAGCAGTTTTCTCCACAGCACGGCGAACTCCTGACGCCACGGTGAACCGGAGGTTTCGTCCGGCTCACACCTTGTTTGATCGCACATCCTGAAGGAGGAACCGTCGGCCGTCTCTCCGCAATCGCGGCAATCACCGACGCCGGAGTTTGTGTGATGTTCCGACCACCACGGGAACGAGCGAGGAACGCCCCCGCTCACGCACGGCGAAACGCTCACATACGGCGAACTACTCGCGTACGGCGAAACGCTCGCGTACGGCGAAACGCTCGCGTGTGGCGAACTGCTCGCGCACGGCAAGTCACTCACGCACGACGCGTCACTCACGCACGGCTAGGCACCCGTGTCCTAGCAAGGCACCCGTGTTATAGCAAGGCACCCGCGGTCGGCGACGGCCCGTGGGGCGTGGGGCGTGGGATCAGACGGCTCGGCTACGAATCGTCGTCGTCCGGCGGGACCCAGGGAAGGCGCAGGACGAAACGGGCGCCGCCGGAGGGGGAGGTTTCGACCTGGAGTGTCCCCTCGTGGGCGTTGGCGATGCTGCGGGCGATGGCCAGGCCGAGGCCCGTACCTCCGCGGTCGCGGCTACGGGCCGCGTCCAGCCGGGCGAACCGTTCGAAGATCCGTCCCCGGTCGGCCTCGGCGATGCCCTCCCCGTCGTCGTCGACGATGACCTCGGCGCTGCCGCCGACCGCCCGCACCTCGATGACCACCGCCTCCCTGGCGTGCCGCTCGGCGTTGTCCAGCAGGTTGGTGACGGCACGGCCGACCTGGCTGTGGACGGCGTCGACGGACACCTCCGGGGCGAGTACGAGTCGCACCTTGTGCGGATCCGCCCGCCGTGAGACCTCCGCCCGTACCAGCGTCGCCAGATCGATCCTTTCCCGGAGCTTGGGCGGGCTGCATTCGAGATTGGCCAGCAGGAGCAGGTCGGTGATGATCGCCTGCAGCCGGTTGAGGTCGGACAACGAGTGCGCGAGCAGCTCGTTCAGGTCGGTCTCGCCAGGGTGCAGCTGGGCCTCCTCCAGCTGGGCGCGAAGCCCCGCCAGGGGGGTGCGCAGCTCGTGGGAGGCATCGGCGGTGAACTGCCGCTGGCGTTCCATGGCACCCTCCAGTCGGGCCAGCGTGCGGTTGACGCTGTCCGCCAGCTCATGGATCTCGTCGTCGCCGGGCGATACGGGCACCCGGCGATCGAGGGAACTCGCGTTGATCTCGTCGAGTTCGGCTCGGACCGCGGTCACCGGCCTGAGGGACACGGTGACGATCCGGTAGCCGATGTAGGTGATGGTGCCGGCGAGCACCGCCATGCCCCCGCCGACCGCCGCCGCCAGCAATGGATCGACCAGCGGGGGAACCATGGGTGAGGCGCTGTAGACGACCCACTTCTCTCTTCCCCGGTGGGCCCACTGCGCGACCACGATGTCGCATTCGCCGATGAGGAAGGCACCGCCGCACACGACCGATTCGGCGACGTTCGTGCCGTCGGGCGTGAACGTCGCCATAGGCGGTTTGCCGAACAGGCTCGGGGTCGAGGCGATGACCTTGCCCCGCGAGTCGACGACCTGCAGGCTGCGGGACCGGCGCTGCGCCAGGGGGTACTCCAGGCGGTCCCGCTCCAGCTGCACGGCCACCCGGCCACCGGCGGCGGTGACCTCCTCGACGAGGGAGTCGGTGACGAAACGGTTGATCGCGAACATGAGGACCGCGGCCACCAGTGAGCACAGCGCGACCGCCACCACGCCGGTGAACAGGGTGATGCGAGTTGTGATCGAGATTCGCCGTCCTGTGCCCATCCTCCAGGTTCCCCCTGGCCAGTGGACCATACGGGCCGCCCGGCTCCGTGAGGGGGGGTGGGATATCGGCCTCAGGGGCCGCCCGAGCGGCCCCCAGACGCGCGAGCCGTCGCGTCATACCGATGATGTCGGCGTTCGCAGCAGCGTGCGCGACCGCTGGGGAGGCCCCGCCGACGATCATGCCGGACACGGACGCGACGTCGATGATGACGCCGCCCCCGCGCCGAGCCGGGTCGGCCAGGCGAGCTTCGACGCGAAGAAGGGGACGTCGAGTTCGCCGGCCATGGTCACCCGCCAGTCATCGGCCGGGAGACCAAGAAATCGGCCATCGAAGCAGAATGTGGCATGACCGCGTTGTTCGCAGACCACGTCGAGCCCGCCACAGGCGGGCGCGGCGTCCTCGACGACCTGCCGCGCCTGTTCCGGATCGGTGAGATCGACCGGCGCGATGCGCGTCATCTCACCGCCGTCGCGACCTACGAGTCCGATCGGCTCATTGTCGGCATCGGCCTGGATGCCGTACCCGACGACCTTCGCGCCCTCTCTGGCGAGGATCAGCGACGCGGCCCGGACCTCCCTCACTGCCGGTGACCAGCACCGCCTTCCCGTCAGGCGCTCCCGTGGAGCTCCTTCTGGTCCGTGGTTCGTCCGCGTGGTGACTGCGCGCTCCAGCGCGTCCCGATAAGCCAATGAATCATTCTGATACTTATCCGCAATAATTAACATGCTTTGAATGACATTGACAGTTGTTTGACACTCATGACGGCAACGACCACGCAACAGAGCCGACGGTGTTGACATTCCCCTGGCCCTGAAGTAGGCCATATCTTGAAGTGCAACCTAGTGATGGGTGGGCCGTATGCCGGACGCTCGGAGAAATCTGGGTCCCGATGGCAATCATTCACATCTCTCGGGTGGCGCCGGTGATGTGGTGCAGGCCCGCGATATCAGCGGTGGGGTTCACTTCCACTACGGTCCCGGATCTCGGGGGGCACCGCCTCAGCAGCTTCCCAGAGGTATAAGAATCTTCATCAACCGTCTGGCCGATCTCGGTCGGCTTGACGAACTCATCGCCGGCGGGCAGGCCGACGGAGATGCGGCCGTCGCGTGTGTGATCACGGGAACGGCAGGTGTTGGGAAGACCTCGCTGGCACTGCATTGGGCGCACCGGGTGCGTGAGCAGTTCCCCGACGGGCAACTTTACATCGACCTGAGGGGGTACGATCCGGGCCCTCCTGTGACGCCCGATCAAGCACTGGAGCAGTTCCTGCTGGCGCTGGGCGTACCGGCCACAGTGATCCCGAATGACGTGGAAATCAAATCCAGCTTGTATCGGTCAATACTCGCCGATCGCCAGATGCTAGTTATTCTTGACAATGCAGGAACGGTGGGGCAGGTCAGGCCATTGATGCCGGGCACCAGCCGCAGTCTGGTGATCGTGACCAGTCGCAGCCGACTGTCCGGACTCATCGTTCGTGACGGTGCGCACCGAACGACCCTGGAGACGCTGACGGAGTCCGAATCCGTCGAGCTGCTGGCCGCGACCACGGCCGACTACCGATCCGGCGACCAGCCTGCGGAGATCGCCGAGCTGGCACGACTGTGCGCTTACCTTCCGCTGGCACTGCGCATCGCCGCGGAACGCGCGGCGAGTCGCCCGGCCATGCCACTCAGCGAGTTGATCGCGGATCTACGTGACGAGTCTGAGCTGTGGAGCGCGTTGTCGACGGGAGACGAAGGGGAGGCCGATGCCGTTCGTACCGTTTTTGCCTGGTCATACCGTGCGCTCCCCGAGGGCGCCGCCCGTCTGTTCTGCCTCCTCGGTCTCCATCCCGGCAGCGAGTTCAGCCAGACCGCCGCGGCTGTCCTGGCAGGTAACGAGGCCGTCCGGGTGCGCAGCTCTCTCGACGTTCTCACCGGAGCCTACCTACTGGAGAGCAAGGGATCCGGCCGCTACCGGTTCCATGACCTGCTGCGCGCCTACGCGGTGGACCGTGCTCGGTATGAGGTTTCCCAGGCCGAACAACTCGCCGCCGTCGAGCGTGCCTGCTCTTGGTATCTTCACTCGGCTCACCGATGCGCGCTCGCTCTCGCTCACGACACGACACTCCTTTTCACACTCGACGCTTCTCCGCAATTCGTGCCGTTGACTTTCGAAGATCATGTCGAAGCAGCTCAGTGGTACGAAACAGAGAGGTCCAACCTGGTAGGCGCGGTGCGTGCCGCCTTCGGAACCCGTCTGCTGCGGCTCACCTGGCAGCTCGCCGTCGTCACGGAAAGAATCTACTCGAGCTACAACCATTTCCAGGACTGGCGCACCACCTCGCTGATCGGGCTACAAGCCGCACGAGAGCTCGGCCGCCGCGAGGAAGCGGTCATGTGCGAGAGTCTCGGGCGGCTCTGCCGTATGACACTGGAACTCGACAAGGCCGCCGAGTATCACCGGAACGCGATCGCCATACACCGTGAACTCGGCGACTTGCCCAGCGCCGTCAAAGCCCTCAACGGTCTCGCCTGGGTTCACCTGTTCGCTCATCGGCTTCAGGACGCCAGGGCCACGTTGGAGGACGCGCTCTCCATGGCCCGCCTGGTCGGCGATGACTACTGGATCGCGACCATTCACTACAGTCTCGGCTACTCCCACCTTCAACTGGAGCAACCGGGTGAGGCGAGCGTCCACCTTGAAGAGTCGTTGAACACCTTCCGCGCGCTTGGAGACCGCCTCTATGAGTCGATGGTGCTCACCGCCTTCAGCCTGATGTACCGTGATCGCGGAGAAACCGAGCGCGCGCTCGCCACGGCCCATGAAGCGGTGGAGATCTCCCACGAGATGGCCAACAAACTGTGGGAGGGAACCGCCCTGCTCTATCTGGGCAAGGCTCAGCGCGCGACCGGACGAGCCGATGAGGCGCTCGTCTCCTACCAGCATGCCGCGGTGTCCTTTCGCCAGGAAGGCGACCTGAGCCGTGAGGCCATGGCTCTCGACGGAACCGGCCTGGCGTATATGGATCTCGCCCGGCCCTCAGATGCCGTCGACTTTCACCGTCACGCCGCGTCCATGCACCGACAGGTCAGTGACCGCTGGAAACTCGCCAGGAGTCTTGGACACCTCTCGGACGCCCTGAGAGCACTCAAATCCCATGACGAGGCCGACCGGCACCGGCAGGAGGCCGTTCTGCTTCTCGCCGGCTTTACCGACACCAGATCCGAGTCACTCCGGGCCCGGCTTGACGCGGCCACCGGAGGATCGGTCTAGAAGCGTGTCGCGGTCCGGAGGGAGGCCCCTGTCCGCTAATCCAAGGCCGGCGTGACATCGCTACGGAGGAGCGAATAGATCAAGTGGTCGTGCCAGCGTCCTTCGCGCCACTGCGGGGCGCGCAGAACACCTTCCCGGAGGAATCCGGCCCGTGTCAGCATCTTCTGCGACGACGTGTTGCCGGTGTCGGTTATGGCTTGAATCCTCCATGCTCGGGTGTGGTCAAAAAGATAGCGGGTCAGCTCTTTCAAGCAATGGTTACCGATACCACGGCCTCGTTCCTCGGCATGAACATGCAGCGCGACCTCCCAACACCAGGAGGTCTCGGGAAGCCCCCACTCCCGGCGGAACCAGAAAACGCTTCCGACCACCCGGCCGTCCAGCACCGCGGTCAACCGCCCACCCGACGGACCGATGGCTCCCATCTCCGCCAGTCCTCGCCCTGGCTGACTGAAACCGAACCACTGGTAGTCGCCTGCTCCTGCACGAGTGGAATAGGCGCGTTCGAAAATCGGCAAGTCAGCTTCCTCCAGCGGGCGAAGGCGTACGTTCACCACCGGAACTCACCCAGGAGTTCTCTTGTTTCCGCGTCTCCCGCGTCTCCTGTGCCTTCCGTGCCTTCCGCGCACACGAGCTTCTCGGTCAGCCGCCGATCCGGGGGCACACCGCGTCCGACGTCGGCCCTGAGCCAAGAGGGGACGTAGCCGAGCAACAGCAGCCTGCGAAATCCGGCCGCCGGGGTCGACGGGACGGTTCTGTGCCAGAGATTCGCATGGATCAGCACAGCGTCGCCCGGTTCGAAGAACAGCTCGACCTGGCCTGGCTGGTGGCTTTGGTCCCCGAGCGGGATCCTCAGACCGGCGTTCAGATGCGAACCCGGAATGAGACACAGGGCACCCTCCTGCTCAGTGATGCGGTCCAGATAGATGAGGCAGTGAATCTGATGGGGGAAACAGAACAGAGGCGGGAGGGGATCGGGAATCACCGGTAGGTGGCCGTGCCACGGAACCGCGACGCCTTCACAGCCCGCGTGGTTCAGCCGAGCCTCAAGATCGATCCATCTCTGCGGGCCGAGCAGCAATCTGGCGATGGACAACACCGGCTCAAGACGGAGCAGCGGATGAAATACCTCGTCCTTTTCAAGCAGCGATCGGATATAGCTACTCATACCCGGCAGACACTCAGCGTCCGGATGGTCCGCTTCGGCCTGCGCCAAGTGAAGCACGGCCGCACCAAGGACCTCGGCCGTCTGCTGGTTCAGGAGTCGCCTGCGGACCTGGTATCCGGATCGGACGAACTCATCGAGTTCCTCACGACTGGCCACGGTCTCGACAGAACGTATCGGATAGTCGTTGACCTGATCGTTGAGCACGAAATCGGTCTGCAGCCCCGCCCTGCCCTCAGCGCGCATACGCTCACTTCCCTCTGCGAGCGCGCACGAGTGCGGGCTCAGCGGTATGGAATCGCCAGTTCGCTGCCACGGATCATGGCCAACAGCCGGGAAAGAGGAAATGATTTATCCCGAAATTTCGTCCATGCGATCCGGGCCTGCTCCAACCTCACAGGATCGTCGTTCCTGTTGATGTAGAGAAGGCAACCTTCGGCGTCGTAGCTCAGGTCGACAACTTTCTCGTCGTCGAAAATCCATGTGTCTGTGTAGGTGACGTCAGGGACGTCCTCCCGGAAGATGAACCTGATATCCTCACCGGCAGCAGCGTTGACCGCGTAGTACCAGTCGATCTCGAATTGGAGGTACGGGGTCAGTGCGTGGTCGATGATGTGCACTCTTCCCATATATTTCCCAGCGCTTACATTGGCACGAATGTTCGCCGCCCACTCCTCGTTCCTGGCAGGCGGCAGCAGCGCCCCGGTCATGTAGAGTTCGTAGTTCTCACGCTCGTCTTCGACCCTGTAGACGGCAAGTGTCTCGATTCGCGTCGCCGAAGACTTGAACGTGGTGAAGAGATTTCCGAACTGATCCGCATTCAGAATGATAAGAAGCGCCCCGATCCATGAAGAGTTGGTTTGATGCTGTATCCCCGGATGCCGGCTACTCCGCGGTGAGTGCCCGTTCCAAGATGTAACGGGGGATCTCGACGGCGTTCTCTCCCGGTGGAAGATTCAGGCCCACCCGCTCCGGGTCGACGGAGAACCCCTGCACCACTATGGTCTTGTTCTCGGTCTCGTACACTGCGGGGCAAGGACCATTTCCACAGCCGGACCCCCCGATCAGTCTGAGTGTCATAGATTTTCCCCTAAGCCCACCGATGTATTTTCTCTAGCTTTGCACATCTTTCCCTTCGGGGCGTCAACGAATTCACCTTGAACGCATCTTCACACAACGTCCGTATTGGTGATTACGTCAGACCAAAATGGATTTTTCCGACAAACAAATCACGCTGCGGCTTGTCATATTACGAGCTTGAGATGCCCCTTCCCACGTTAAGTGGGTTTGGCGCATCCGCCGGGCCACCCTCATGTGAAACATGAGCAGGTGACTCACCATTGTAGAGGCGTTGCGATGCTGTTCGACCAGACCACTCGCCGATGATTCCTCGCTCATCACCAAAAGGCTGGGTCCTGTTATACCGTGCCGTCGTCAACATGTCGCGTTCACCGCCGGACCACGCGGCTGGAACACATCGGCTTCCGCCCGCCTCACGAGGACCGAGCCCGAGTAACCGATCCTCAGGCGGCTGAGCGGATCAGGGCGCGCCGCCGGCGCCGCCCCATCCACGCCGCCCCGCCACACCAAGCCGACCCGGCCGAACCCGGGGTCACATCAGGTCATGAACAACGCCTGATGGCCCAACTCCGAGCTTCGATCTCAGTAATAATGGCTATCGGGTGATAGGTGCGTTATCTCTGACGAAAGGGTTGAACGTTGACGGCCTCGCGCATCGTGGGTATTCACGGGATCAACCAGCACCGAAAGATCCCCAAAGAGCTCCATCGGGCATGGCGGAACGGAATCAAGGCCGGCTTAAGAGCAGTCCGCGCCGACGCACCCGACGATTTCGACTTCACCTTGGTGTATTACGCCGACGTGCTGGAAGAGCGCCGAGCCGACTGGAAGGGGTACGGCGACGAGCAGATCGACGCGGCGAGGGAGCCCGAGGTCGCCGAGCTGGTCGTCGAATGGCTCACCGCACTGGAGAATTCCGCTGCACCTGGCGCGCGCAAGGGTGATCGCGTGGGCATCCCGCCCACACCGCGGTCGGTGCAGTGGGCGGTTCAGCGCTTGGCCGCCAGTCCTGCCCTGCAAGGGCTTGGCGAGGGCGGGGTCCGCCGGCTGGCCAGGCACATGCATGCGTACCTCGCCCATGACGAGGCGCGAGCGGCCGTTCAGCGACGCGTGGACGAGCAGGCCGGATCCGAGCCGATCACCCTTCTGATCGGGCACTCGATGGGCTCGGTCGTCGCATACGAGTGGCTGTGCCGCGAGGGCGGCGGGCGGGCGAGAACGCTGCTCACGCTGGGGTCTCCGCTCGGTTCCGCACCCGTCGTCCGCCGGATCCTGCCTCCACCGGACGCCCCCGGTCAGGGCGAGAGCGACGGCGGGTTCCCTTGGCGGGACACGCTGTGGTGGAACGCGGCGGGTCTGCGGGATCCGATCGCGTGGCCGAAGCGACTGGCGAGCGTGTTCGGCACACGGGTACACGATGTGGTCGTCCCCACGAGGCTGAACGCGCACGGCGCGCGGACCTACCTGCGCAGCGGTGCGGTGGGGGACCTGGTGACCCGTTGCCTGGATCCCGGGTCCGACCCCGAGGGCGACCGGTGAGTCCGCCGTGGGGATTCCAGCCGACGGAGTGACACGGTGGCTCGTGGTGATCGCCACCGGACGGTACGCGGACGAGAACTTGCCGGACCTGAAGGACATCGGCAGCGAGATCACGGACGTCCTCGCGGTGTTCGCCGCCCTCGGGTACCCGGAGTCCCGGCAGCGGGTGCTCCTGAACGAGAAAGCCGCCGACATCCGTGAACGCCTTGGCGCCTTCCTGGCCGAGCGCGGGCCCGACGACGCGGTTGCGATCTACATAACCGGCCATGGCGAGGTGTGGGACTCCCCGGCCGGTGCGCGGCTCCGCCTGCATACCACCGAGTCCCGCTGGGGCCTTCTGCCAGGCACTCTGGACATCGCCGCGCTGCTGGAGGGGCTGGCTGGAGGCGACGCCACCGAACGGCTGCGCAATCTGCTCCTCGTCATCGACGTGTGCGGGGCCGGAGCCGGTCTTGGAGCGGCCATCGAGGATTTCCGCACCTATCTGCAGCCCCTGCACCTGGAGGCCGATGCCGGCGCGGGCGCGTACGCGGTGGCCACGGCACGGGCCGCGGACCTGGCGACCGTGTCGTCGTTCGCGCGTCCGCTGCGCGCGCTCATCGAGGCGGCGGACATCGCCCCTCGCGCCCAGGCGTACCTGGAGCTCGGTCCGCTGGTACAGAGAGTGCGGGCGAGCTTGGAGGACCAGGTGGTGGAGACGGTGGTGACCGGGCAGTCCGGACCGAACCTGTGCCTGCCCAATCCGCGGCACCATCTCGGCGGTGTGGACTGGCGTGAGATGGAGGAGTGGTGGGAGCCGCGGGCGCGCGGCGCGGTGCCGGGAAGGGCCAGGTGGGACCAGGAGTCGCAGTGGCGGTTCACCGGTCGCGTAGACGTGAACCGGCGGTTGACGGCGTGGCTCGCCGATCCGCAGGACGTCCCCCTCCTCGTCCTCACCGCCGCGCCGGGTTCGGGGAAGAGTACGGTTGTCGCCCGGACCGTCGCGCTGACCGTCCCCGACTTCCGGCGCGCGTACACGGCGGCGTCGCGGGATCCGCAGGAGACCGTCCCCGCCGACACGGTGGTGTTCCGGGCCGCCGTCTGGGCGCGGGCCGCGTCCGTGGACAAGGTACGCGAGAGGATCACCCGGGCGCTGGGGCTGGAGTCCTGGACCGACCTCGCCACGCTGGCCGCACCCCGCGACGGCGCGCCCCCCGTCATCGCACTCGACGCGCTGGACGAGGCCGAAGAACCAGTCCAATTGGTGCGTCAGGTGCTGCGCCCGCTCACCTTCGCCGCCGTGCGGGGCGCGGTACGACTGCTGGTGGCGACCCGGCCGCATCCCGCGCGCGGGGACCGGGGCGAAGAGGACCTGATCACTCCACTGACGTCCGCCGGAAAGCACCTGCTGATCGAGCTCGACAAGGCGGCGTGGCTCTCACCCGGTGACATCGCTGACTACGTGGAGCTGCTGCTGACCGAACCGCCTTCGGCCAACCGCCGGAGTGTCTACAGCGGCGCCGAGGCGGCCCGGCAGCGCAGACGACTGGCCCGCAGCATCGAGAGGAGGGCCCGGCACTCCTTCCTGCTCGCCGCTCTGGTCGCACGCCGCCACAGCCGCGACCTCACCCCTGCCGATCCGCGGAGCCGCCGGTGGCTGCGGCAGTTTCCGCGTGACATCGGAGAAGCCCTGAAAGCCGACCTGGAGGCGGCGTACGGGCATGACAGTGAGCGCGTCTACGACCTGCTCCGCCCCCTGGGCCACGCGCTGGGAGCGGGCCTGACCCGGGAGGTCGCCGGGGCCGGGGAGCAGGATCTGTGGGCCGCGCTCGCCACCGAACTCGGCGACGGCGGCGAGCGGTTCGGCGCCGCCGACATCGACCGGTTGCTGCGCGACCGGGCCGGCACCTACCTCATCGCCAGTACCGACGCCGGCGGATCCGTCGCCTACCGCTTCCACCATGAGGCGCTGGCCGAGCACTTCGCCCCCGCGGAGCGGCGCGTCGAGGACCACCGGCGGATCACCGAGACACTTCTTGGCCTCCTTCCGCTGAGGGACGGGTATCCGGACTGGTGGCGCGTGTGCGGCTACACGACTCGGTCCCTGCCGGAACACGCCCGGCAGGCCGGTGTCCTAGCCGACCTGCTCGGTGGCGGCCGCAACGCACACATGATCGTCGTGTGCGACCCGGCCGCCGTGCACGCGGCCCTGGGCGGAACCGACCGGCCGGAGCTGCTCGCCATACGCGACATGCTCCGGTCCCAGCTGCACCGGCTCACGACGATGCCTCCGGAGGAGCGCGCGAAAGTCCTTGCCGCGCTGGCCCTGGCCTCCCCGCGTACGCGTGCCCTCGGTCACGCCCTCGTACCCGCGGGCACCCGTCCCCGCACCGCGGTGGCCGCCATCCACCCGGCCGGCGAGTATCTTGTGCTGAGCCCGTTGACCCCTCCTGAGCAGGGGTGGCCGATGGCCGCCTGCGCCGAACAGGACGGGCAACGGCTCTTCGCCACCGGCGAGGGGCCTTTCGTCCAGTTGTGGAATCCCCAGACCGGGACGCCCGTCGATCTGTTGAGCGAGCACGGCGGCGCGGTCAAGATACTTCGGTCGTTCCTCGATTCCGATGGCTTCCCCGCACTGGCCGTGGCCGACGACACCGGCAAGATCACCGTTTGGGACCTGGGTCTGCGCTACCGTCCCCGGTACGAACTGACGCTGCGAGCGGTTTACGAACTCGTCGCCGGACGCTCGGCCGAGGGGCGGGCGTTTCTCGCCGGAAGAGATCTGTGTGGTGTGTGGACGTGGTTTCCCGGCGGTGAGGACGAGGTTCGGTATCTGGACACGGACGAAGGCCTGATCACCGGTCTCACGATCGTCTCGCCCCCGTCGGGGGACCTCCTCGTGGTCGCCGGCGACAGCCACGTCCAGTTCTGGGAACCCGGCAACCGTGAGGCGGGCGCCGCGCACCAGATGCCCGACACCGGGATCGTGACCCTGACCGGAGCCGGCGAGTGGGCCGTCGCCGCAGAGAACCCCCGCGGGCACCGATTCTGGCTGCTGCGCCCGACCGGTGAGGAGCCCGCCGAACTGTCCGTGCCCGGACGAGAGTCGACGTTCGCGCTCTGCGTCGAGTATGTCCGGGGGCAGCGAGGCTCGTTGATCGCCACCGGTTACTCGGACGGGACCGTGGCACTCTGGCCGAACGCCGACCGGGAGCCGCCCGTCCTCCTGCAGAGCAGCGGCCCGTCCATTCGTCTCACCGCGGCGGCGAACGCGACCGCCACCTCCACCGCGCTGCTCGCCGTCGCCGACGCCGACAACAACGTGCACGTGTGGGACGTGGACAGGCAGAGATTCTGGACGACGTTGTCGTCTCCCGAACCGATCACCGATCTCGTGCTGGGCCGCTACCGCGACGGGGGCGCCTACGCGGCCGTGCAGACGGACAGCTCCGTACATGTGTGGCCCGTGGCCGAGACCGAGCACGTCAACACCCCGGACCTCCACCGGGGCAGGGTGACCGACCTCGCCTGGACACGCACCCGTGAAGGCCTCGTCGTGGCCACTGCGGGAACGGAGGGGACAATCCGCATCTGGGACGAGGACGGCAGCGGTCGCACGGCCCTTCCCTCAGGTTCCCGGCCTGACGACACCGCCCGCCTGAACATGTACCAGGCCCGGGACCGGATCCACGTGGTCCACACCAACGAGCACGGAGGACAGGACTTCGATCTCTCCACAGGGCCCTATCCGCTGCGAATCCTCAACGAGGACGTGACGGATTCGGCGCTGGTGTCCCTCCCCGACGGCCGCGCCGTCCTAGGTCTGCTGATCGGCTCACAGGTCCGTCTGCTGGAGGCCGAGTCCGGGCGGGTCGTGACCGAGCTCCCCGGCGACGAGCAGCGGTTGTACCGACTGGGGCTGGGGACGGCCACGGACGGGCGGCTGCTGGTGGCTGCCGGTGGCGGCTGGGGCGTGACATGGCTCTGGACCGTGCACCCGGACACCGGCGAGGCGGCGGGGCATCGATTGTCGGGCAACCGGGGCGAGGTGACCAGCGTCAGGTTCGGCAGGGCGGCGTCACGCGACTACCTTCTCACCGGCTGCCGGGCCGGGAAGGTGAACCGCTGGGAAATCGACCAGCCCGGGTCGCCCTTCGCCCTGTTCGACCGGCCGGGGGCACGCGTCATCGACCTGGCCTGCGTCACCGGGGAAGACGGCCTCCACGGGTACGTGACCGTATCCTACGTACCCACGGGGAGCGATGGTGACATCGCGGTGCGGTGTCTCACCACCGGAGAGGCGATCCCGATCGTCCCCGAATCCGCTGAGGGCCCGGTCTCCGTCCTGTCCTCCTCCGCACCGGGCGCCGCCGTGGCCAGGGTCTGCTCGGTCCGGGGCGAGGCGGTGGACATCCTCCGGATGACCCCGGATGTCGTTCACCGCGCCCGGTGGCCCCTGCCCGTCGCACCAACCGTGGTACGGCTGGCCGGTGACCGCCTGCTTCTCGCGGGAGCGGGTGGCTTCCTGGCTCTGGACCTGTGAACCCGCCCTGCCGTCCGGTGACACGCCCCGGCGGAGGGGTGTTGTCACAGGACGGCGATGTCGACATGGGTGCCGCGCATGCGCGAGAACGGAGCGGCGGAGGTTTCCCGTTCGCCGCCGAGGCCGACGCTCCGGCGCGCGCACAGAGGGCGAGAGGCCGGGCTGGACGATCAGCTCCCGGGCGGCGGCCCTGACACCGTAGATGTCACCGGCGAACCCGGAACTCCCTCGTCAGGAGCTTCTTCAGCTGGGAGGGAGCAGCCTGCTGAACGGCTCCGGGGAGTCGAAGGGATCGTCGGGGGCGGGCGGGTCGCGGCGGTCGACCTCGCGGGCCAGTTCGGCGGCCGCCCGATGGACTCGCCGGGCCAGGGAGACCTCGGTGACCCCGGCGACACCCCAGTCCTCGGGGCCCGCGAAGACCCCCGTCGGGACGACCGCAGCCCGCAGGTAGGAGAAGAGGGGCCGTAGCCCGTGCTCAAGCACCAGCGAGTGCCTCGCCGTACCGCCGGTCGCGGCGATCAGCACGGGCTTGTCGATCAGCACCGTGTCGTCGAGCACGTCGAAGAACATCTTGAAAAGCCCGTTGTACGAGGCGGTGAAGGTCGGCGTCACCGCGATCAGCCCGTCGGCGCGCGCGACCTTCCGGAGCACCCGCTCCAGTTCCTCGGACGGGTAGCCGACGACCAGGTTGTTGACCAGGTCGTGGCCGTGGTCACGTACCTCAATCGTGTCGATCTCCACCTTCGCGCCGAGCCGTTCCAGCTCTCGGCGCGTCGCCTCGGCCAGCCGGTCGGCGAGCAGCCGCGTGGACGAGGGCTGCCGCAGCCCCGCGGCCACCACCGCGATGGTGCGCCTCACCGTCCGGCCTCCTTCGCCGCCCTCAGGGAGGCGTGCGTGGGCGCGTCCGGGACCCGCGCGGGCCGGCCGGCGGCGAACTCCTTGCGGAGCACCTGGGCGATCTCCCCGAGCTGTTCGATCTGCCGCAGCACGACCGCGCGCGGAACCCCCATCGCGTCGACGTTGAAGAGCTGCCGCTGGTAGTCGCCACCGGCGAACTCCCGGAACTCCAGCGTCCGCTCGATCACCTGCTGCGGGCTGCCGACGAGCAGGGCGGTGTCCCGCGTCGTCTCCTCCAGCGACGGCCCGCCGCCGTAGACCGGGGAGGCGTCGTAGTACGGGCGGAACTCGCGGATCGCGTCCTGCGAGTTCTTCCGGACGTACAGCTGGGCGGCGAGGCCGACGATCGCCTGGTCCGCCGGGCCGTGGCCGTAGTGCTCGAACCTCCGGCGGTACAGCCCGACCATCTGCCGGACGTGCCGCTTGGGCCAGAGCACGTTGTTGTGGAAGAACCCGTCACCGTAGTACGCGGCCTGTTCGGCGATCTCCGCGCTGCGGATCGAGCCGTGCCAGACGAACGGGGGTACGCCGTCCAGCGGCCGCGGCGTCGAGGTGAATCCCTGCAGCGGGGTCCGGAAGCGGCCCTCCCAGTCGACGACCTCCTCCTGCCAGAGCCTGCGCAGCAGCGCGTAGTTCTCGACGGCGAGGGCGATCCCGTCCCGGATGTCCTTGCCGAACCAGGGGTAGACCGGCCCGGTGTTGCCCCGGCCCATCATCAGGTCGACCCGGCCGTCGGCGAGGTGCTGGAGCATCGCGTAGTCCTCGGCGATCTTCACCGGGTCGTTGGTGGTGATCAGCGTGGTCGAGGTCGACAGGATGATCCGGCTCGTCCTGGCGGCGACGTGGCCCAGGATCGTGGTCGGCGACGAGGGCATGAACGGCGGGTTGTGGTGCTCGCCGATCGCGAAGACGTCGAGCCCGACCTGCTCGGCCACCTCGGCGTACTCCAGTACCGCCTTGATCCGCTCGTGCTCCGTGACGGGGCGGCCGGTGGCCGGGTCGGCCACCACGTCCCCCACCCCGAAGATCCCGATTTGCATCTTTTTCCCCGTTATATCGGCATTTGTTGTTGACCGGCCCCCGGCATGGCCGCGCTTTCCCGGCCGTGCCGGTCGGTCGCGGACACCGCGGTTCCCGGGCCGTACCGGCCGGCCGTGAACCGCGTTCCCCAGCAGGTCCGGCCAGCCGTGAACCTCGCGCAGCCCGGCCGTGAACACCGTGCTCCCCCGGCGGGTCCGGCCGGCCCCGGACACCGCGCCCCCGTCGGACCCTGTCGGCCCCCGTCGGCCCCCGTCGGCGGGGTGCCTCGGATCAGGCCGCCCTGAAGATCAGGCCGCCCTGACCTGCGCGAGGGCGTTGCTCCAGGTGACGACCTGGTCGAGCATCGTGTTGACCTCCGCGACGTGGTAGTCGGCGGGGGTGAACTCGCTGTAGTTCTTGAAGTCCGTGATCAGCGACAGCGCGACCTGGGCGCGCACGGTGGCGACCTTCAGCTCGGCCATCACCAGGCGCAGGTGCTCGACGGCGCGGGCGCCGCCGACGGAGCCGTAGCTGACGAAACCGGCCGCCTTGTCGTTCCACTCCGCGAACAGGAAGTCGATGGCGTTCTTCAGCGCGCCGGAGGTGGAGTGGTTGTACTCGGGCGTGACGAAGACGAAACCGTCGAACGACGCGATCTTCTCCGCCCAGGCCAGCGTGTGCGGCCTGCTGTACCGGCCGAACGCCGGCGGCATCTCCTCGTCCAGGTGCGGAAGCTTGAAGTCGGCGATGTCGACCAGCTCGAACTCGGCGTCGTGGCGCTGTCCGGCGATGTCGAGCACCCACCTGGCCACGGATTCGCCGACCCGGCCCGGACGGGTGCTGCCGATGATGATCGCGATCTTGGGCATGAGGTCCCCTCAGAGGTTGCGCGCGGACGTCCCGCGCCGGCGGCGGGAGTCCCCGCGCCGACTCTGAGCCTGGTACCTCGGCGTAAATTTTTTGTTCACGTTTTGTGCAGCGCCGGCCGACCCCTCTCACCAGGGAAGACGCACCGGAGGGAAGACGCGACCCAGGGAGGCGTGCCTACCTCGCCGGACGGCCGTGGAGCTCTCCTATGCCCGCCTGCCCGATCATGTCGGCCAGCCACCGTGCCGGCGCGTCGCCGATCCCGGCGGCCTGCGAGGCGATCTCCAGCAGGTTCTCCTCCTCGTCCCGCATCCAGGCGCGGGCCGCCTCGGCGCTGCCGAACTCCGGCCCGGCCGGCGTGGTGCCCTCGGCGGCGCGACGGGAATCGACGGCCAGACCTCCGACGGCACGACGGGAACCGACGACCGGGTCTCCGACAGCACGACCGGGACCGGTAAGCGGACCTCCGACGACACGGCCGGGTCCGGTGGCCAGCAGGGCGTCGCGCAGCGTGGCCGCGTAGAACCTCGCCAACCTGGCCAGCGCGGCGTGGCAGGCGGCCTCCCCCTCCTCGTGCCACGCCCGGGCGCGGGCGTACTCGCGGATCGGGTTGTGGAAGCGGTAGCGCTCGCCGGCGGTCTCCACGAGGTGAAGATCGGCGAGCGACTCCAGCAGGCTCTCGGCCTGGTGCGGCGCCAGATCGAGCACGGCCGCCGCCGCGGCCAGCGAGAGGTCGGCGGCCCGCGGCACGGCCAGCAGCCGGAGCGCCCGGGCCTGCTTCCGGGGCAGGTCGCGCACCGTGGACTCGTACCTGCCCTCGATCATCCCGCACTCCTCGAACCCCCACTCGGGGTCGTGGCCGCGGACTCCCAGCCTCCTCACCGCGGTCGCCAGGCTCCAGTCCGGCCGCGACGCCAGGCGGGCCCCTGCCGCGTGGACCACCTGCGGCAGGCCCGCGGTGAGCTCGTACAGGCGACGGAGTTCGCCCGGCTCCGCCTCGATCCGCTCCGCGCCCAGCGTCCGCTCCAGCAGCGCGCGCGCCTCCGCCTCCGAGAACGGGTCGAGCTTGGTCCAGCGCGCGTGGGACAGCCCGAACAGCCGCCGCTGGGCGGTTATGACGACCGCGGCCCCGCCCGGACCGGGCAGGAGCGGCCGTACCTGGTCCACGTCGCGCGCGTCGTCCAGCACCACCAGCGACCGGCGGCCGATGGTCAGCGACCGCCAGAGCGCGGCACGCTCGCCGGAGGACTCCGGTGGTACGGCGACCCCGGCCGCGCGCAGCAGGGCCGCGAGGGGGTCCCCCGGCGCGCCCAGGTCGATGAAGAACTGGCCGTCCGGGAACTCGCCGGCCAGCCTGTGCCCCAGGTGGACCGCGAGGGTGGTCTTGCCGATGCCGGGAAGCCCGGCGATGCCGACCACCGGCACCTGCGTGTCGGAAGCCTCCAGCATCCCGGCCAGCCGGCGCACCTCGCCGGACCTTCCGACGAACTCCGGCAGATCGGGCGGCAGTGATTTGGGAGCCTCGATCGTCTCGGCCCCACCGTGCCGTATCCCGGCCACCGCCGTTGGCTCGGTCACCGCAGGCCCGGCCGGCCCCGGCGCGGCCAGCGAGGGGTCCGAGGCCAGGATCCGCCGCTGCATCTCCCGCAGCTCCGGTCCCGGATCGAGCCCCAGTTCGTCGGTGAGCAACTTCTGCGTCTCCTGGAACAGCGCGAGCGCGTCCGCCTTCCGTCCCGCCCGGTACAGCGCCAGCATCAGCAGCTCGCGTGCCCGTTCCCGCAGAGGCTGCTCGATCACCAGCGACGCCAGCGACGCCCCGGCCTCCGCGTGCCGCCCCAGCCGCAGGTCGGCGGCGGCCAGGTCCTCGATCGCCGCGTACCACAGCTCGATCAACCGGGTGCGCTCGTTGTCGGCGTATCCACCCGGTACGCCGGCCAGCGGGGTGCCTTTCCAGAGGTCGAGGGCGGCACGCAGCTCGGCCGCCTCCGTCTCGTGGTCACCGGCCCGCCGGGCGTCGTGAGCGGACCTGACCCTCCGCTGGAAGTCGGCGAGATCGAGGGTCCCGGCCGTCACCGGCAACGCGTAACCACCGGCCACGGACTCGATCACCACGGCCGCCGTACCGTCCCCCAGGACCCTGCGAAGCCGCGAGACGTAGGACCGGATCATCCCCGCCGCGGCGGGCGGCGGCTCCTCGCCCCAGATCGCCGAGATCAACTGGTCCTGCGACGTCACCGCCCCCTCGCGCAGCAGCAGGACGCCGACGAGCGCACGCTGCTGGGGCGCGCCGAGATCGACCTCGGCCTCCCCGCGCCACGCCCGGACCGATCCGAGCAGCTCCCACCGCAGACCTCCGGTCCCCGCGCGTCCACCTTGCGAACCACCTGAGTGATGAACTCGATACGTGGACACGCTGCCTCCCGTGAGTCTGCATGTGGATCAGTGAGGAAAGGCCGCCCCTCCGACGGCGCATAGCCCCCATAGAACGCCCTGGCCTGCGCTTATCATCCGCCTGCCCACCGGAGTACGCGAAACGCGGGGACGGGCGGGGACCCGTCGGCCGGACCGGCTGAACCTTCGCCGGGTTCCACCGTTGCCTGCCCGCGCTCGCCGAGGCCGGCAGCGACCTGATCGTCGAGCATGTGATGGACGGCACCCCGCCCGGCGGCCGCCCCTGTGAGGCCGCCGGGCGGGGTGAACCGGCTCAGCTCTCCCGATCTAGGAAGGCGAGGGTGGCCGCCGCGAGAAGCGGGGACAGGAAGATGTCGTAATGCGTGAGGCCGGGCAGGATCGCCAGGGCGTGACCGCCTTCGAGCCGGGCCTCGCCCGTCCAGCCGCCGTCGCGCAGGCCGCCGTCGAGGAGCTTGAAGACCTCGACGTAGTGGCTCGGCGGTGCCATGTCGGCGTCGGCGGCGACCACGAGCGTCGGCACCTGGAGGCCGCGAACCTCCTCGGAGAAGTCGAAGTCCTTCGCCATCGCCTCGCCGATCTTGTCGAGCAGCCGCGGGAAGTCCTCGGGACGAGGCGCCACCCGCTGGTAGAGCTCGTACATCGGGGTGTCCTTCATGTATTCGGCCGCCGCCCCGCTCATCTGCCCCTGCTGCTGGAGCAGCTCCGGGTAGGTGGCCTCGCGGCTGATGTTCGCCGAGACCGTGACCAGGCGCCCCACCTTCTCCGGATGGTTGATCGCGACCTGGAGCGCCACCCCGCCGCCGAGGGAGTAGCCGACCACGTCCGGCTTGCTCAGGCCGAGGTGGTCGACGAGCGCGGCGATGTCGCCGGCCATCAGCCGGACGTCGAGCGGCCGGTCGACGTCGGCGGTCCGGCCGTGCCCCTGCAGGTCGACGACGATGACCCGGTGGTGGCCGGCCAGGGTGGGAAGGATCGGCCCGAACATCTCACCCGAGCCGAGACCTCCGTGCAACAGGATCATCGGGTGTCCCGTCCCGTACGTCTCGTAGTACAGGTTGATTCCGTTGACGTCGGCGTACTGCCCGGAACCGGCGCTTTCGGCGGTCCACTCCGTGGCGGTCATGATGACTCCTCGTCGTACTTCCCGGTCGGCTTGACACCCATACAGACCGGACGGGCACCGGGAACTCATCGCCGGCGGGACGACTTTTCGAGCACGCCCGGAGGCGGCCACATCATGAGACACCCAGCGAGGCTCGGCCGACGGCAGGGCTCGCCCGACGGCGAGGTACGGCCGACGGCGGGGTGAGCATCCTTGACGGACGTGAGGGCGCCCCCTGCCAGAAGGTGAACGGGGGCCGAGGACGGGCCGCCACCTCGTCCGTCGAAAACCCCGAGGACCCCGAAGACCCCGGGAACCCCGAGAACCCGAGAACCCGAGAACCCGGGAACCCCGAGGACCCGATGTCGCCGACGAGGGATGCTCCGCTAGGTTCGTCAGGGTGAACGACGCGGCGACCAGCGAATCGATCGAGTCGCGGCTGGAGGCGTACCGGCCCGAACTGACCGGCCACTGCTACCGCATGCTGGGGTCCGCCTTCGAGGCCGAGGACGCCGTACAGGACACCCTGGTCCGCGCCTGGCGGGGTTTCGACCGGTTCGAAGGGCGTTCGACGCTGCGCTCCTGGCTGTACCGGATCGCGACGAACGTCTGCCTGAACATGCTCGCCGGCACCCAGCTGCGGGTCCGGCCCATGGATCTCGGCCCGGCCGGGTCCGGTCGTGCCACCGACCCGGGCGAGCCGCGTCCCGACCAGGTCTGGGTGGGCCCGGTCCCGGACGGCCGCGTGCTGCCCGAGGGTACCGACCCGGCCAACGTGGTCGTCGAGCGCGAGTCGATCCGGCTGGCGTTCGTCGCCGCGCTGCAGCACCTGCCGCCCCGGCAGCGGGCCGTGCTGATCCTGCGGGAGGTGCTGGCCTGGTCGGCCCGGGAGGTGGCCGACCTGCTCGGCACCTCGGTACCCGGCGTCAACAGCGCGCTCCAACGGGCCCGGGCCACCATCGCCACCGCCGACACCACCGCCGACGTCTACGATCCGCTGGACGACGAGCAGCGGGCACTGCTCACGCGCTACGTGAAGGCGTTCGAGGAGTACGACCTCAAGGCGTTGACGACGCTGCTGCACGACGACGCGACGCTGTCGATGCCGCCGTTGCCGCTGTGGCTGCGCGGCCACGACGACATCTCCGCCTGGATGGCCGGTACGGGCAGCGGCTGCCGCGGCTCGCGCCTGGTGCCGGTGGTGGCCAACGGCATGCCGGCGTTCGGGCAGTACCGCCCCCGCGCCGACGGCTCCGGGCACGACCCGTGGGCGCTGGTCGTGCTGGAGATCTCAGCGGGACGGATCGTGGCCGTCGACAACTTCCTCGACACCACCCGCCTGTTCCCGCTCTTCGGGCTGCCGGCCCACCTGGGGTGACGTCCCGGTCAGTCCGCCGCCACGTGGCGAACGTGGCGCGGGGACCGCTCGCCGTCAGAAGCGGGCGGGGGCCGGCCGTGACTGTCCCCGCACCGCTTCGACGGGTGGCGTCCGGCGTCGCCCACCACCGCCCGCAAACGCGGTGTGCCCTCGGCCGGATCCCTTGAGAAGCGAGCAGCAGTGCCTGAACGCGAGACACGTTCAGGCACTGCCGGATCCGCCGGCGGACGCCGTCCGGACCGCTTCTCCGGGCCCCCTCCGCCGTCTCAGGGCGCTCTCGGCACCCGCGCCGGCGAGGTCCCGTGCTCGCCCCTCCGATCCACCGGCGTACGGCGGTCCAGGGGCGACGGCCCTACAGCGGCCCCGCCGGGGTTATGTACAGCGAGGGCGTGGAGCGGGCGGTGGCCCGCGACGGGGCCGGGCAGAAGCGGTCCCGCCCGGGCAGTTCCCCGGTGGCGAGGAAGACGGCCATCGCCTCGTCGGCGCAACTGCCCAGCCCGATGACGCCGTGGCCGCCCTGGTCAACCGTGATCATGACTGCCCGCCGCCCGAGCGTGCCGCGCAGGCCGCGCGCGCTCACCAGGGACGTGGAGGGGTCGCGGGTGTTCTGCACGATCAGCACGTTGCGCGGCCCGCGATCGGTGACCGGCACCGGCGGCTCCACCGGCCGGCTGTGCCAGGCCACACACGGCCAGAGGTTCGACGGCATGCCCGCCGTCACCGGCCACGCCCGCCGGTCGGCCGCGACCTGCCTGGCGTGCAACGCCACGCTGCGCGGCCAGGCCGCGTCGTCGCAGATCACCGCGTAGAGCGCGGCGACCTGGTTGTCCACCGGTATCCCCGTCCTCGCGGTGTCACCGTCGCCGGCCCTGCCGGCGGAGCCCGGCCGACCCGGTCGCGCCAGGACGGCGGGGTCCAGGGTGGCTCCCGAGGCGGCGTCCGCGAACTCCCGCCACACCTCGGCTATGGAGGGGAAGTAGCCGTCGAAGTAGAGCCCCGACCGGGTGATCTCGCGCAGGGCGTTGCCGTCGAGCGGAGGGCCGCCGGGGTTCGGCACGGGTTGCCGGTCGAAGGTCGCGGTCAGCCGGTCGTAGGTGCGCCGTACCTCCTCAGGTGTCGCGCCGAGGTGGTAGACGGCGTCCCGCTCGGCCGCGAAGGCGAGGAAGTCGGGCAGGCGCTCGGCGACCGCCTGGTTCCAGGTCCGCCACATGTCCCGCCACACCCGGTTCGGATCGGCTGCGCTGTCCAGCACGATCCGATCGCCGCGTCCCGGGAACAGCGAGATGTAGACGGCTCCCAGGTAGGTGCCGTAGGAGATGCCGAAGTAGGACAGTTTCGGCTCACCGAGCGCGGCCCTGATGCGGTCCACGTCCCGGGCCGTGTTGGCCGTGGTGATGAACGGGAGCAGATCGCCGGAATGCTCGGCGCACGCGGCCGCGGTGTCCCGTGCGAAGGCGAGGTTGCGCTCGATGCCGCCGTCCGGCGCCGGGTAGGGCAGCACCCGCGTGAACTCCCTCATGGGATCGTCGATCCCGCAGGTGACCGGGGTGCTGTGGCCGATCCCTCGCGGGTCGAACCCGATCAGGTCGTACTGGTCCAGGACCTCCGGCGGCAGGACGACCGCCAGCTGGCTGGGCAGGTCCAGGCCCCTGCCGCCCGGGCCGCCCGGGTTGGACAGCAGGATCCCGCGGCGCACCCCGGGGCGCGCCGTACTGATCCGGGAGATCTCGATCTCGATGCTCCGCCCGCGCGGGGCGCGGTAGTCCAGCGGCACCCGCAGGGTCCCGCACTGCTGGCGTGGGTCGCGCCTGATGCCGGACTCCACCGGCGGGCACTCACCCCAGACGGGAGCGGCGACTCCCCCGGTCTCGGCCACCGCCGGCTCCGGCGTGCCGATCCGGGCCCCGGCCGACGTGGGCGCGCTCACCGCCAGGGTGGCCACCGTCGCCACGGCGACGAACAATGTCAGGCCTGATCGCAGACTTAATCGCACTGGTACCCCTTTCGAAAGGAACGACTGCTTTCTCGATGACTGTGAAATCGGCACCGCCGGGTACGCGAGCCGGTCGGACTCCCGCGCCTTTCACGAGCCGGTTTCCTCTCCGGCAACCGGAACGGGCGGTCGCCGTCCGGTCGCTGTCGCCTTGCGTGAGCCACACCGAGATCGAGATCACCGCGGAGTCGGTGCGAGATTTCCAAAGCGTCCGACACTTCGAACACGTGCCGGGAGGCACGGCCGGGTGCCCGGTGACGTGACCTTCGCGGCCGGGACGCGGCCGGGTGGCGGTCATGGCGAGGCCAGGGCGCGGCCGGGTCGCGGTCATGACGAGGCCGGGTCGCGGTCATGACGAGGCCGGTGCCGTCGCGCCGGAGGTCAGGGCCGCCTGCACGATGCGGATCGCCTCGCCCGGGTCGATGCCGAGACTGGCGATCACGACCGCGTAGTCGGCGGCGGCCCGGCGGGCCCGCTCCAGGCCCTCCTCGCCGGCGGCCGACACGAACGAGCCCGCCCGGCCGCGTGTCTCGATCAGCCCCGCCTCCTCCAGCTCCCGGTAGGCCCGGCCGACCGTGTTGACGGCCAGGCCGAGGTCGGCCGCCAGGTGGCGGATGGTCGGCAGCCGGGCGCCCACGGCCAGCGTGCGCTCCTGGATCTGCCGGGCGAGCTGGGCGCGCAGCTGCTCGAACGGCGGCACCGGCGAGGCCGCGTCGATGACGATCATCAGACGCTCATGACCCGCCGGGCCACCGTCACACTCGGCGGCATCCTGGACTGAAGGACGACGAACCCGACCGGGACCAGGAGCAGGTAGGCGACCGCGGCCACGCTCCACCAGCCGGGCGCGGTGCCGAACAGCAGCACCATGGGCAATGCCAACTGCATGTTCGGCATGGTGCGGTCGCGGGCGTCCTCGACGCGCATGATGACGTCGGCGGTGAGCGACTCCTCGTCCTGTGCCACGACCGGGCGCCGTAGCAGGTGGTGCAGCTGCATGGCGGTGATGGCCGTCACGCCGAGCAGGCCGATCAGCAGCACGACGGCCAGCTGCCGCACGGTGGGGTCGGGAACGGCCAGCGCGCTGCCGGCCAGCACCATCGCACCGGCGAACGTGACCGCCACGAAGACGGCGTACGACCGGCCGAGCAGGGCCCGCCAGCCGGGCTGGGACAAGTGGGCGGCCCTGCGAGACAGCGTCGCGCCCGCCCGCCGGTCGACGCGCCGCACCCACCGGTCGAGCAGCGACTGCGCCAGCAGCAGCCCGACCACCAGCGCCGCGAGGACCAGCTGCGACAGCGGGCGATCCGGCGGCAGGCCGCCGAAGGCGGACCTGGCGGCGAGCGCGCTCGCGATGATCAGCACGCCCGGGACGACCAGAGTGGCGAGGCGGGCGCGTCTGCGGACCGCCAGCCGGCTGGCCAGCAGCGAGGTCGGCCGGGCACCGGCCAGGTCGCGCCGGGCCAGCCACTCGCCCGCCCGCTGCAGATCGGCCTCACGCACCGGCGGACCGGCGTCCGGCAACGGATCGCGGGTCATGACGCCTCCTTTGTCGCAAGTTTTGTAGCAACATAGTGCGTCAAAGCTTGCGACAAAGTCAACGCCTCACAGGTTCTCGCCGTCTCCGCGGCACGAGCCCCGGCGCGATTCGAACCGGCCACGACCGGCGGACACGGACAGAGGGTGCGCCGACGGGTCCGCTACCGGAACGAGAAGGGCGAGCAGCACAAGCGCAATCTCGGAGAAGAAGGCCGACACCGACCGCTTCGGCGTGACACGTCGCGTGGCCGGACCAGGTACCAGGCGCACGCGAGAACGTGGCCGACCTCACGACTGCGTGGGCCGGGAATCTCGGCGACCTATGGAGGGCTTCACGGTAGGTCAGAAGAGAATAGGGCGGACGAGTCGGCCTGTAGGCCGGGTTTTGTTCTTCACTTGCGTGAAGAGGCGACCATCCATCTAGGGCCGACGTTGCCGGCGGCCTCAAGCGGTCTACCCGCGCGGCTCGGGCGAGCAGCCCTCAGGCGTCGCGCGCGGGACGCTCCGGGGAGCGCCCCTTCTTGACCTTGCTCCGGGTGGGGTTTACCGAGCCGCCCACGTCACCGTGGGCGCTGGTGGTCTCTTACACCACCGTTTCACCCTTACCTCGTCTCGCGACGAGGCGGTCTGTTCTCTGTGGCACTTTCCCGCGGGTCACCCCGGGTCGGCGTTACCGACCACCCTGCTCTGTGGAGCCCGGACCTTCCTCGGCGGGTCTCAGAAGAGACCCGACGCGGCCGCCCGGCCGGCTCGTCCGCCGTGTTCCAAGCCTAACGGTTCCCAAGTGGACTCCAACCGAGCGGCAAGTCGTCCGCGCTGAAATATGGATCAAGCGCGACACGACGGACGAGCACCGGGAGAAACGATGAGAGCACCGACGACCGGTGGGACGACCGCCCCCGCACGCCGTGGCGAGGGGTGCGGTGGCGTACGGGTGCTTCACCGCCTCGGCGGCCGAGGTCTGTCGTGGACGTGAGACCGCCGGTTCAGCGCAGGTGCGAGGTGTCGTTGAACGCCTTCACCACCGCGGGACCGTCGGCGTAGTACTCGATCAGGGACAGGGCTGACAGGTCGAGATGCATGCGGTACAGCGCGCCGAGGGGAGCGAGCAGCGCGAACCGCAGCAGCATCTTGATCGGCGTGACGTGGGAGACGGCGAGGACCGTCTTGCCCTCGTAACGCTCGACCAGCATGTCCCCGGTCGCCTGGACCCGCCGCGCCGCCTCCCCGAAACTCTCCCCACCCGGCGGCGCGGCGGACGGGTCCGCCAGCCACGCGGCGAGCTCGTCGGGCCAGCGACGCTGGATCTCCGTGAACGTGTGGCCTTCCCAGTCTCCGAAGTCGGTCTCCCGCAGCCCTTCCTCGACGAGGACCTCAAGCCCGGCCCTGGCCGCGACGATCTCCGCGGTGGCACGGGCGCGCCTGAGCGGCGAGCTGACGATCACCTGGATGCCGTACGGCTTCGCGGCCAGTTTGGCCGCCGCGGCCTCGGCCTGGGCGACGCCGTTGGGCGTGAGCTCGGGGTCACCGAGCCCGGAGAACCTGCGCTCGACGGACAGGGGCGTCTCACCGTGCCGGAGCAGGTACAGCGAGGTCGCGACGGAGGTGGGTGCGCGCCAGCCGGTGCCCGGACTCGTCGGGGTGGCGGTCCGGGCCGCTCCCTCACGCGTACCGGTTCCGCTGCCGTCCCCTTCACCGTCGGAGCCATCGACCCCATCGACCCCGCCGACCCCGCCGACCCCGGGGGCGCCGGTGTCGAAGTTGTCGGTGTCGAAGAGGAGGAGGTCCTCGGCGGGAGCGGTGGGGGTGGCGGGGGGACCGCTCTTGGGAGTGCCTCTTTCCGAGGTCCCGGTTCCGGAGGTACGGCTTCCCGAGGCTCTGGTTCCGGAAGTACCTGTTCCGGAGGCACCGCCGCCCGAAGCCCTGCCGCCGGGTGCTTCTGGAACCGAGGAGCCCGAAAGGGTCCAGGGGCGGCCCTTGGCGGCGGCGTCCATGGCCTCGTTGGCCAGGCGGTCGGCGTCCTTGTTCCTCTCGCGAGGGATCCAGCGCCAGGTCACCTTCAGGCGCCTGGCGAGGGCCGCGGCCTCCAGGGCGAGCGGGCGCAGGCCCTCGTTCTTGACCTTCCAGCGGCCGGCCATCTGCTCGACGACCAGCTTGGAGTCCATCCGGACCTCGACCTTCGCGCCGTCGCCCGCGAGGTCGAGGAGGGAGGTCAGGCCCGCGATGAGCCCGCGGTACTCGGCGACGTTGTTGGTCTGGGTGCCGATCGACGCGGCGGTCTCGACCAGCACCTGGCCGTCGGCGGCGTCCTTGACCACGGCGCCGTAGCCGGCCGGGCCCGGGTTGCCCCGCGACCCGCCGTCGGCCTCGATGACGTACGAGGTCACAGAGGTCGCGGAGGTCACAGGGCTCACAGACCGGACTCGGCGGTACGGACGAGGATCCGGCGGCACTCCTCGCAGCGGATGACCTCGTCGTGGGAGGCCGCCTTGATGCGGTTGATCTCGGCGATGGACAGGCTCGTACGGCAGCCGAGGCAGCGGGCTCCCTGGAGCATCGCGGCGCCCACCCCGGACTGCTCCTTGAGCTTGCCGTAGAGGGTGAGCAGGTCGGCCGGGATGTCCTCGGCGACTCCGGCGCGCTTGCCCTGGAGCTCGTCCTTCTCCTTGTCGATCTCGGCGAAGGCCGCGTCCCTGCGGTCCTCTGCGGTGCCGCGGGTGCCCGCGAGCTCGTCGCGCTCGGACACGAGCTTGGTGACCTGCGCGTCGGCCGCCTCGCGGCGCTCCATGATCTCCAGCACGACCTCCTCCAGATCGCCCTGCCTGCGCTTCAGGGAGACGATCTCGGACTGGAGGCTGGCCAGGTCCTTGGGAGAGGACACCTGTCCGGAGTCGAGGCGCTTCTGGTCGCGCTCGGCGCGGGTGCGGACCGAGTCGACGTCGGCCTCGGCCTTGGTCTGCTCGCGGGCGAGGTCGCCCGACTCGGTCTCGGCGGCGATCACCTGGGTGGCGATGCGGGCGATACGCCCGGAGAGCTCGTCGATCTGTGCCAGCTCGGGCAGGGTGCGGCGGCGATGGGCCAGCCGGTCGATGGCGGAGTCGAGTTCGGCCAGGTCAAGCAGACGCTTCTGGGCCGCAGGGGCTGCTTTCACGTGAAATCCTCGCACTTTGCTGTTGTGTTCCAGGCGTCCGTGACCGTCTCGGATACGCGCGTCTCAACAGTAATCCCCTTCGCGGCCGACGCGGACGCGAGATGATACGCCGCGTCGGCGAGCCAGGGCCATTCGGTGGCCCAGTGGGCCGCGTCGATCAGCGCGGGGCCGTCCGAGGCCTCCATGAACTCGCTGGCCGGGTGGTGGCGCAGGTCGGCGGTGAGGAAGACGTCCACCCCGGCGGCGCGGGCCGTTGCGAGGAGGGAGTCTCCCGATCCCCCGCTGACCGCGATCCGCTGGACGTGGCGGCCGGGGTCTCCGGCGACCCGCAGGCCGCCCGCCGTGGCGGGCAGCCCCCGGGCGGCCCGCCGGGCGAACTCGGCGAGGGGGACGGGGGCGGCCAGCGAGCCGACGCGGCCCAGGCCGCGCCGGGGGTCGTCGGCGGAGGGACTGAGGGGGACGAGCGGGCCGGTCAGGCCGACGGCGCGGGCGAGCGCGTCGGAGACGCCGGGGTCGGCGACGTCGGCGTTGGTGTGGGCGGTGAAGAGCCCGATGTCGTTCTTGATCAGCGTGTGGACCAGGCGGCCCTTGAAGGTGGTGGCCGCGACACTCGTGGTACCGCGCAGGTAGAGCGGATGATGGGTGACGACGAGGTCGGCACCCCAGTCGAGGGCCTCCTCGGCGACGGCGGCCACCGGGTCGACCGCGAACAGGATCCGGCGCACCTCGGCGGAGGGATCCCCGCAGACGAGCCCGACGGCGTCCCACGACTCCGCCCATCGCGGGTCGTAGCGGGACTCCAGCTCTGTGACGATGTCGGCAAGCGTAGGCACGTGCGCAGACTATCGGCCCGTCCCGGACGACCCGTCACGGTCGCTTGCCGGTGATTCCCTCCGTCGCTTTCGGGTGATCCCGGCCGTCGTTTTCCGGTGGTCCCCGCCGTCGCTTGCCGGTGATTCCCGCCGCGGCTTTCCGGTGATTTCCCCAGTGATTGCCCCCGCGGCTTCCCCGGCGCGGGCGGATCGCCTAGCGTAAGTGGACACTGACACCCGGAGGGCGTGCCATGAGGCCGAATGTCGCGATCATCGGTGCCGGATTCGGCGGACTGTGCATGGCCATCCAGCTGGAGAAGGCCGGCGTCCGCTCGTACACGATCTTCGAGAAGGGTGACAACGTCGGGGGGACCTGGCGCGACAACACCTATCCGGGGGCGGGCTGCGACATCCCCTCGCATCTCTACTCCTTCTCCTTCGAGAGATACTCCAGCTGGACACGCCGCTACGCCGCGCAGCCGGAGATCCTGAGCTACCTGGAGGGGTGCGCCGACAAGTACGGCCTGCGTCCCCACCTCCGGCTGAACACCGCGGTCACCTCCGCCACCTTCGACGAGTCGCTGGGCAAATGGCGGGTCCGCACGGCGGACGAGGAGGAGTTGTTCGACGTGGTGGTGTCGGCCGTGGGACAGCTCAACCGGCCCCAGCTGCCCGACATCCCGGGAATGTCGGCGTTCGACGGCGCGTCCTTCCACTCCGCGCGCTGGGACCACTCCGTCGACCTGGCGGGCAGGCGGGTGGCCGTGATCGGGAACGGGTCCTCGGCGGCGCAGTTCATCCCGAAGGTGGCCGAGGTCGCCGGGCATCTGGACGTCTTCCAGCGGACCCCCAACTGGGTGATCCCCAAGCCCGAGGCCGCCTTCGGCCCCCGCATGCGGACGGCCTTCCGCCTCGTGCCGTTCCTGCAGCGCGTCTACCGCGAGTGGAGCTAC
Source organism: Streptosporangium sp. NPDC002721 (assembly GCF_042888905.1). Lineage (NCBI taxonomy): Bacteria > Bacillati > Actinomycetota > Actinomycetes > Streptosporangiales > Streptosporangiaceae > Streptosporangium > Streptosporangium sp. NPDC002721. The sequence goes on from NZ_JBIAQI010000016.1 coordinate 228,888, forward strand.
CGGTACGCGGAGCACACCCTCTACCCGGCCCTGGCCGGGGGCTGGACCAAGGACCTGCTGCCCAAGCACGCCCTCGAACACCTGCGCGCCCAGGTCCCCGACCCGCTGCTGCGGGCCAAGCTGACCCCCGACTACCCGCTCGGCTGCAAGCGGGTCGTCGTCGACAGCGGCTTCTATCCCGCGCTGACCCGCCCCGACGTGGACGTCGTCACCGACCGGATCGTCCAGATCCTCCCCGAGGGCGTGGAGACCGCCGCCGGACTCCGCGAGGCGGATGTGATCGTCTACGCGACCGGCTTCGAGACCTCCGGTTTCCTGTCCTCCATCGAGGTCACCGGGCGCGAGGGACGACACCTGGCCGAGGAGTGGAAGGACGGCGCGGAGGCGTACCTGGGCATCGCCGTGCCGCGCTTCCCCAACCTGTTCATGCTCTACGGCCCCAACACCAACCTCGGCCACAACTCGATCGTCTTCATGCTCGAATGCCAGGTCCGCTACATCATGGGCTGCCTGGCGCACCTGACCTCGCGCGGGCCGATGGAGGTACGGCCGGAGGCGATGGCCACCTGGCGGCAGAGCGTCGACAAGGCCATGGAGGGCATGGTCTGGCAGGCGGGCTGCACGAGCTGGTACAAGAACGCGGCGGGCCGGGTGACCGGCAACTGGCCGGGCAGCGCGAGCGCCTACCGCCGCATCACCAGGGCCCCGCGCCCGGAGGCCTTCCACTTCGCGCGCTGACCCCGTCCACCGCCCGGACGTCCCACGTCCTCGTACGAAGTACGAAGTACGAAGGCACGGAAGCGCGAGGCGGGCCGGGTGCCGGTACGGTCGTGGCGAACGAGAGCCGTCCGCGCAGAAGGGCCAGCCGTGTCCGCCGACCTCCACAGCGACTCCGTGGTCGCCGATACCCACAACGACCTGCTGATGGCCGTCACCGCCAGGCCCCCGCACCGGTGGGCCTCCTTCTTCCGGGACCGCTGGCTGCCCCAGCTGCGCGAGGGAGGGGTGAACCTCCAGGTCCTGCCGGTCTTCATCGACGACCAGTACCGTCCCGAGGGCGCGCTCCGGCAGACCCTGCGCATGATCGAGTGCGCGCACGTGCTGGCCGAGGGCAACGCCGACGCCGTACGCCTCTGCCTGGACGGCGCGCAGGTCGACGAGGCGCTCGCCGAGGGCAGGATCGCCCTGGTCCTGGCGATGGAGAGCATGCCGGGCCTGGACGCCGCCGTCGAGCTGGTGCCGACGCTGTACCGGCTCGGGGTGCGGGTCGCCTCGATCGCGCACTGGGGCCGTACGGCGCTGGCCGACGGCAGCGGCGAGGACGCCACCGGCAGCAGGCTCACCGCGGCGGGGGTGGAGACGCTACGGGAGATGGAACGGCTCGGCATGATCTTCGACATCTCCCACCTGGGCGCCTCCGGGGTGGAGCACGTGCTGGAGCTGGCGTCCCGGCCGGTGATGGCCACCCACTCCTCGGCCCGCGCGCTGCGCGACCACCACCGCAACCTCACCGACGACCAGATCCGCGCGGTCACCGCGACCGGCGGCGTGGTGTGCGTCAACTTCCTGGCGGCCTTCCTGTCGGAGGATCCGGCCGAGTACACCGTGGACCGGCTGGTGGACCACATCGCGCACGTCGCGAGCGTGGGCGGCATCGACCACGTGGGGCTCGGCCCCGACTTCGTCCGCGAGGTCATGCACGACGTGACTCCCCCGTGCTGCGAGATGGACTACGGCGTCGACCCCTTCGCGGCCCTGCCGGGGCTGTCGGGCCCGAGCGGGCTGCCCCTGGTCACCGACGCCCTGCTCAAGCACGGCTTCGCCGACGAGGAGATCGTGAAGATCATCGGAGGGAACGTGCACCGGCTGTTCCGCGCCCAGCTGGGCAGGCCCGCTTGAGCGAGCCCGGCGAGGGGCACCACCGGAGGGGGACCCGATGACGATCCCGGCCGGTACGGGCGGCCCGGACATCGAGCGACACGTCCCGGAGAGAAACGGAACGGCGGACGACGGGCGGCCGGGCAGAGCGTCCAGAGGGGACGGGGGCGGATGACGGGTGATTCCTACGGCCGCGGGGTGCTCGTCGTGGAACTGGCCGGGATCGGCGAGTTCGAGGACGTCCTGCGGTTGTTCGACGGGATCTGGAATCCCGACCCCGCCAACCCTCCGGTCACGGTGGAGATGATGCGGGCGCTGTCGCACGCGGGCAACTACGTGGCGGGAGCGTACGAGGACGGGAGGCTGGTGGGGGCGTCGGTCGGCTTCCTGGGCGCTCCGGCCGGGCAGGTGCTGCACTCGCACGTCACCGGCGCCCTGGCCGGGCGCGGGATCGGGTTCGCGCTGAAGCTGCACCAGCGGGCCTGGGCCCTGGAGCGCGGGCTGGATCGGATCACCTGGACCTACGATCCGCTGGTACGGCGCAACGCGCACTTCAACCTGGCCAAGCTGGGAGCCCGCCCGGAGGAGTACCTGCCGTCCTTCTACGGCGCGATGAGCGACGCGATCAACGCCGGGGACGAGTCGGACCGGGTGCTGGCCGTCTGGCACCTGACCGAGCCGCACGTCCTGGCCGCCGTCCGGGGCGAGCCGCACCGGACGGTGATCCCGGCCGACGCGGCGGTCTGGCTGGACGAGCGGGACGGCGGACCGGTGCGGGGGCCCGCCGAGACGGCCGGGGCCGGTGGGGCCGGTGGGGCCGGTGGGGCCGGTGGGGCATCGACCGTGCTGGTCGCCGTGCCCCGGGACGTCGAGGCGCTGCGGCGCGCCGACCCCCGGGCGGCCGGGGCGTGGCGGGTGGCCGTACGCGAGGTGCTGGGCGGCCTGCTGGAGGAGGGAGCCCGGGTGACCGGGTTCGACCGCGAGGCGGGCTACGTCGTGGAGCGACGCCCCCGAGACGGGCTCCACCCCGCGGGGGAGCCGGACCGGCACGACACCGGGACCCCGCACGACGACGGCGCCCGGCACGAAAGCGACACCCCGCGCGACAGCACCCGACGCGATACCGAAATCATGCACAACGGGGAAACCCGGCACGACGGCGAAACCCCCGGCGCCCCCGAAAACCACGGCGACCGGCATGACGAGACCCAGCGCGCCAGAGCCCGACGTGACGGAGCTCGGCATGACACAGCTCGGCATGACAGGACCCGGCGTGACGGGATCTCGTACGACGTAGGAAAGAGAGACGCGTGAGGATCACCGGTATCGAGTTGCGGCGGGTGGCCATGCCGCTCGTCACCCCGTTTCGCACCTCCTTCGGCACCGAGACCGAACGCGACGTGCTGCTGGTGCGCGTCGTCACCCCCGACGCCGAGGGCTGGGGCGAGTGCGTGGCGATGTCCGACCCGCTCTACTCCCCCGAGTACGTCGACGCCGCCGCCGACGTGCTGCGCCGCTTCCTCGTCCCCGCCCTGCCCGCCCACACCGACGCCCATGGCGTGGGCCGCGCCCTGCACCCCTTCAAGGGCCACCGCATGGCCAAGGCAGCCCTGGAGACCGCCGTCCTGGACGCCCAGCTGCGCACGTCCGGCCAGTCCCTGGCCACCTACCTCGGCGCGGCCGTCGACCGCGTCCCCGCCGGTGTCTCGGTCGGCATCATGAACTCCGTCCCCGAACTCCTGGAGGCCGTCACCGGCTACCTGGACGAGGGATACCGGCGCGTCAAACTCAAGATCGCCCCCGGCTGGGACCTGGCCCCCACCCGCGCCGTGCGTGAGCACTTCGGCCCCGGCCTGCTGCTGCAGGTCGACGCCAACGCCGCCTACACCCTCACCGACGCCCCCCACCTGGCCAAGCTCGACCCCCTGGACCTGCTGCTCATCGAACAGCCCCTCGCCCACGACGACCTCCTGCAGCACGCCAGACTCGCCGAGAGGATCACCACCCCCATCTGCCTGGACGAGTCCATCGAGTCCGCCCAGGACGCCGCCGCCGCCATCACCCTGGGCGCCTGCTCCATCGTCAACATCAAACCCGGCCGCGTCGGCGGCTATCTGGAGGCGCGGCGCATCCACGACCTCGCCCGCGCCCACGGCCTGGCCGTCTGGTGCGGCGGCATGCTGGAGACCGGCATCGGCAGGGCCGCCAACCTCGCCCTGGCTGCCCTGCCCGGCTTCACCCTGCCCGGCGACACCTCCGCCTCCCGCCGCTACTACACCACCGACCTCACCCCGCCCTTCGAACTCCACGACGGCCACCTGAACGTCCCCGCCACCCCGGGCATCGGCGTCGACCCCATCCCCGCCGTCCTCGACGAGGTCACCACCTCCACCGAATGGATCCCCTTCTAACCCCGGACGACGGTGACGGCGGTGACGGCGGTGACGAAAGTGACGACGCAGCGGGGCACGCGACGCCGGGGTCCCCGGCCCCACCCCGTTCGCCCCCTGACCTTGACTCCCGCCCGCCGTTTCCCCCGCCACCCCGTACCGGACGGCGACCCCTCGCGGGGCGCGGGCCCTGGGTGCGGTCGCCGACCTCCGCCCCCTGCCCCTGACCGAACACCATGACCCGCTAGTGTTCCCTTGTGGCAAGGGGATTTGGGCGATTACGTCGTGAAGATCTGCTCCGGACCGCCTGCGATGTCATCGCGACCCAGGGGTTCGGTCACACGCGGACCGCGGACATCGCCCAGGCGGCCGGTGTCAGCCAGGCGCTGCTCTTCTACCATTTCGAGACCAAGGAGAAGCTGTTCGCCCAGGCCTTCGCCTACGCCGCCCAGCTCGACCTGGACGCGCTCGTCAAGGTGGAGGAGTCCGGCGGCTCCCCCCTCGACCGGCTGCGGGCCCTGCTCAAGTTCTATCCGCCCAGCGGGAGGTCCAAGTCGTGGGCCCTGTGGATCGACGCCTGGGCGGAGTCGATGCGCAACGCCGAGCTCGAGGAGATGTCTCGCAGGATCGACATGCGCTGGAAGGACACGCTCCGCGCGATCATCGACGACGGCGTGGCGGCGGGGATATTCACCTGCGCGGACCCCGAGGGGGCGACCTGGCGGGTCATGTCCCTCATCGACGGCCTGTCCACGCAGGTGACGGTCCACCGGCGGGTCCTCTCGCGGGTGCGGATGATCGAGTTCATCCGGACGGCCGCGGCGGCGGAACTGGGTCTCTCCCCCGCCGAACTGAGCTGAACAGCCCCTTGGGCAGTACGACCAGGAGCATGGCCAGCGCGATCAGCCCCCCGCCGAGGTACACGCCCACGGTGAGCGGCTCCCCGTACATCCCCACGGCGAGTGCGGTCACCCAGAGCGGCTGGGTCGACAGGATCACCGCGGCGGGCACCGGCGGGACGTGGACCTGGCCCCAGGAGCGGGCCAGGAACCCCAGGGCGCAGGCCACGATCGACAGGTGGCCGAGGATCACCCAGTCACCCGGCGCGGAGGGCAGGGTGAGGCCGTCCGGCGCGGCGAGGACCCCCGTCATGGCGGCGATGGTGCCGAGCTGGATCACCGTGACCGCGTAGGCGTTCTGCCGCGCCTCCGCGGAGTTGCCGAGCACCAGCGTGTGCGCCGCGTACAGGATCGCCGACGACAGGGTGGCGACCAGCGCGGGCAGGGCGACCTCTCCCTCCGCCGAGCCCCTCAGCAGGGTGAACGCGGTCATCGCGGCCATCGCCAGCGCCACGGCCGCCCAGACGCGGGCCGGGGTCCTCGCCCCGAGCAGGAGCAGCCCGAGAACCGGGGTGATCACCACGTACGAGCCGACCGTGAACCCCGAGACCGACGAGGGCAGATCGTGCAGCGAGACCGCCTGGGCCGTCTGGCCCACGCCGAACAGCAGGCCGAGCAGGATGCCGGTGAGCCAGGTGCTCTCCGACAGCCCCCGCAGGCTTCCCGGGCGCAGCGCGAGCAGTACGAGGGTGGCGATGCCGTACCGCTCGGTGAGGAGGTCCGCCACGGGCATGCGGACGATGAGGTCCTTCATCAGCGGGAAAGCCGATCCCCACGCGGCGCTGACGAAGATCAGAAGCACGATTCCCAGGACGGGCCGGGGAGCTACCACTGCCATACCCGAAGGGTTCCATCACCCGCAGCAACCGGAAGGTCACCTACCGGATCGGGAGTGGCATGGATACAACCCTGAGTGAAGGACGCCACACCGGTACGAGGGACCTCATACCTTCACCGGTCTTTCCGCCGGACGAACGCCGCTTCCCTGAGCCTGCGCGCAGTCTCAGGGAACCGAGCGGATCCTCCAGACGAGGACGGCGCCCAGGAGGACGAGGGCGGCCGAGGTCAGGTAGAGGACGGGATAGCCGCCGAGCCCCGCGACGATGGGACCGGCGATGGCGGGGCCGAGCACCTGGGGGCCGGAGTTGGCGATGTTGATGACGCCGAGGTCCTTGGCGCGCCCCTCGGCGGCGGGCAGGACCTGGGTGACGAGAGCGTTGTCGACCGAGAGATAGATGCCGAAGCCGACCCCCATGATCGCGGCACCGGCCATCGCCACCGGCCACTGGGGCCAGAACGCGAGCATCACCGCGGGGACCACGCTGACCAGGCCGGAGACCGTGACGAGCGCCCTGCGGCGGCCGAGCCTGTCGGAGACGACACCCGCGACGACGGTGGTGAGCACGACGGTGGCGGTGTAGATCAGGATCAGCACGAGCAGGCCGTCCTCGGCCTTCTCGCCGGGGAAGAGCCGCTCGTAGCCGACCGCGTCGGCGAGGAAGTAGAGCAGGTAGAGCGTGGCGACGGCGTTGCCCAGCTGCATCAGGAAGCGCGTCAGCCAGGCCCAGAAGAAGTCGGGGTGGCTGCGGGGGCTGATCCAGAACCCTCTCAGGAAGGCCCGGAGCTCGAAGGGCGGCCTGGCCGTGAGGCGGGGGTCGTGGGTGGTGAGAACGAAGGGGAGCACGCCGAGCGGGACCAGCGCCGCTATCAGGAAATATCCGGATTCGGTGGTGGTGGCGACCATGGTGACCAGCACCACGGCGAACACCACCCCCAGCGACTGGGGGATCCCGATCCAGCCCGAGACCTCACCCCGCTGGCCGACCGGGACGTGGTCGGGCACCCCGGCACCGAGCGCGGCCTGCATCGCGTTGAGCCCCGCCTGCGCGAGACACCATCCGGCCGTCACGCCGAGGATCGAGCCCTGCCCGGCCAGCAGGACCAGCGCCCCGGCACCGACCAGCGCCCCGCCCAGCGACCACGGGTGCCTGCGCCCGAACCTTCCGGCCGTACGGTCGGACAGCGCTCCGGCGACGGGGTTGAGCAGCATCGCGACGGCGGCCCCCACCCCGGTCACCAGCGCCAGCGACTCCTCCTTGCCCGCCGGGTCGATCGACGCCACCTGCGAGGGCAACAGCACCTGCAGCGGCCCGAAATAGGCCATCCAGAGCACCAGGTTGGCCAGCGAGATGCCGATCACCCACCGGGGTCCCACCCTGCGGGTCGGCTCGGCGAGCGCCGCCCGCGGGTCGGGGACGGGCTGGACGACGCTCATGGGACCTCACATCTCCACGTTTCCGCATCTTCACGACTCGACGCCCCCGCGCCCCGGCGGCCCCTCGGTCCCCCGACTCCTCGATCCCCCGGCCCTCCGGCGCCGCGGGCCCCGGCCCTTCGGCCCGCGGTTCCGGGCGAGGGCCCGGCCGCGTGAGGCGTGCCCGGATGCTACGCCGTTCCCCGTCCCGCCAACAGCCCCGGCCCGTCGGAGGAGTCGTCGCGGGCGGCGGGGCGCTCGACCGGGACGATGCCGCACAGCCCGGCGACCTCGTCGAGCGGGACGTCCCCGGCCACCGAGGCGACCAGCAGCGTCTCCAGCCCGCGCAGCAGCGCGTAGGCCGTGGGGCGCGGCAGGTAGGCGGTGTCGGCCATCAGGTACAGCTCGCAGGTGTTGGTGGCCGTGCCGGTGGCGAACAGGGCCGTGGCGTCCACCTCGGGCCAGGACCCGACGTGGAAGGTCCTGGTCCGCTCGGTGAGGGCGGCGATCGCGGCGGGGTCGCCCGGCGGCTCCACCGCGGGCAGGTGGGGCCAGTGGCCGGCGGCCCGCGTGTCGTTGAAGTAGGCCGACAGGTCGACGGGCCGCCCGCGCTCGCGGCCGACCTCCTCGCGCAACGCCATCATCCGGTACGGGTCGTAGTGCGCGTTCCGGTAGGCGGTCAGCGCCTGCCGGTGCCCGGCGCGGGCGGCGTCGGCGAACGTCCCCTCCGGCAGGGCGAGGACGAAGATCCCGTCCTGCACGGCGCTCCCCGCCATGGCGGCGAGCCGGGGATCGTGCCGGTTGGCCACGATGAGCTGCATGACCACCTCGCGGTGCCCGGTGAGCGCGCCGAGCAGCACCGCGCTCGCCGCGGTGAGCACGCTGGCCGTGCTCACCGACCAGCGCGCCGCCAGCACCTCGGCCGCCGCCGCGGTGGCGGCCGACTCCATGCCGACCTTGACGAACCTCGGCTCCTCCGGCTCCGTACGGGGGAAGTCGAACATGGTCAGGGGCACCCGCTCCAGGATCGAGCGCCAGTGGCGCAGCGTCCGCTCGCCGCGGGCGGCGCCCGGTCCCTCGCGCTCGACGGCGGCCTGGTCCATCGGCTGCCAGGCGGGGGCGGCCATCTCGCCGCCGGCGAGCAGGTCCCGCCAGTCGCGCGCCAGCACCTCCAGGGCCCCGCCGTCCACGGCCAGGTGGGACAGGGTGAGGGCGACCGTCCTGGGACGGCCGTCGACGGTCACGACGGCGCAGCGGAACGGCAGGTCGGCCGCGTAGTCGAACGCGGTGGCGGCCAGCCGGACGGAGAGCTCCCTGGCGGCGGCGAGCGGCCTGGCCTCCCCCGCGTCGTACACCTCGACGGCGAACCGGCCCCGGCGCGCCACGCGCTGGACCAGCCCGCCGGGCGTCTCCTCGTACGTCGTCCGCAGCGTCTCGTGCCGCTCGACGAGCACGCGCAGCGCCCCGAGGACGGTGTCGAGGTCGCGTCTGCCGTAGACGGGCAGCACCCAGGGCATGTTGAAGTACGGGTCGTCGTCGTCCAGCCAGCGGGTGAGCCGCCAGATGGCCAGCTGGCCCCAGCTGAGCGGCGACTCGCCGCCCCGCGCGCCGGAGAACTCCACGGACGTCACGCTCAGCGGCGCGGGTCCGGCCGTCATCGGGTCCGGCCGATCTCCGCGGCGGCGCCCTCGCGAGACGCCCTTTCCCATCCGTGTACCAGCGACATATCAGGCGCCTTCCGTCCGGCCCGTCGCGGCGGCACGGCGACCCCTCCGCCACGCGCGAGCGCGGCGGATCGGTAACTCGGTGACCAGGCAACTCGGCAACGCTGTTTGAAGCGAGGCTAAGGATCACGCGCCGAATTCGTCAAGGTTTCGCCGTTGTTTTCCAGCCCGATAAAACCAAACAAACTATCCCTTGATGGCTTTTACCAGATAAATCATCATATTCTTCATTTTTTGAATGTTTGTCATCCTCATAGTCATCGGCTTCACTCCCCCGGGACGAGGGCCGAGCAGGGGCACGGGCGACCCGGGGACGCGGGTGACCCGCGCGAGCGCGATTCCCGGCCGGGAGGCCGGGGTGGGAGCATGTCATTCGTCATGACGATCCCAAAGGAAGGCCACGACCGGTGAGGCGGCTACTCACGGTCCTGCTGCTCGCGTCCGCCGCGCTGCTCGGCGCGGGCGGCCCGGCACAGGCCCACAACGTGCTGATCAGCAGCGACCCCAAGGACGGTACCGAGCTGGCCACCGGACCCGAGAAGATCACACTCACCTTCGACCAGCCCGTCCGGCAGGGCTTCGCGCAGATCAGCGTGATCGGCCCGGACGGCGCGCGCTGGGAGGAGGGCAGGACCACCGTCGACAGGGCGAAGGTCAGCGTCGGCGTGAAGCCCCTTGGCCCCGCCGGGGAGTACGCGGTGGGCTACCGGATCCTCTCCTCCGACGGCCACCCGGTCTCCAGCAAGATCACCTTCACCCTGACCGTCCCCGGGCCGGGCGGCTCCTCCCAGGCTCCCGACGCCGCCGCGCCCGCCGCCTCCGCCGCACCGGTGGCCTCCGCCGAGGCGCCGCAGGGCCCCGGCCTGGGCGCCCAGGCCGCCGAGGCCGCGCAGAACGGCGGGGCCGGGATGGCCGTGCTGTGGATCGCGGGCTCCATCGTCCTGCTGGGCGGGGCCACGGTCGTGGCGATGCGCCGTACGAGGGAGCAGGGAGGCACGGGATGACCGTGACCGCCGAGCGGGCCGCCGAGGCCGGCACCGCGAGGAAGCTGGTGGTCGGCGGGCTCGTGTCCGCGGCCGTGCTGGCCGTGCTGGTCGCGACGGCACTCGCCCCCCAGGAGGAGGTGCCGGGGATCGCCATCCCCGGGCCGCTGGTCGAGTACGGGCTGCCGGTGCTGCGGGTGCTGCTGGACCTGGCGGCGGTGGCGGTGGTCGGGCTCAGCCTGCTGCCGAAGCTGCTCGGGTTCGACGACCCCGACCGCACGGAACCGGTGATGCGCCGGGCCCGGCCCGCGGCCGTCACCTTCGCCTGGGCGTGGGCGCTGCTGGCGCTCGTCGTCATCGTGTTCCAGACGGCCGAGCTGAACCCCGGGCTCGTCCCCACCCCGGGCATGATCGCCGAGTACGTCGACAGCGTCGGCGCCGGGCAGGGCATGCTCTTCAGCGCCGCCTGCGCGCTGTCCTACGCCGGGATCGGGCTGCTCGCCGTGCGGTACGGCGAGAAGGTCCCGGCCGAGCTGCGGATCGTGATCGCCCTGTTCGGGCTGCTGCCGATCCCGGTCACCGGCCACGCGGTCGACTCGGTCTGGCACGACCCCATCATGATCTCGATGGAGCTGCACGTGATGGGCGCGGCGGCCTGGACCGGCGGCCTGCTCACGGTCGTCCTGCTGGTCGCCGGGGACCGGGAGCTGCTGGCCAGGGTGATTCCCGAGTTCTCCAGGCTGGCGACCCTGGCGCTGATCGTGGTCGGCCTCTCCGGCCTGGTGAACGGCCTGGCCACGATGGCCCTCACCCCGGGCGTGGAACTGCCCGGGGCCCTGCTGACGAACGAGTACGGCCTGCTGGTCGTGGCCAAGACCGCGTGCGTGGCGCTGCTGGTCCCGTTCGCCGCCCACATCCGCTACCGCCTGATGCCGCACATCGCGGAGCGGCGGGCGACGGCGGTCGTCGGGTGGGCGGCGGCCGAGATCACCGTGATGGGGCTGGCCTACGGGGTGGCGGTCGCGCTGACCAGCGCCTCCCTGTCCTGAGCCCGTAGCGTGTGACGGCTGAACGACCACTCGGCGGCCAGCCACAGGACCGCGAGCCCGGCCCCCCCGACCAGCATGGTCGTGGGGGGCACCAGCGGCGGCGCCATGAACGTCGCCTGCTGGAAGCGCAGCGCCTGGTCGACGAGGAGGGTGGCGCCGACGGAGCCGACCAGCGCCCTGACCACGGGCATCCTGATCAGGAACGCCAGGTCGACGGCGAGCGCCCCGGCGATCAGGAAGACCGGGATCGCCGAGCGCGGGAAGTCGGCCACGGCCAGGAGCGGCCAGATCAGGGTGCGGAAGACGACGTAGGCACCGATCACGGCGGTGGCGGAGAACATCCGGCCGATCATCGCGCGGGCGTAGACGGCCACCAGGATGGCGGCCATCGCCGCGTAGAGGGGATAGAGCTGGTCGGGCACCGGCAGCGCGAAGTGCAGCGCCACGGCCCTGTCGGTCACCGGCAGGCCGATCTGCTCGGCGGCGAACTGGATCAGGATCGGCTCGGCCTCCGGCTGCCCCCGGTCCCAGGCAGCGATGGCGTACACGCCGTACTCCTGGTGCTGGGCCGGGAACCAGACGTTCTCGAAGAGGAACACGAAGAGCCCGCCGAGTACCAGCGTGCGCGTCCGCCCCGGGACCGCCCGGACGAACCAGCCCCGGATGACGCCGCAGACCATGAAGAGCGTGCCGATGTAGAGCATCAGGTGGGACGGGCTCCACGAGGTGATGTCGAGCCCGTTGATCCGGTGGTTGATCAGGTCCAGCGGGACCGCGACCAGGAAGATGCCCGTGCCCCAGCTGATGAGGCGCTGCGCGAGCCTGTCGACGCCGTAACCGGTGTAGACGTGGATGATCGTGAGGGCGAGGGCGATGGCCGTGCCGACGCTGTTGAGCAGGTGCGGCGGCGCCAGGTCGTCACGGAGCCACTTGAAGTGCCAGGAGACGTCCCAGGACGCGCCGAGCACCTTGAACGAGAAAGCCACCAGCCACCCGAGGTAGAGGAGCCTGAACAGATCCTCCGGGGTCTCCCTGCCGGCCTTCCCGCGCGTCCAATACGGCAGAGCCCACTCGATGACGGGAGTGGCTCTTCTTCGGAGGCTTTCTACTGGCTTCACGCCTCGAAATGATGCCGCTCCTTTACCTCGCTCCGCAATCGGGGACAACCCTGAGCATCGGCGCCACTTCCGCCTTCCTCCCCCGCGGGTGATCACCCGCGTCCGGCCCGCCCCTCCGCCACGGGGGCCGGCCCGCGCGTGAACGGCGGCCGACCGGCGGCTGACCAGCGCTTTAACCGCGCCTCACCGGCGTTCCAAGCGGCGGGAACCCTCCTGAGAACGGTCTCAGGAGGCTCTCAGCTCAAGTCAGTAGGCTCTCGTCATGCAACGTGGGGGAAAACGGACCGTCTGGATCGCCGCGGTCGCCGTGCTGGTCGTCGGTGTCGCGGCCTGGCTGGTGTGGCCGTCCGAGCCGGACGTACGGGCCCAAAACCAGATGATCACGGTGGTCGACGGGCCGGACGACGACCAGCGGGTCACGCTGGACACGAGCTTCTTCCCCCCGGCCGGAGGCGGCAGGGCCCCCGCGGTGCTCCTCGCGCACGGCTTCGGCGGCAGCAAGCAGAGCGTCAGGGACGCCGCCGTACGGCTGGCTCAGGACGGTTACGCCGTGCTGACCTGGTCCGCGCGGGGCTTCGGCCGCTCCTCGGGGCAGATCGCGCTGAACTCCCCCGACTACGAGGTCAAGGACGTGCGCCAGCTCGTCGACTGGGTCGCCAGGCGGCCCGAGGTCCGCCTCGACGCGGCGGGCGACCCCCGGGTGGGCGTCGCGGGCGGCTCCTACGGCGGGGCCATCGCGCTGATGGCCGCCGCCCACGACCCCAGGATCGACGCGATCGCCCCGCAGATCACCTGGTACGACCTGGCCGACGCGCTGTTCCCGAACGCCACCGGGCAGGGCCCGGAGAGCGGGGTGTTCAAGCGCATGTGGGCCGGGCTGTTCTTCAGCCGCGGCGGTCCCGCGCCGGGCGCGGCCGGCCTGGCCGCCCTCGGGAGAGGCGCGGAGGGCACCGAGGGCGAGGACGGCGAGGAGGGCGGAACCGGGGCGCCGCCCGCCCAGCCCCGGCCGCTCACCGCCGAAGAGGTCCGGTGCGGCCGGTTCCTGCCGGAGATCTGTGACATGTACCAGAAGGTCGCGGAGAGCGGCCGGGCGACGGCGGACGCGGTGGAGACGCTGCGCAGGTCCAGCCCGATCTCGGTGCCCGGCAAAATCAAGGTGCCGACGCTGCTGCTCCAGGGACAGCGCGACTCGCTGTTCACCCTGGGCCAGGCGGACGCCAACGCCAGGGCGATCGCCGCCACCGGCGCCCCGGTGGAGGTCGCCTGGTTCGACGGCGGCCACGACGGCGGCAACGGCGAGGTCGACTGGCTGCACGACAGGACGCTCGGCTGGTTCGACCGCCACCTGAAGGGGGACGGGGAGGCCGGGCCGGCGGGCGGCTTCACCGTCACCCGCGACGGCGGGCGCGACCCCGGCACCCGGCGCCCGGTCCAGCTGCACGCCGTCGCCGGCGGCTACCCGGGGCTGTCCGGCACCGGCCAGACCTCCGTACCGCTCAGCGGGCCCGGCCAGCGGGTGGCCAACCCGCCCGGCGGGTCCCCCTCCTCGATCTCCGCCGTCCCCGGCTTCGGCGGCCTCGGCGGGAACGCCACCGCGAACCTGTCGATCGACATGGCGGGCCAGAGCGCCACCTTCGACTCCGCCCCGCTGACGGCCCCGCTCCAGGTCACCGGCAGTTCGACCGTACGGGTGCGGGTGACGCCCGAACCGGCCGGTTCCTCCGCGGCGGGCGACGCCGCGCCGGGTGACACCGCGGACACCGGCTCGGACACCGCCTCGGACACCGGCGGGCCAGAGGCGGAGGCCGCCGGGACGCGTGCGGCGGCGGCAAGCGAGGTGACGCTGTTCGCCAAGCTCTACGACGTCGCGGGCGCGACGCAGGCGCCGATCCTGCCCGAGGGGCTCGTCGCCCCGGTCAGGATCGCGATCCCCGAGGGCGGCTCCGGCGAGGCCACCGTGACCCTGCCGGCCATCGACCACAGGTTCGAGGTCGGGCACCGGCTGCGCGTCGCGTTCACCACCACCGACCTGGGCTACAGCACCCCCGCCGCCCCGGCCGTCCACACGGTCGCCCTGGCCTCACCGGCCGTGAGCGTGCCCACCTACGCGACCCTGCGCACCCCCTCGACCGGCCCGGCCTGGTGGATCTGGGCGCTGCCGCTGGCCTCCCTCGCCGTCGCGGCGGCCCTGCTGCTCGCCGGGCGCCGCCGCGCCGCCGACGAGCACGACCCGGAGCTGGACTCCGTACCGCTGCGGATCCACGGCCTGACCAAGGCGTACCGCAACGGCGAGCTCGCGGTGAACGACCTGTCGTTCACCGTCGAGCACGGCCAGGTGCTCGGCCTGCTCGGCCCCAACGGGGCGGGCAAGACCACCACCCTGCGCATGCTGATGGGCCTGATCAAACCCGACGGCGGCGAGGTGCGGATCTTCGGGCACCGGGTGGTGCCCGGCGCGCCGGTCCTGTCCCGGCTCGGCTCGTTCGTCGAGGGGCCGGGCTTCCTGCCGCACCTCAACGGCCACGACAACCTGGAGCTGTACTGGAAGGCGACCGGCCGGCCCGTCGAGGACGCCAGGTTCGCCGAGGCCCTGGAGATCGCCGGTCTCGGCAAGGCCCTGGACCGCGCCGTCCGCACCTACTCGCAGGGCATGCGCCAGCGCCTGGCCATCGCGCAGGCCATGCTCGGCCTGCCCGACCTGCTCGTCCTGGACGAGCCCACCAACGGTCTCGACCCGCCCCAGATCCGCGAGATGCGCGAGGTCCTGATCCGCTACGCCAGAGGGGGCCGTACGGTCATCGTCTCCAGCCACCTGCTCGCCGAGGTGGAGCAGACCTGCAGTCACGTGGTGGTCATGCACCGCGGGCGCCTCGTCACGGCCGGGACCGTGGCCGAGCTGCTGAGCAGCCGCACCCCGGTCAACGGCTCCGGCACCCGCCTGGAAGACGTCTTCCTGGACCTGATCGGAGAGAAGGCGTGAGCGACAGCGACATCAACGGCGCCCGTGGCACCATGACCGGCGCGACGGGCGACGGCCCCGCGCGAAGCGGCCGCGTCCCGGAGCACGGAACCCCCGAGCGCGAAACCCCCGGGAGCGGGGTTCCGGAGAACGGGTCGGCGCGCGGGTACGCGCCGGGACGCACGCTGCCGCTCTCCGTGGAGATCGTCCGGCAGTTCAAGCGGCGCCGCACGCTGGTGATGTTCGGCCTGCTGCTCGCGCTGCCGTGGATCCTGGTGATCGCCTTCAAGGTCGGCGCCGGGTCCGGGCAGCCCGGCACCACGCTGCGCATCTCCGACCTGGCCACCGAGGGCGGGCTGAACTTCGCGGCGTTCGCCCTGTCGGTGTCGGCGAGCTTCCTGCTGGTCGTCGCGGTGGCGCTGTTCTGCGGCGACACCGTGGCCAGCGAGGCCAGCTGGTCGTCGCTGCGCTACCTGCTGGCCGCCCCGATCCCGCGCGACCGCCTGCTGCGGCAGAAGCTGGTCGTCGCGATGGGCTACTCGGCGGCGGCGGTGATCTGCCTGCCGGTGATGGCCCTGCTGGCCGGGACCCTCGCCTTCGGCTGGAACGACGTCCGGGTGCCGGGGACCGGTGAGACGATCGCCGCCCTGGACGTGCTGCCCCGGTTCGGGGTGGTGATCGGCTACGCCCTGGTCAGCCAGTTCGTGGTCGCGGCCCTGGCCTTCCTGCTCTCCGTCAGCACCGACTCCCCGCTGGGGGCGGTCGGCGGGGCGGTCGGCCTGGTGATCATCAGCAACATCCTGCAGGCGGTCGAGGCGCTCGGCGGGCTCAGGGAGTTTCTCCCGACGTTCTGGAACACCGCGTGGCTGGACGCCCTGGCCCCGCAGCCGGAGTACGACGGCATGCTCAAGGGGGTGGCCGTCTCCGTCACCTACTCGGCGATCCTGGTCGCGTTCGCCTTCCGCCGCTTCCGCGGCAAGGACGTGGTCTCCTAGCGGACGCCCACCGGCGGGGCCCTCGTCAGGGGGCTCCGCCGGAGAAGCGGGGTCCTCACCGGAGGCTCCGCCGGAGGGACGCGGCTCACGGCCGGTCACCTCGACCGGGCGTCACCCCCCGTAGGGCGTCACCCCCAGTGGGGAGGGCGGTCCTCCAGCAGGCGGGCGTCGTCGTCGGCCTCGCGCCACTCGCTCCAGCCGAGGTCGGTGTCGTCGGCGGTCTGGTCGGGCAGGATCGGCAGCCCGTCGTCGGCGAGATCGACGGGACGCAGGTCATCGGGTTCGCGCACTGTCACGCGCCCCATGCTAGCCACCGTCGCGGCCCGCGCCCCCCCGTCCGGGCCGAAGACCGCCCCGGCCACGGGAGGGGACCCGTCGCCGCGAGAGCCCGTACCCCTCCCCGGAGAGCCCAGCGGAAAGCCCGGCGAAAGCCCGGCGGAAAGCCCGGTTTCCCCGTGGAAAGCGGGCTTCCGTGCCCCGCGGACCTCGGGGACAGGCGAGAGCCCAGACGGTACGATGCGGTGGCAGGTTTCAGCTACCCCCGTGAGGCGCCATGACAACGCCAGCAGGATGGCGGCGAGACGGCAATCTGCCCAACGAGCTGACCAGCTTCGTGGGGCGCACCAGGTTGCTCACCACACTCCGGCAGCGGCTGGGCGAGCACCGCCTGGTCACGGTGACCGGCATCGGGGGCGTCGGCAAGTCCCGCACCGCCCTGCGGATCGCCCACCAGATGCGGGGCGACTTCAAGGACGGCGTCTGGTTCGCCGACCTGGCCCGCCTCCAGGACTCGGGGATGGTCCGCCACACGATCACCTCGGCCCTCGGGATCGCCGACCAGTCCGCCCGCTCGGCGGACGAGACGCTGGTCGAATGGCTGGGCGACCGCGAGATCCTCCTGATCATCGACACGTGCGAGCACCTGGTCGACGCGTGCGGCGCCCTCTTCGAGGACCTGCTCGGCACCGCCAGGGGGCTCACCATCCTGGCGACCAGCCGCCAGTCGCTGAACGCCAAGGGCGAGCACACGGTCACCATCCCGCCGCTCGCCGTCCCCGGCGACTCCCCGGGCGAGGACGTCTTCAGCAACGAGGCCGTGCAGCTCTTCGTCGCGCGGGCGAGCGCGGTGGTGCCCAACTTCATGCTGGACGAGAACAACATCGGCCCGGTGGCCGAGCTCTGCCGCCGCCTCGACGGCATCCCGCTCGCCATCGAGCTGGCCGCGGTCCGGATGCGCGCCCTGTCGGTGGAGCAGATCCTCGGCCTGCTGGCCGACCGGTTCAGCCTGCTCGCGGGGGCCAGCCGCACGGCGCTGCCCAGGCACCAGACGCTGCGGGCCGCGATCGGGTGGAGCCACGAGCTGTGCGAGCCGGCCGAGCGGCTGCTGTGGGCGCGGCTGTCGGTCTTCGCCGGTGACTTCGAGCTCGACGCCGCCCGCTACGTCTGCTCGGGCGACACCCTCCTGTCCGAGGACATCATGGAGCTCATCTCCAGCCTGGTGGAGAAGTCGATCCTGCTGAGCGACGGCACGCCCTCGGGGCACCGCTACCGGCTGATCGACACCCTGCGGCAGTACGGCGAGGAGTGGCTCGACAAGCTCGGCGAGACCGCCGTGATCCGGGAGAAGCACCGCGACTACTACCTGCAGCTGGCCAAGCGGAGCGAGGACGCCTGGTCCGGCGCCCGCCAGGTCTACTGGTACGTCAGGATGCGCCACGAGCACGACAACATCCGCGTCGCGCTCGACCACTGCCTGCGCACCCCCGGCGAGGTGCAGGCAGGGCTGAAGCTGCTCTCCTCCCTGTGGTTCATGTGGGTGGCCTGCGGGCTGGCCCGCGAGGGCAGGCTCTACCTGGAGAAGACCCTGGAGCTGGCCCGCCAGCCGAGCGCCGACCGGTGCAAGGCGCTGTGGGTGCTGTCCTATATCAACAGCGCGCAGGGGAACATCGCCGGCGCCATCGAGGCCGCGGAGCAGTGCAGCTCCGACGCCGTCAGGGTCGGCGACTCGGGCGCGGTCATCCTGGCCACCAAGATGCTCGGCACGGCCGCGTTCCTGCAGAACGACCTGCAGAAGGCGAGCGCGCTGCTGGGGGTGGCGATCGAGTTCCACAAGAGCGGCCGCGAGCTCAACCCGGGCCTGCTGCCCTCGATCGTCGAGCTGTCCATGGTGCTGCTCATCCAGAACGAGCCGGCCGAGGCCGAGGTGCTGCTGCGCGACTGCATCGCGGTCTGCACCCAGCGCGGCGAGCTGTGGCTGCGCTCGTACGCCATCTACGCGCTCGCCAGCGTGTACCAGGCGATGGGCCGCTCCCCCGAGGCGATGTCGAACGCGCGCGAGGCGCTGCGGCTCAAGCGCTACTTCCACGACGTGCTCGGCATCGGCCTGGCGATCGAGGTGGTGGCCAAGCAGGCGCTGGAGGAGGGGCAGGCGGCGCTCGCGGCCCGGCTGATGGGCGGCGGCCAGGCCAACTGGCGGACCTTCGGGATGCCGCAGCTGGGCTCCCCGTTCTTCAACTCCGAGCACGACCGCTGCGTCAAGGAGTGCAAGCGCGTCCTCGGCGAGGAGGCCCACGACAGGGCCTTCGCGCAGGGCAGGAAGCTGAACCTGGAGGAGCTGATCGTCCTCGCGCTCGGAGACCACGAGGACGGCCAGGTCGTGTAGGGGTGGGTCGTGCCGCGGAGGGCCGCGGGAGGCTTCGGGGTTTCGGGGGTTCCGGCGGGCTTCGGGGTTCCGGCGGGCTTTGGAGGGCTTCGGTGCCTACCGCTGCCACGCGGTCGTGTAGCGGGAGCTGGTCAGCGAGTAGTCGACGCTGCCGCTGATCCAGAACTCCAGGCCGCGTACGTAGGCCAGCACCGCCTCGGAGCCGAGCGCCTCCAGCGAGGGGCGCAGCGCCACCATGTCGGCGATGGCCCGGTTGCGCATGGCGCCGATCGCCTCCATCGCCTGCTGCCGCGAGTAGCCCCGGTGCCTGGCGAGCACGCTCACCAGGTTGTTGCGCGAGTTGGCGCCGTCGCTCTCCTTGGCGTAGGAGATGATGTCGTTGTCCCAGACGACGACGTCGTTGGCGCTCTCGGTGATCGCCTTGACGTCGGGGTGGCGCCACTCCTCGGGCGTGAGGCCGTGCCCGCTGGCGACGTCGATGAGCGCGAAGACGGTGAGCATGGCGCCGGTGCGCCGCCGCATGAAGATGTAGTCGTCCACCTTCGGCACGACGTCGGCCTCGCGGTTGGCCGCCTCCCACACCTGGGCGAAGAGATAGTCCTTGGTGACGGTGCGCCAGCGGTCGAGCTGGTCGTCGTCGCCGTACGTGGCGATCCTGGTCTTGATCTCCAGGAGTGCCCCGGCGAAGACGTCGTCGACCTCCTGCCCGGCCTCCAGGTCGTCGAGGACGGTGAACAGCCGGGGCAGGGCGCGGGTTATCTCGCCGGCGCCGCGGCCCGATTCGCAGAAGGCGTCGTCGAAGGCGAACAGCCACACGCACCAGTCGGTCGCCAGGCGGAGCGTGTGGTGTTCGGCATAGGGATACGTGCGGGCCCCCAGCCAGCCGTACTTGGCCTGGCGGTAACGCTCGACGGTCTCGGCGTCCTTCAGGATGCCCCGGTCGACGAGCCAGTCGAGAGTCTCGGTGTTGACCCTCTCGACATGGGGGTTGACCTCACTGGGGAAGGGACAGGGTAACGGGGGGATGCGGAGAGACAGGCCTGACCTACGCTTAGTAGTAGTTCCCACTCCCCAAGGATGGCCGAAGGACGCCCGTTTTCCTATACGTCAGGAAACACGTGGATATCGCGGTTTCTCACTTACTGCCCGAACCATTCCAGGTATTCGTGCTGACCGAACATGCGGGCGGCGTCCGCCGCGGAGGGGGTCCCGGCGTGCGGATCGGCCCCGGCCTCCAGAAGTGCCCTGATCACGTCGGGTTCCTTCTTGAAGACGGCGCCCGCCAGCGGCGTCTGCCCGCGGTCGTTGGCCCGGCCGGGGTCGGCCCCCAACCCGGTTAGCGCCCGGACCGTATCCGCGTGGCCGTGGTAGGCGGCGAGCATCAGCAGGGTGTCGCCCCTGTCGTTGGTGAGGTCGACCGGAACCCCGGCTCCGACGTAGGCTCGGAGCCGCTCCGTCTCGCCGGTCCTCGCCAGGTTGAACAGACGGGTCGCGAACTCCTCAAGCTCAGGGTCAGACTGCATGCGACCCATTGTGCCCCGGTAGGGTGCCGTGTGATCGCCGAGGGTAGGCGGAATTCAGCGGCCCCCCCGAGGGTTGAGCTGAAGAGACGACCGACGAAAGGCTGGAAAACGGTGTTCGACCCGACGGATCTCTACCGGCTCAGCGGAGACGTCCCTGAGCTGACCGATCCGGTGCTGCTCTACCACTTCGACGGGTTCGTGGACGCGGGCGGCGCCGGACGGCTAGCCATCGCCCACCTGCTCGACGAGCTGGAGCACCGGGTCGTGGCGACCTTTGACGTCGACCGTCTGCTGGACTATCGCTCCCGGCGGCCCACCATGACCTTCGACACCGACCACTGGGCGGATCTGGAGAGCCCCGAGCTCTCGCTGCACCTCGTCCACGACACCACGGGCATCCCGTTCCTGCTGCTCAGCGGCCCCGAGCCCGACCGGGAGTGGGAGCTGTTCACCGCCGCCGTCGGCACGCTGGTCACCCGGCTGAACGTGGGCAGGCTGGTGACCACCCACGGCATCCCGATGGCCGTCCCGCACACCCGCCCGCTGGGCGTCACCGGCCACGCCAGCCGCCCCGAGCTGGTCGCCGGCCAGACCAGCGCCTTCGGCAAGGTCCAGGTGCCCGGCAGCGTGGCCTCGCTGATCGAGTTCAGGCTCGGCGCCAAGGGGCACGACGCCCTCGGCTACGCCGTGCACGTCCCGCACTACCTGGCCCAGGCCGAATACCCCTCGGCCGCGGTGGCCGCGCTGGAGGCGGTCACCAGGAGCACCGGGCTGGTGTTCCCGCTGGACGGCCTGCGCGAGGCCGCGGAGAAGACCGACGCCGAGATCGCCGAGCAGATCCAGGCCTCCCAGGAGCTGTCCACCGCCATCACCGGCCTGGAGCAGCAGTACGACGCGTTCGCGGCGGGCTCCGAGCGCGAGAGCCTGATGGCCGAGCCGTCGGAGATGCCGACCGGCGACGAGCTCGCCGCCCAGTTCGAGGCGTTCCTCGCCGAGCGCGACGAGCAGCGCGGTGACTGACCTGCGGACCGGGCCCCCGCACGACGGCCCGTACGACGACCTGCGCGTGGGCCTCGTCGGGTACGGCGTGGCGGGGGCGTTCTTCCACGCCCCGCTGATCTCCACGACGCCCGGCCTCACCCTGTCGGCGGTGGTGACCGGTGATCCGGAGCGGGCCGCCGAGGTGTCGGGGAAGTACGGCGCGCGGGTGGTCCGTGACCCCGCCGAGCTGTGGGACTCCGTCGACCTGGTCGTGATCGCCTCCCCCAACCGCACGCACGTCCCGCTGGCGGAGGCCGCGCTGAAGGCGGGCCTGCCGGTGGTGGTCGACAAGCCGCTGGCCGCGACCGCCGCCGAGGCGCGCGGCCTGGCGGAGCTGGCGCGCGACCTGGGCCTGATGCTGACCGTGTTCCAGAACCGGCGCTGGGACGGCGACTTCCTCACGATCGGGCGCCTGGTCGCGGCGGGCGAGCTGGGCGAGGTGACCCGATTCGAGTCGCGCTTCGAGCGCTGGCGGCCGGTGCCCAAGGGCGGCTGGCGCGAGACGGGCGGGACCGAGGAGGTCGCCGGGCTGCTGTACGACCTCGGCAGCCACCTGGTCGACCAGGCCCTGCGGCTGCTCGGCCCGGCCGTCGACGTCTACGCCGAGTCGGACGTGCGCCGCTCCGGGGTCAACGCCGACGACGACACCTTCATCGCCCTCTCCCACGCGGGCGGGGCCCGCTCGCACCTATGGGTCAGCGCGGTCACCCCCCGGCTGGGGCCCCGCCTGCGGGTGCTGGGCTCGCGGGCGGGTTACCTGAAGTACGGCCTGGACGTGCAGGAGGAGCAGCTGCGCGCCGGGCTCACCCCCGCCTCCCCCGGCTTCGGCGAGGAGCCGTCCGAGCGCTGGGGCACCCTCGGCGCGGACGACGGTTCCGGCGACGCGCGCGCCGTCCCCACGGAGCCCGGCGCCTACGCCGGCTTCTACCGGGCCGTGGTGGCCTCGCTGCGCGAGGGCGCCCCGCCGCCGGTCGCCCCGGAGGAGGTCGTCAAGGCCCTCACCGTGCTGGAGGCCGCCCGCCGCTCGGCCGCCGAACGCCGGGTCGTCGCGCTGGAGGACCACTGACCGAGCGGGCGGTCCCGCTCCGGAGAACCTCTAGTCGCGCAGGCGGGCGCGGAGGGTCCGGGAGTCGGCCTCGCTCCAGCCGTGCGAGGTGAGCCATTCCAGCGGGCCGCCGAACCGGTCGTCGAGGACGCCCAGGAACTGCTCGATGTACTCGGCTCTCGGGCGGTGGTCGTCGGGCGGGCGGGTGTCGAGGTCGTCGCGGTAGGTGGCGCTGGAGCGCAGCCGCGCCAGGATGTCGTCGATGCGGTCGGCCGTGGCGACGTAGTCGGCGACGATCGCCTCGCGGGTGGCACCTGCGACCTCCAACGCGAGGGCGCAGACGACACCGGTGCGGTCCTTGCCCGCCGCGCAGTGCACGATGGCGGCCCCGTCGTCGAGGGCCACGGCGCGCAGGGCGGCCAGGACCGAGTCGGGGCGGTCGCGAAGGTAGCCGTAGTAGAACCCGGTCACCCGGAGCTCGGCGAGATCCTCCTCGACCCGCTCCGTCCAGGGCAGCACCTTGTCACCCTCGATGGTGTCCGCCTCGACGTCGGTGAGGACGCCGCCCTCGGCGAACAGGGTGTGGTGGTGGATGCTCACCTCCGGCACCTCGGTGAGCGGCCCCGGCCCCTCCAGGCGCACCTCGGCGCCCGAGCGCAGGTCGACGACGTTGCGGAGTTTCAGGTCGGTGACGAGTTGCCGGACGTCTCGTCCGGTCAGCCCCTGCAGGTTGTCGGACCGGTAGATCCGGCCGAAGCGTGTGGTCCCGCCGTCCACCGTCGCGAGCCCGCCGAGGTCTCGGACGTTGGCGGCACCTTCAAGATCGATCCAACGCGTGAAGTCGTTCATCGCCCCCGAGTTTATACGCCGCTTTACGCGCGGGCAGTTAACGCCCGGTGCCGGTTTCCGTAATCCCCGATGTCCGCATATGTCATCCGTAAATGCGCCATAGCCCCGTCCATGGGAGACAGTGGAAGGACTCGTCTGTACCCCGTCGCGAGGAGGTCGCGTGGATCCGAGGAGACGCCCCCCGCACCTGCTGATAGATCCGGCCCTGCCCGAACCGGTCTCCTCGGTCCTCCGCGCCAGCCCGCCGGCGCTGCGCGCGGCCCGGCTGGGACAGGTCCCCCGCCGGGAGGGGCCCGACCCCGTCAAACTGATCGCGATCACCGGGCTCCTGCTGCTCATGGCGAGCCTGAGCGCCACGGGAGGCTTCATCGCCGCCCTCGCCCTGATCTCCTTCTCCGTACTGCGCGGCCTGAGCGACGACCCCGAGAGCCGCCGGGAGCGGCGGCGCGTCCGGCTGGCCATGGAGCACAGGGACCGGTTCATCCTGCCGGAGGACCTCGACGGCGACTGCGGTGACCTGCTGCGCCGCACGCAGGACGCCACGGAGACGGTTCTCGCCTCCGAGATCAACCGGGCGCGGCTGCTCGACACGATCGACAACGCGGTGACCCTGCCCGACCAGACCTGGCGGATCGCCGGGAAGCTGGTGCGGCTGTCCGAGATGAAGGCCGAGCACCACCGGCTCGTACCGGGCGCGCCCCCGCCCGAGGTGGCCGAGGCCTTCACCCCCTACGTCAAGGCCCTGGAGACCGCCGAGACCTCGCTCACCAGACGGGTCCGCGCGCTGGAGGAGTACGCCAGGCAGGTGCGCAAGGCCGACGGCGTCTACCGCGCCTACCAGCAGCTCCAGGTGCTCGCCGAGCGGACCCCGCAGTACGAGGCGCTGGTCGCCGAGACCGCGGAGGACGAGCTCGTCCTCCCCGGCCTGGAGCACCTGACCGAGCAGGCCCGGCAGGTCGAGAAGCTCTTCCACGAGAGCATCGACGAGGCACGCGACGCCGCCCGGCACCTGCTGACGGCCACCGAGTCCTGACCCTCGGCCCGACCCCCGACCCCCGGCACACGGCGTGTGCTCCTGTCCGTCCGCGCGACACGGGGTTCCGGAAGACGGGCCACTTCCGCCCGTACACTCTCAGCCGTTCGCGCGGCGCAGGAGTTCCAGGGTGCGGTTCCTCCCCGCCTGGTTGCCGAGGCTGCGTTGAACTCCTCCTCGGCTTGAGGGCCGGGGATTCTCCCGTCGCGTGGCGGTTAGGCGGCGCGCGGGGGTTGACGCTTCGCAGACCGGGCAGTCCCGAGGTCTCCACGTCCTGACACCGCAGTTCCTGCGGCGTTGCGAATGTTGATCGCGGCGTTGGTGTCGGCGTGGCCGCTCCACCCGCACGCGAGGTTGGCGCACGAAAACCTGGTGCCGTCACGGGAGGCCGGGTCGCGGTGCCCGCACCGGTGGCAGGTCTGCGACGTGCCTGGGGCGGGGACCTTCACCACCAGCCCGCCGCGATCCCGGGTTTTGTACTCCAGCAGGGTGAGCGTGCGGCCCCATGCCTCGCCGGTGATGGCGCGGTTCAGCCCTGCCTTCTGCCTCACGTTGCGGCCTGGGTGCTCGATCGTGCCCTTGGCGGAGCGGACCATGTTCGTGATTTTCAAATCCTCCACCACGATCACGCTGAAGGTGTCGGCGAGTTCGGTGGTGGTGTGGTGCTGCCAGTTGAGAGCTCGGCGCTTGGCTGTCGCGCGGAGCCTGGCTATCTGGTCATAGGTGCGCATCAGCCGATGAGAAGTCGGCTGTGTGGGAGTGTGGGCGGCGCGCTGGCGGGCGGATTTCTTCTCCAGGCGGCGCAGGTGTTCACGCTCACCGCCGGTAAGCCACGGGCCGTGTTCACGCACGGTCTCGTCCGACAACGCCAAGGCGACAGTGATCCCCCGGTCGATCCCCACGGCCGGACCGGGATGGGTGTCCATGACCGCGGCGGCCATGGTCTGGGTCCGGAACACGATCTGCCAGCCGAAGGTGCCCTTGATCAGCCGGGCTCCGGTGATCTTCCCAGCCGGGCCGCTCTTGGTGAGGCCAGGCAGGTCCTTGGTCCAGCGAAACCGCACCCGCCCGACCTTGGGCAGGTTGACCGCACCCCAGCGCCGATTGACCCGCTTGATCCGCAAGTCGCGGGCCTGGGGCACATCAACGGCCAGGCGGGATCGAAGCCGTGTCTTGAACGTCGGGCGTTGGGCGGGGTGATCGGGGTTGAAGAAGTTCGCCCACGCCTGCCGGTAGGTCTTCAACACCGCCTGAGCCGCCTGGGCGGGCAGTTGGCCCATCCAGTCGATCTCACACCGAGCCGCCCGGATCGCCTCGTCACACTCCTTCACCGTCGCGAGGCGGCCCTGGCGGAAGGTGACGTACTCGTGCAGCAGGTTCCACAATGCGCGGGCGGTGTGCGCCTGGCCGTCCAGCACCGCCGCCTGGGCCGCGCTCAACTCCAGGCGCGCTACATGCGCCCGCGTCTGCTTCACCTGCTTCGCCTTCCCCACACTCTGATCGTATCGTTTGGTTTATGTCACCGAGATGGGAATCGAACCCACATGTGAGAAAGGGACGGCACGTCGTCCACACCCTCCACGCTCATTTGGTTTTTGTCACCAAATATCGGCGGGGGGCTTTCACCGACCCGATGCTGGTCCGATGCGAACAGATCATGCGAGAGGTCTGCGCCGACTTTGAAGTCGAACTTTGCGAGTTCAACGGCGCCGACGACCACGTCCATCTGCTGGTCCACTATCCGCCCAAGGTCGCCTTGTCCAAGCTGGTCAACTCACTGAAGGGAGTTTCGGCTCGGATGCTGCGCAAGGAGTTCGGCACCCACGTTCACAAATACCTGTGGGGTGGTTGCGTCCACGGAGGTGGTGTACGAGTTTCCCTAGGTAGCAGGCGTGGCGCCGTGAAATGAGGACGGCCATCGCGTGATCCTTCGAGTGCGAAGTAACAAGATCGAAGGAGAAGAAAGCGATGGCCGCAAACAACAGTGTGGACCCCGCGACCTGGTTGGCGGAGCAGATCGAGCAGGGGGATCCGGATCTGTTGCGATCCATGGTGAAGACCATGGCCGAGACGTTGATGTCGGCCGAGGCCGATGGGGTATGCGGCGCCGAGTACGGCAGTCGCAGCAGC